>DASVVV010000087.1:0-30499 GCA_036386375.1 Allosphingosinicella sp. | reverse complement strand
ATCGCGGCCCTTGTCCTTGGCCATAATCTATGGTCTCCTCGCTCGGTCCGGTAGCTTCGCGTCCCCCCGATTCCGTGCACGCGCGCGAGGAGGTCGCATGGCTTCTGCTTTCCCGGGCTCTCCTCGCGTTCAGAAGGGCGGCATCGTCGCCTATCAGCTGCCCGAGCTCATTCCGACGATCGTCGTCTTCCAATACAATCCCGACGAGGTCACGAGGCAGATCGAGCCCAACTCCGCGCAATGGGGCGGCGGGCGCGGCGACGTCGACCGGCTGAACGGGCCGCCCACCGAGACGCTCTCCCTCTCCGTCGAGATCGACGCCGCCGATCAGCTCGAATTTCCCCGCTCGAACGGCGTCACCGTCGCCCACGGCCTCCACCCGGTGCTGGCCGCACTCGAGCAGCTCGCTTACCCGCCGCTGCCGGTGATGGTCGCGAACGAAATGCTGGCGCTCGCCGGCAGCGCCTTCATCGCCGCGGAGAAAGCGCCGCTCGCTTTGCTCGTCTGGGGCGTGCGGCGGGTGCTCCCGGTCCAGCTGACCGCGCTTTCGATCAAGGAGCAAAGCTTCGATCCCGCGCTGAACCCGATCCGGGCGACAGCCGACCTGCAGCTTCGCGTGCTCACCCACCGCGACGTCGATCCGCTCAACCCCGGCTATTGGGTCTACGCCGCGTCGCTCGCCCAGAAGGAGGTGATGGCCGGGATCAACACCTTCGCTGACGCGCCGGGCATCCGCTCGATGCTGCCGGTCTGAGCGGATGTTCTTCCGCGGCAGCCGCTACGAGGCCGTCCCCGACGCCGAGATTGCCGGGCCGGACGGCCGCACGATCCGCTACAAGCGGCAGCGCTTCATTCCCGAGCTCGAGCCCGGCCCCGCTTTTTATGTGGTGAGGGAGGGCGATCGCCCCGATCTGATGGCCCATGCGCTGCTCGGCGACGCGGAAGCGTTCTGGCGGCTGTGCGACCTCAACCGGACGATTCGACCGGTCGACCTCGCTGCCGCGCCCGGGACGCGGATCGCCAGGCCGTCGCCGGAAGGCGGCATGTGACGGGCCCCCTGCCGTCTTACTTCACGGTGCTGCTCGGCCTCGCGCCCTTGCCCGCCGTGCTGACCACGGCGCTGCGCGAGATCGAGGTCGAAGCAAGCGTCGGCGCGGCGGCCACCTTCCGGCTTCATTTCGCGCTGAGCCGCAACATGCTCGGGGATTTCGATGCGCTCGCGCTGCCGGTCCTGCGCCCGCTGACGCCGGTGACGATCATGGTCTCGCTCGGGCTCGGCGTGCCGCAACCGCTGATCAACGGCTTCCTTATGGACGCGCGGCTCAGTGCGGGCAATCGGCCCGGCGGATCGACCCTGGAGATCGTCGGAGCCGATGCGCTCGGGACGCGCATGGCGACGATCCAGCAGCCCATGGCCTGGCCGAACCTTTCCGACGACCGGATCGCCTTCATCCTGTTCGGCCGCCACGCGATCGTGCCCGCCGCGGTCGATCCGCTGCCGCCGACCCGGACCCTGCTCGACACCACCACCACCCAGACGGTTTCCGACGCCCAGCTCCTGTTCGCGCTGGCCGCGCCGCACGCTTTCGAGGTGCGTCTCCAGCCGAGCCCGGTGCCCGGGGTCGATCTCGGCGTGTTCCGCCGCCCGCCGCCGCTGCCGGTGCCGCAGGGAGTGCTGTCGGTCGATTTCGGCCGCCGCACCAACCTCGCCGACTTTCGCGTCTCCTACGACATGCTCCGGCCGACGACGGTGCTCGGCGCGTCCTCCGACCCGCGCACCCGTGCCCCGGTCCCGTTCGCCGCGCCGGCCTCGATCGACGTGCCGCTCGGCGCCGAGCCGACGCTGCTGCGCATCGTGCCGCCGCCGGTGGAGCGCCCGGCCGGAGCGCTCGGCGCCGCCAATCCGGCCGAGGCGCAGCAGCGCGCGCTCGCCCGCGCCAGCGCCACCAGCCGCTCGATCCGCGGCGAGGGCAAGATCGACACCGCCGCCTTCGGCCGCGTGCTCCAGCCGGGCGAGCCGGTCGCGGTGCGCGGCGCCGGCCGCGAGCATAGCGGCCTCTACATGGTCGACCGAGTCACGCACCGCCTCACCCGCGACGGCTACGAACAAAGCTTCGCCGGCTGGCGCAACGCCGTCGGCCTGTTCGGCCCCGAATTCTTCGACCCGCTGTCGGCGGCGGCGTGATCGCCGCGGACGCCTCGGCCGACCTTCCCCCGGTCTGGGGCAAGCATCGCGGCATCGTCCTCGACAATCTCGATCCGCTGAGCCTGGGACGGGTGCGGGCGAGCGTCCCCGATCTGCTCGGCGAGGTCCCGACCGGCTGGGCGACTCCGTGCAGCCCCTATGGCGGCCCCACCGCCGGTTTCTTCGCGATCCCGCCGATCGGCGCCGGCGTCTGGATCGAGTTCGAGGCGGGCGACGTCAGCCGCCCGATCTGGGCCGGCTGCTATTGGGGCGCGGCCGAGCCGCCGATGGCCCCGCCCGGGGCGCCGGCCGTTCCGACCACCAAGCTGTGGCGCTCCGATTTCGGCCTGGCGGTCGCGCTCGACGACGCCGCCCAGACGATCCGGATCAGCGACGCGAGCGGCCTCAACCAGGTCACCATCGCCGCCGCGCTCGGCACGGTGACCGTCAAGGGCGCGCTGCGAGTCGTTCTGGACGGCGCGCTGATCAGGGAAGGCAGCGCCGCGGCGGCCCATCCGGCGGTGCTTGGGGACCGCCTCCTCGCCTATCTCCAGCAGCTCGTCACGGCGTTCAACGGCCATGTCCATCCGGGCCAGATGGCGGGGCCGGCGCCGGTCTCGCCGGCGCCTCCGCTCCCCAAGATGATGCCGCCGCCGGGCACGTTCCTGTCCGGCAAGGTCGCGCTGGAATAGCGGCGTGGCGCCCGTCCGTCCCCCTCCCCCCCGCGTGGCGCCGTGACCGGCCGGGAGGCCGCGCTGGCCCTGCCGTTCGCGGTCGACGCGCGCGGGCGCGCCGCCGTGAAGTCCGGCGACGACCATTTGCGCGACATGATCCGGCTGGTGCTGTTCACCGCGCCCGGCGAGCGCGTCAACCGCCCCGAATTCGGCTGCGGGATCAGGCAGCTCGTCTTCGCGCCCAATTCCGATGTGCTCGCCGCCGCCACGCAGCAGCTCGTCCACGGCGCCCTGCAGCGCTGGCTCGAGCCGGTCATCGCGGTGGAGGGGGTGACGGTCCGCGCCGACGAGGCGACGCTGGAGGTGAATGTCCTCTGGTCGCGTCGGGACACCGGCGAGCGCCACGCCGACAGCTTCCACACCGCGGTGGCGGCCTGATGCCCTCGCCCGCCGACATGCTGCTGTGCGCCGGCGAACAGCGCTCGGCCGTGCTCCGCAACCCCGCCCACCCGCGCGTCGGCATCGAGTTCGTCGAATATCGCCGCGACCTCGGCCCGCCGACGCTCGAAGTGACGCTCACTCGGAAGCTGCCCGCCCCGGCGCTCGGCGTCGGCGACGTCGCGATCGACGGCGGCGTCAGGATCGTCGGCATCCGCGCCGTCGCCGTCGCCGCCCATCCGACGGATCCGGCGCGGCTTCGAATCGCGCTCGACCGCGAGGGCGATTTCTCTTTCTACGTGCTGCGGCTGGCCGATGCCGGCCATGACGGTCTCGGCGCCGGCCACCCGGCCCTCGACCCCGAGCGGTCGCAGGCGCGGTTCGGCTTCAAGGCGGAATGCCCCAGCGAATTCGACTGCCGGCAACCGGACGATTGTCCCGATGAACCTTTCGTGGAGCCCGCGCTCGACTATCTCGCCAAGGATTATCAGAGCTTTCGCCGTCTCTTCGTCGACCTGATCGCCCAGCGTAACCCGCACTGGCAGGAGCGGCTTCCGGCCGATCTCGGCATGACCCTGGTCGAGTTGATCGCTTATGCCGGCGACTATCTCAGCTACCAGCAGGATGCCGCCGCCACCGAGGCGTTTCTCGACACCTGCCGGCACCGGGTTTCCGCGGCGCGCCACGCGCGGCTGGTCGATTACCGGATGCACCAGGGCCGCAGCGCCTGGACCTTCGTTCACTTCACCGCAGAGGAGGCGACCGCCGCCGTGCTTCCGCCGGAAACCCGGCTGTCGACCCGGATCGGCCGGGCGCTGAGGGGCGCTCCGGCGCCGCCGGGCACGCTGCTTCCGGCCACCGCCGATTGGGAGCGCGACCCGGCGCTCGCCGACGCGGTCGTGTTCGAGACGACCGCTGCGTGCCGGGTCGATGCCCGCCACAACGAATTGCGGATCCACGGCTGGGGCGACGCGCGCTGCTGCCTCGCGGCGGGCGCGACCGAGGCCTTCCTGTTCGGCCTCGACCGGAACGGCACCGCCTTCGCGCCGGTGCTGGAAGCCGGCGAATATCTTCTGCTCGAGGAAGCGCGCAGCCCTGCCACCGGCATCGAAGCCGATGCCGACCCCGCCCATCGCTACGTGGTCCGTTTGACCGCCGCCGGACCGGCGCTGGATTCGGCGTTCACCGACAAGCTGAAGCCCCGCAACGATCCCGCCCGGCCGCCGCTGCCGCTGCTGCGCGTGCGCTGGGAGCCGCCGCTGCGGCATGCGCTCTGCCTTTCGAGCGAGGACGAAGACGGCCGCCCGATCGATCCGGTCACGATCGCGCGCGGCAACATCGCCCCGGCCGATCATGGCCGGGCGCGCCTGCTCGATTCGGCGAAAGAGGAGATCGGCCTCCCGGACGAAGGCCGGGGCCGCTGGCCGCAGCCGGGTCTCGCTTTGCCCTCGACGGCGGCCCCGCTCGCTCACGCTCCGATGGCGGTCGATTTGCCGCGCGACGGTTCCGGCCGCCCGCTCGCCGATCGCCACGGCCTCGACGCGGGTCCCCGCGACTGCCTCGCGCAGTGCGTCCTGCTTCTCGACACGGCGACCGGCCGGGAAACCTGGGGGCCGGTCCCACATCTGCTCGACAGCACGCCGCAGGACCAGCATTTCGTCGCCGAGATCGACGATGGCGGCCGGGCGCGGCTGCGCTTTGGCGACGGCCTCCAGGGTCGCCGCCCGGTCGGCGTCCGCAGGGTGGAGGCGCGGGTCCGTCTCGGCGGCGGGCGGGCGGGGAATATCGGCGCCGGAGCGCTCGTCCACGTCGCTCCACCCGACGGCGTAGCTCCGCCGCCGGTCGAGCGTGTCTACCAGCCGCTCGCCGCTTCAGGCGGCGTCGATGCCGAGACGATCGCTGAGGTCCGGGCGCTCGCCCCGGAAGCGCACCGCGCCGTCCAGCACCGGGCGGTGACCGAAGCGGACTGGGTTGCAATGGCGCTGCGCCATCCCGGCGTGGAGGCGGCGCGGGCCGTCTTCCGCTGGACCGGATCCTGGCACACGGTGCTGCTCGCCATCCACCCTCGCGATCCGGCCGACCTGGTTCGCCTGCCGGGCGGCGGCGTGCGGCTGACCCCCGCCTTCGCCGACGGCGTCACCGCCCATCTCACGCGTTTCAAGCTCGCCGGCTACGACCTTGCTGTCGGCGCCGCCGTCTACGTCCCGCTCGGCGTCGACATCCGGCTCTGCGTCGCGCCCGGTCACCATCGCGGCGCGGTCCTCGCGGCCGCCACGCACGCCCTCCTGTCCCCGCCGGGAAGAGGCACCGACGCCGGCTTCTTCCATCATCTCGGCTTCGGCTTCGGCGAGGCGGTGCAGCTTTCCCGCCTCTACGCCCGGCTGGATCCGATCCCGGGGCTGGACTCGGCGGAAGTCACCCGCTTCGCGCGCTATTGGTCCGAACCCGCCGACGAGCTCGAGCGCGGCCGCATCGCGATGGCGCCGTCCGAGATCGCTCGGCTCCGCAACGATCCCAACCATGCCGAGGACGGCGTGTTGCGGCTGACCGCGGTCGGAGGGCTGTGATGCTCCCCTCGATCCTCTCCTGCTGCTGCCGTCCGGCCGTCCCGCCGGCGCCGGTGGCGATCTGGAACCGGCCGGGTCTCGACTCGCTCAAATGGCGGAGCGGCACCTTCGCAACCTTCCGCCGCGCGATGCTGGACCGGATTTCCGGGGAGCCCGCGCTTGCCGGCCTCACCACCCGCGAGCCCGACGATCATGCGGTGACTCTCATCGAGCTCGCGGCCGCGATGGCCGACCTGCTCGCTTTCTATACCGAGCGGCTCGGCAACGAATTTTACCTGCGCACCGCGCGCGAGCGCGATTCCGTGCTGCGGCTGGCGCGGCTGATCGGGTACGAGCTTCACCCCGGCCTCGCCGCCACCGCATTGCTCGCATTCACCGTCGAGGAGGGCGCTCGGGTTCGCATCCGGCGCGGGCTCCCGGTGATGAGCGTGCCGGGCCAGGATGAGCTGCCGGCGACCTACGAGACGCTGGCCGAGATGCTGGCCGATTGGCGCCTCAACGCCGCCGCCGCGCTCGGCCCGCCGCGCGCCGTGAATGCGCTTGCCCGGGGCGCGACGGGGGGCCTGATCCTTTCCCGTCCCGCCGCCCTTGGAGCACGCGACCGGCTGATCCTGTTCGGCGCGGGCGTGATCGAAGAGAAAAGCGTCGCCGCGCTGAACGCCGCGGCGGCCGGCGAGCGCCTGGTCTTCGAGCCGGCGGTACAGGCCTCGCATCTCACCCCCGCCACGGCTCGCCTCGCGCGGATCGAGCGGCGGATGCGCTTTTTCGGGGCGGGCAACCCTGCGACCCACCAGGTTTACGACGCGGACCCGGCGCTTCTCCCGGAGGATCGCTGGAACACCGAGCCTATCGACGGCTCCTTCGAATGGTTCGTTCAGACCTTCCCCCTCGACGCCCGCTACGAGGAGTTGAAGGCGGGGGCACACCTCCTCGTCGATGCCGGCCCCACGGCGGTTCCGCGCCTGCGCACCGCCCTGGTCTCCGCCGTGGACGAGGGGCCCGAACGGCACGGGCCGCTGGCCGACACGGTAACGCTCGCGACGCTCCGCCAGATCGTTCGCGGCACGCCCGCGCTGGCCGCCATGGCCGGCGCCGATCTCGCGGTCGCCCGCGGCGGCGCGGGACATCTGCTCTTTTTCTCTCCGGGCGGTTGGAACGCCTTGAACTTCGCTCCTGGCGGCAACCCCGCGCTGCTTCTCACGTCGTCGACGCGGCTGGACCTGTTCGTTCGCGACGGCGGGCGCCGGTTGCGCCACGCATCCTATGATCTGGGCGGTCACTGGAGCAAGGACTTCGCCGATTATGGCGGCGCGCTTGCCGGCGACCCGGTTCCGCTACTGTCCGGCGGCAGGACCGATGTCTTCGCCACCGGCGACGACCACGCTTTGTGGACCTTGCGCTTGGGTCCGGCGGGCGCGAAGTGGCGATCCCTGGGCGGTGAGATCGGCCCGCGTATCGCCGCCGCCGCCACCGCACCGGGGATCGTCGACGTCTTCGCCCGCGGCCGCGATCGGGCGCTCTGGTGGCGGCGCCGCGTGGCGGGCACGTGGCTCGAATGGCAGTCGCTGGGCGGCGCGCTCGCTGCCGGTCCTGCCGCGGCATCGGACGGAGCCGGTCGTCTCGAGGTCGTCGCCCTGAGCGATTCCGGGATTTTGATCCACCGTCGCCGGGAAGGCGAGGAATGGTCGCCCTGGACGGACCTCGGCGGTACCGGCACCGGCGCACCCGCCCTGGTGCTTCTACCCGGCGGCAACGCCGAGATATTCGTGCGGACCTCCGGCGGCGAGCTCGGCCGCATTGGCCGCGGCGGCGGGCTATGGTCGGGCTGGCAGTCGCTCGGCGGGGCGATCGCCGGCGACCCGGTTGCGCTTGCGGCCGCTGGCGGGCTGCGAGTCGAGGCGCGAGGCGCGGACGGCACGCTGGTGCACCGCATCTTCGACGGCATGAAGTGGAGCGAATGGTCGGCACGGGAGGATCTCGGGATCGGCCCGATCCCCGACCGGCGATCGGCGCGAATCTGGCAAATCGGCGCGCAGGACGTCCGCTTCGCCGACATCGATTTTCCGGCGAGCGTGGACGGGGGCCGCATCGCCCTGCGGTTCGACGGCGAGCCGCCCGCGGAGCTTGGCAAGGGACGGATGATCCTGATCGAGGCCGGCGGCCGCACGCACGCCGCCACCGTCGCCGCGATATCCGCCGGGGCCTCGGTGGTCGGCGCCGCCCCCGACCACCTCGTCGTCGATTTCAAGCCGCCATTGCCGGGGCCGTTGAGTGAGGCGCGGGTTAGCGGCAACATCGCTCCGGCAAGCCATGGCGAGACTCAGCGCGAGGAGCCGCTGGGCCATGGCGACGGTGGCCGGGCCTTCCAGCGGATGCACCTCCAGCACGCCCCCGTCACGCATCTGGCCCAGTCTTCGCTTCACCCCACGCCGGCGCTCGAGGTCAGCGTCTCGGGCGAGCGGTGGCGCGAAGTACCGAGCCTCTTCGGCCGCGGGGCGGCCGAGCGCGTCTACACGGCCCGCCGGTCGGATGGCGGTCAGACCATGCTGACCTTCGGCGACGGCGTCAGCGGTGCGCGGCTGCCGACCGGGGCGGCGAACGTCGTGGCTCGTTACCGAACGGGACTGGGCGCCGCCGGCCGGGTGCGCGCCGGGCAGCTGACGACCCCTCTTGAGCGGCCGGTCGGGCTTCGGACCGTCTCCAACCCCCTTCCCAGCGATGGCGGACTGGATCCCGAGAATCCGGATTCGACCCGTGCCGCGGCGCCCGGCACCGTTCGTACCTTCGGACGGGCGGTCGCGCTACGGGACTTCGAGAATATCGCCCTTGCCTCCGGCCTCGCGGCGCGCGCGCACGCGACCTGGGTCTGGCGGCGTCTCGAGCGGATCGTCCATATCACCGTCTGCGGGCCCGACGCGGCGCCGCTCTCCTCGAGTGCGCTTGCCAACCTCCACGCCGCCTTCGCCGAGGCTCGCGATCCCAACCGCGAGCTCGGTCTCGCCAATGCGGTTCGGGTGCCGCTTGCCCTCGCCGCGCGCATCGTCCCCGATCCCGCCCGCGAGCCGGAGGCCGTGCTCGCCGCGGCGCTGGCGGCGGTGCTGACGCGCTACGCGTTCGACCGGGCGGAGCTCGGCCGTGCCGTTCATGCCAGCGCCGCTTTCGCTGCGCTCCAGTCCGCGCCCGGAGTCCAGGCGGTCGATCTCGACCTGTTCCAGCTTCGCGGACATGCGGAGCTCACCCCTGCGGAGCGTTCGCTGCGCGCCGTCACCCTCGCGGCGGTGCAGCCGCACATTCGCCTGTTCGCCGCCCGGCCCGCGCCCGCCGATCCGACCTTGATCGACCGTTTCGCCCGCGCCGGCTTCGAAGGCCGGCCGCCCCCGGTCCTTGCCGGCGAGCTGCCCTTCCTCGACCGGCGCGACGTCAGCCTCGCTTTGGTGAGGGCGCTCTGATGGCCTACTCCAACGCGCCCCGCGACAAGCTCTACGGCCTGCTCCCCGCGACCGTTCGCGAGCAGGACGTCCAGGCCGGCGAGCCGCTTCGCGCGCTCCTCGAGATCATCGAGGGGACCACCGACGCGATCGAGGACGATCTCGCCCAATTGTACGCCAATGCGTTCATCGAAACCTGCGAGCCGTGGGCGGTTCCCTATCTGGGCGATCTGGTCGGCTGGACCCCGATCGACGAAGGTCCCGCCGACGCGCCTTACACGGCCGAAGAGCCGTTCTGGGATCTCGCCGGGCCTCTCGCACCGCCGCCGCCGCCGGTGCGCGCGCGGGTCGATGTCGCAAAGACGATCTCCTATCGCCGCCGGAAGGGCACGCTGGCGATGCTCGAGGAACTCGCCCGCGACGTCACCGGCTGGCCGGCGCACGCCGTCGAAGGGTTCGAGTTGCTCGGCTGGACGCAATGGCTGCGCAACCATCTTCGGCCGCGCAGCCTCAGGACGCCCGACCTGCGCTCGGTCGAGGTCGCGACTCGGCTGGACGGGCCGTTCGACGAGATCGCACACACCGTCGATGTTCGGCCGCCCGGGCAGCACGAAGGCTGGCACGGCATTCGGGCGATCGCCTTTCACCTGTGGCGGCTGCGCGCTTATCCGCTCGAAGCGACGATGGCGCGCCGGGTCGGCGGCTCAGGCGATTTCCGCTACCATTTCAGTGTGCTCGGTCAGGACGCACCGCTTTTCAGCCGGGTCCGCCGTGAAGCCGACGAGACCGGCCTCGCCACCGAGCTGCATGTCCCGCAGCCGATCCGGCCGGCGCGCCTCTTCGCGGATTTGCGGGCCCACCAGGCGCTGCCGCTGCCGCGGCCGGGCTTCACCGACTTTTACGGCGCGTTCAACATCGCGCCGGGCGTCGCCGCGTCGCCCGCGCCGAGCTTCGCCATCGTCGTCGGCGGCGTCCAGGTTCCGCCCGACGACATTCGCTGCGCCGACCTGACGAACTGGCTCCGGCCTGCGGGTAACCTGGTGAGCGTCGATCCGGTCCGCGGCCGGCTGGCGCTTGGGTTCGGCCATTCGGCCCGCGGCGCGGTCGAAGTCTACCACCATTACGGCTTCCCGGCCGACATCGGGGGCGGCAGCTACAGCCGCCGTGCCTGGCTGATCCGCCGCGACACAGTCGAGAAGGTCTATGTCGTGGCGAGCGGCGCGCACGCGACGATCGGCGCCGCGCTCGATGCGTGGGCGGCCGACGGCGGCCCGAGCGCGGTGATCAGCATCGAGGACAATCGCAGCTACGCCGAGGCGCTGGCCGTCGACCTCGGGCCCGCCCGCGGCGACAGGCTGGCGATCGAGGCCGCCGACGGCTTCCGCCCCCATCTTCGCCTAACGGCCCCCCTCGCAATCAAAGGCGCCCGCCCCGACTTCTCCCTCACCCTTTCTGGCCTGCTGGTCGAAGGGAGGATCGAACTGTCGGACTCACTGCGGCGGCTGCGGCTTGTCCACAGCACCGTCGTGCCGGCCGAGACGATCGCCGAGCCCGACCCTTCGACAGTCACCCCCCCCGTCAACCCGGTACCGCCCAGCCTGCTCGCCGCCTCCGCGGACGGCGCGGGGGCGCCGATCAACGAGGAACTGTCCGTGGAGCTTGCCTTCGCCATCACGGGCGCGCTCCGCATCCCGGCCCATGCTGAAGCGGTCCGAGCGCTGGACAGCATCATCGACGGCGTCGGAAACGCGGCGCTGACCGCGCCCGAAGGCGCCGGCGCGCCGGGCCCGCCGCTCCATCTCGAACGGACCACGGTGCGCGGCGCAATCGCAGCGCGGGCGATCCTGCTGGCCAGCGAGTCGATCCTGGACGGCCCCGTGATGGTCGACCGCGCCGGCATCGGCTGCGTGCGCTTTTCTTATGTCGAGCCCGGCTCGAGGACCCCCCGCCGCTACCGCTGCCAGCCCGACCTTGGCGAACAGCGGGCTCTGGACGCTTCAGCCCCCCTCACCGGCGCCGCCCGCGACGCGCTGATCGCGGATGTACGTCGCCGCGTGCGTCCGACCTACACCGATCGGCGCTATGGCCAACCCGCCTATCTCCAGCTTGCCCTGTCGTGCTCGGTCGAAATTACGCAAGGCGCCGAGGACGGCTCGGAGATGGGTGCCTATGCTCACCTGCGGCAGCCGCAGCGTGACGCGAACCTCCGGGTGCGGCTCGAGGAATATCTTCCGTTCGGGCTGGATCCCGCCCTGGTCTACGTAACGTGAACAAGGGGAACCCGAAGCCATGAGCGGCGATTATACGCGCCTCACCCACGATCCCGCCAAACGCTATTCCGGCGTGCTGATGCAGCAGGGCCGTGTCCAGCTGGACGCCGACTGGAACGAGGCGGCGGAAATCGGCCAACGGCGAGATCGGATGCTGGCGCTGGACAGCTTCGGCGCCATCGGCGTTCCGCAACTGACCACGCCCGACGCGTTCAAAATCGGTGCTTTGCCAGGCGGGGACCTGTCGATCGGGGCGGGGCGCCTTTACGTCGACGGACTGGTCGCCGAAATCCTTCCAGGCGAGAACTGGACCTACCTCAACCAGCCCTTCCTGCCGGCACCGGATGCGCTTCCGACAGCGGATACCGTCGTCTATCTCGACATCTGGGAGCGCGAGGTCAGCTGGGTCCAGGATTCGGAGTTGCTCGACGTCGCGCTCGGTGGAGCGGATACCGCGACGCGCCGCCAGATCGTGTGGCAGGTACGTGCCGAGGCGCGCAGCGGCGCGGCCTGCGGTCAACCGGTGGGCGAACCGCCCTCGGCCGGCCGCCTCACGACGCGTGCGATTGCCCCGCCCGCGGCGAAGGATCCCTGCATTCTTCCGCCCAGCGGCGGCTACCGCGGCCTGGAAAACCGGCTCTATCGCGTCGAAGTCCATGAGGGCGGTCCCCTCGCCACCGCCCGCTTCCGCTGGTCGCGCGACAACGGTTCGATCGTCGCCGCCGTCGTCGGCCTCACGGTCAGCGCGGGTGATACGACGCTCGAACTCGATCGGATCGGCCGGGATCCGGTACGGCGCTTCGGCGTCGGCGACTGGGTCGCGCTCACCGACGACGTCCGCGAACTGCACGGTCGGCCCGTCCAGATGGCGAAAATCGCATCGGTCGACGAAGCGGAACGCCGCGTCACCCTCGACCGGCCCGTGCCTGTAATCGGCGATCACAGCTTTCCGAGCGGGCCGACTGCCGGACCCGACCTCGTCGCGCGCGCGGTGCGCCTGCAGAAATGGGACCAGACGGCCGCCACTCAAGTCGATGGCGACGGTTTGATCGCGGCTGCGGCTTCGACCCCGATCCCGATCGAAGACGGGATCGAGGTCGAGTGGTCGGTCGACGATCCGAGCGGGCTGCTACGAACCGGCGATTGGTGGTGTTTCGCCGCGCGGGTCGCCGACGCATCGGTGGAAACGCTCACCGCCGCGCCGCCGCGCGGAGTGAATCATCATTATGCCCAGCTTGCCGCAATCACGGCGGCGCCGGGGGGGGCCACGGTAAGCGACTGCCGACCCAAGCCGAATCTCGGCTGCTGTATCTCGGTCGCACCCGGCGACGTCGTCCAGAAGGCGATCGACGCCCTGCCCGACGTGGGCGGCTGCGTTTGCCTGAAGGCAGGCGTGCACGAGCTGACGGCGCCGATCGAAATCGCACGCGACAACGTCGCTCTCCACGGCGAAAGCCTCGGCGCCATCGTCGTGAACCGGCGCGGGGGCGAATTGCTCGTCGTTCGGGAATGCGACCATAGCCGCGTCCATACGCTGACGATGCGGCAAGGCAGGGCCGGCGGTGCGCCGATCGTCCGGCTCCAAAGCGTCTCCGATTTCGCGATCGCCGATTGCAGCCTGGAAACGGAGCAGGAAAGCTCGACCATCGGGATCCTCGCGGCCGCGGCGGAGGACGTCGAAGTTCGCGACTGCCGGTTCGCCAGGCCCGCCACCGGCATCTGGTTCGACAAGGGCTGCGGCGACGCGACCGTCAAGGGCTGCACCCTGGACATGGCGAGGAACAGCGCCGACTTGCCCGACAGCGTCGCCCTGCTGGCGCGGGAAATGAGGGGCTCGCTGACTGTCGAGGCAAACACGATACGCAACGCGCTGAACGGCATCGTCATCGACGATGATCCGGGCGGGATACCCCACTCCCGCGCCCGCATGTCGCGGGTCACAGGCAACAGAATCGGCCTGGTGTTCAACCCCAATGCCAGCGAGAGCGCTTTTGCGATCGACGTCGCCGCGCAGGACGCGATCATCGCCCACAATCACATTGTGAGCGGGGGCGGTCGAGGTTCGGCAATTCGTCTTTGCGGCGACGGATCGAGCGCGACCGACAACCGCATCGAGGCAAGCCGCGACGCAGGCAATCAAAGCGTCGCGATCGCCGTCGGCCACGACAGCGGGGTCAACATCGTCCCCGTCAGCAACATTTCGGTGTCGGGCAACACCATCGACGGTCCACGTCACGGCATCGTCGCCACTCATCTCGCGGGCGGCGACCTACGGGGAAACTTCGTGGGGCGCCGGGGAAAGTCGCTCGTCGCCGGGATCATGCTCGATCGCGCGCAGGATTGTTCGGTGAGCGACAACACGATCATCGGCGCGAGGACGGGTATCCTGGCCGTATCGGGCGCGCGCAACAGCATCCGAAACAACGGCATCCGCGGCGGCCTGATCGGCATCATCGTTGGGAGGGAGGAAGCGCCTGCGATCAGCGAGTGCCGTGTCAACGAGACCGAATGGATCGGGATCGCGGCCGTCGCCGTGATCCAGCGCTGCGAGATCGTCTCGAACCGCATCGTGCGTTGCGGCGCCGGGGTGGACGCGGCGGCCGGAATCTTCGCTTTAATCGTGTGGGGCGAATGGCATGTCGAAGCCAATGAAGTGATGGACATAGGGGTGCCGCCCGAAGAATCGGGCGCGGACCCGCCGCCGCTCGCTTTCGGCCTATGGGGAGATCGGATTCTTGAAGCCCGGATCGAGAGCAACCTCGTCACATATGGCTATCCGCCGCCGCGCCCCCTCGACGCGGAAGATCGTGCGCTCAGGCTGCGCGGAATGATCGAGTTCGTCATCTCGGACGGGGTCACAGGCGGGTTCGCGGCGCAGATCGCCGGCAACAAGTTCATCGGGCCGGGTGCCACGGCTTTGGTCGAGCTGTTTGAAGAGCGGGACCCGGACGGGCGATTCTTTGCACGGTTCGAGCGAGCGATGTTCTCCGGCAACTTCTGCTGGCATCTTGCGAGCCCCGTCGCCGATAACAAGGATCGTGCCACCGTTCATCTGGTCGGCCGGGCGCTCAGCGTCTCCGGCAACCAGGTGAAGGCGACGGTGCGCAGCTTTCCCTCCTACAATCTGTTCGGGACACCCGGTCCGTTCCTCGGCAACGTCTCGCAAGGACCGACGCTCGGGCGAAATCCGGTCGATCAGTTGCCGTCACCTGAGAACGCGTTCAACCTGATCCTGTGAGGAGGGACACATGGACATCGATCGGCTCTTGAAGCAGCATGACTCGCTCCTCGCCGAGGTCGAAGAGGGCTTGAAGGGACGGAGCGGCAGCGCTCGGGCGGCGGAGCGCCCGATCGAGGTTCGACTCGCCCGGGCGGAGGCGATCAAGGCGCGTATCGGCGCTTGCGAAGACGCCCGGCGCGAGTTCCTGAACAGCTCGGACGCACAGATCCTCGCGCTTCGGTCCGAACTGGCGGACGTCGAGCGAAGCCTCGGACGCGATCGCGAGATGCTGGCGCCGGCGGCGAAAGCGGCCGGCCCGAAACGGGAGGGGTCGAAAGCGACGCGCAACGTCGCTGGGCAGGCGCGATCGGGCCGATCGACCGCAACCACCCGGCGCGCGAGGCGGTCCGAGTCCCCCTGATACGGTAATTGGTGTGGCCAAGGTGGCGAAGGGCTCAGCGAAGCGCTGTAATCCGAGCTTCATCTGCTTGCCCTTAAAGTGAAAAGCCCTAGCCCGTGACGCGGGAACGAACATGGCTTTCGGCGCAGCAACCGCTCAGGATCGGATCAAGGCCGCAATTCCGGCGGCGCTCGTCCACGCGCTCGTCGCTTATGCGCTGATCGCCGGCCTCGGCGCCGACATGCCGGCGGCGGTCCGCGAGCGGTTGAAGCTGATCGCGCTGCTCCCCGAGCCGCCCCCCGAGCCGCTCGACAAGAGCGTACCGCCTCCCGCCGCGGTGCCCGAGAACGAACGCGAGCGGCGCGCGGCCGATCCGCGCGAGGAGGGCGCCTCGTCGGCGGCCAACCTGCGTTCGACGCCGACCGAAGTGGTCGCGCCCGAGCCGGTGGTGCCGCTGCCGGTCGTGCCGCCGGTCGTGTCGGCGCCAGTGCCCGGCCGCGGCAGCGACCCAACCGCCGGCGCCGCCGACGTGCGCGGTCCCGGCACGGGCAGCGGCGGGTTCGGCGACGGGTTCGGCAGCGGCCGGGGCGGCTATGGCGGCGGCGGGGGCGGCGGCGCGGGTTTGAGGCCGCCGCGCTGGATCCGCGGCCGGCTGCGCAATTCCGATTACCCGCCGGGCCTCGGCGAGATGGGCGTCGGCGGCACCGTCTCGGTCATCTACGCCGTGCTTCCCGACGGCAGCGTCGCCGACTGCCGGATCACCCGCTCGAGCGGCAGCCGGATCCTCGACGAGACCACCTGCCGGCTGATCGAGCAGCGCTTCCGCTACGAGCCCGCCCGCGACCGCCTCGGCCGGCCGATCCGGGCCGGCATCGAGGAGGACCATAGTTGGGTCGTCGAGGACGATCCGGAACCCCCTCCCTACGAGCGCCGCCGCCGCCGCGGCTGGCAGTAACGCGGCCTCACTTCCGGCCGAACAGTTTCTCGATATCCGTATGGGCCAGCTTTACCCATGTCGGGCGGCCGTGATTGCACTGGCCGCTATGGGGCGTCACTTCCATCTCGCGCAGAAGCGCGTTCATCTCGGCGACCGACAGGATCCGCCCGGCGCGGACCGAGCCGTGGCAGGCCATGGTCGCTGCGACATGATCGAGGCGCTCCTTGAGGCTCAAAGCCTCGTCGTATGCGACGAGCTCGTCGGCAAGGTCGGCGATCAGCCCCGTGACGTCGCCGGCGCCGAGCAGGGCCGGAGTCGCCCGCACCAGCACGGCGCGCGCTCCGAACCGTTCCAGCTCGAGCCCCATTTCGGCCAGCTCGCCGATCCGGGCCTCCAGCCGGTCGCAGGCGGGCTCCTCCAGCTCGACCACCTCGGGCAGCAGCAGCGCCTGACGAGCGACGCCGCCACTGGCCATGGCGCGCCGCATCCGCTCCAGCACCAGCCGCTCGTGCGCCGCATGCTGGTCGACGAGCACAAGCCCGTCCTCCGCCTCCGCCACGATATAGGTCGCCGCCACCTGCCCTCGGGCGACGCCGAGAGGAAAGCTCTGCACAGCCGGCGGCGCTTCGGTCGCGGTCTCGGCGCGGGCGTGCGGTTCGTAGCCGGCATGAGGTTCTGCCACCCCCTGTGTCACCCCCGCAAATGCGGGGGTCCAGCTTTCACTGTGTCGTGGCGAAAATGGAGAGGCTGGATTGCCGCTTTCGCGGGAATGACGGAAGGGGTCCGGCGAAGCCGTCTGCCACGCCGCCAGCGCCGCCGCGCTGGGCCGCTGGACGCTGCGAAAGCCGCCTTCGTCGAGCGCGTGGCGGAGGCCGCCGATCACCAGGCCCCGAATCGCCGCCGGCTCGCGGAAGCGCACCTCGGTCTTGGCCGGATGGACGTTGACGTCGACTTCGCTCCCGGGAAGGTCGATGAAAAGCGCAAGAACCGGGTGCCGGTCGCGGGCGAGCAGGTCCTGATAGGCGGCCCGGACCGCGCCGATCAGAAGCCGGTCCTTCACCGGTCGGCCGTTGACGAACAGATATTGATGGTTGGCGACGCCGCGGTTGAACGTCGGAAGACCGGCCACCCCGCCGAGCCGCGCAGGCCCCCGCACGAAGTCGACGGCGAGGCTGTTGTCGGCGAGCGCGCGGTCGGTCAGCGCCGCGACCCGCGCCGGCCGGTCCTCGCCGGGCTGCACCGCCAGCACCCGCCGCCCGTCATGTTCGACGCTGAAGCCGACGTCCGGCCGCGCCATGGCGAGCCGCTTCACGACGTCGAGGCAGGCGGCATATTCGCTCCGCTCCGAGCGCAGGAACTTGCGCCGCGCCGGCACCCTGGCGAACAGGTCCTCGACCGTCACTCGGGTACCGGGCGGGAGCGCCGCCGGCCCCTCCGCTTCGAGCCGGCCGTTGTCGATCGTGCGCGCCCAGCCGTCGGCGCCCCTCGCCCGGCTTTCAATCTGGACCCGCGCGACGCTGGCGATCGACGGCAGCGCCTCGCCGCGAAAGCCCAGAGTCGCGACCTCGTCGATCGAATCGTCGGGCAGCTTCGAGGTCGCGTGGCGCTCGAGCGCGAGCGCGATCTCGTCGGGCGCCATGCCGGAGCCGTCGTCGGCGACTTCGATCCGGTCGATGCCGCCGCCGGCGAGGCTGACCGCGATCCGCGAGGCGCCGGCGTCGATCGCATTCTCGACCAGCTCCTTCAGCGCGCTCGCGGGCCGCTCCACCACCTCGCCGGCGGCGATACGGTTGACCAGATGCTCGGGGAGGCGCCTTATTGACATACGCCAAGGTCTATACGAAGCGGCGGCGGCCCGCGAGACGGCGGTCGCACTCTTTTTGCCTATCCCGCCATGCGGGGATGGACCGGGGGCGCGGGCCGACCCTATAGGAGAGCGTTAAGGCAAGCCGGCGCAAATCCCTGCTCGTCCGCTTGGTCCAGCCACGAGAGCTTTTGAAAAAATGTCCTTTTTCAATTTCCTGAGACTCCCGTCTCACGACATGGCGATCGATCTCGGCACCGCGAACACGGTCGTCTACGTACGCGGCCGCGGAGTCGTCCTCAACGAGCCTTCGGTGGTGGCGATCGAGACGATCAACGGCGTCAAGCGCGTCAAGGCGGTCGGCGACGACGCGAAGCTGATGATGGGCAAGACGCCCGACCAGATCGAGGCGATCCGCCCGTTGCGCGACGGGGTCATCGCCGACATCGACGTCGCCGAGCAGATGATCAAGCACTTCATCCAGAAGGTGCACGGCCGCCGTCGCTTCCCGCGCTGGCCGGAGATCGTCATCTGCGTGCCTTCGGGCTCGACCAGCGTCGAGCGCCGCGCGATTCGCGACGCCGCGTCCAATGCCGGCGCGCGCCAGGTCTATTTGATCGAGGAGCCGATGGCGGCCGCGATCGGCGCGGACATGCCGGTGACCGAGCCGATCGGATCGATGGTGGTGGATATCGGCGGCGGCACCACCGAGGTCGCCGTCCTGTCGCTCCGCGGCCTTGCTTACACGACCTCTGTTCGGGTCGGCGGCGACAAGATGGACGAGGCCATTTCCTCCTACGTCCGGCGCAACCACAACCTCCTGATCGGCGAGGCGACGGCGGAGCGGATCAAGAAGCAGGTCGGCATCGCCAAGCCGCCCCCCAATGGCAGCGACGGCGAGATCGTGCACATCAAGGGCCGCGACCTCGTCAACGGCGTCCCCAAGGAGATCACGATCAACCAGCGCCAGATCGCCGAGGCGCTGTCGGAGCCGGTCGGGACGATCGTCGAAGGCGTCCGGATCGCGCTCGAGAACACCGCGCCGGAGCTGGCCGCCGACATCGTCGACCAGGGCATCGTGCTCACCGGCGGCGGCGCGCTGCTGAAGGGCCTCGACGAGGTGCTACGCGACGAGACCGGGCTCCCCGTCACCGTCGCCGACGATCCGCTGACCTGCGTCGCGCTCGGCACCGGCCGGGCGATGGAGGAAGAAATCTTCCGCGGCGTCCTGCAGACGGCCTGAGGCCCTGCACGCGAGCGGAGGCGGTCGTGAGAACCAGCTCCTCTTCTCGTCACGCCACCGCAGGCTGGCGTCCGTGCTGACCCTGATCCCCGCCGGACGCGCCCTTTGGGCCCCAGCCTGCGCTGGGGCGACGGACGAATAGCATGGCGCTGCCCTCGATCCGACGCCCCGGATTCTCGCGAAGGGCCCAATATGGGCTGTTCATCGGCTATGTGATCGCCGTCGCCGGCATGGTCGTGGCGGTGCTCTTGCTCGCCATCGCCGTCGTCGACCCGCGCGGCTTTTCGGCGATCAAAGGCGCCGCGCTCGACGTGACCGCGCCGGTCAGCGCCGGCAGCCGCACCGTGACTGGCTTCTTCACCGGACTTTGGACGGGGGCCGGCAATTATTTCCGCGCCGGCTCGCAGAACGCGCGGCTGCGCCGGGAGCTGGTCGAAACCCGGCGCGAGCTGATCCGAATCAAGGCGGCCGACGCCGAGAACCGCCGGCTCAGCCGCCTCATCGGGCTCGCCCAGCAGGTCGGCGACGAGGTGACGGTGACCCGCATCGTCGGCTCGTCGTTCGAATCGCCGCGCCGCCTCGCCACCCTTTCCGCCGGGACCGCCGCCGGGGTCGCGGTCGGTCACCCGGTCCGCTCCCCGGACGGCCTGATCGGGCGCGTGGTCGAGGTCGGCCGCTGGGCGGCGCGGGTGCTGCTGGTCAGCGACGGCGCGAGCAACGTGCCGGTGCGCTCGATTCGCGACGGCACCCCGGCCATCGCCGCTGGCCGCGGCGACGGGACCGTGGAGCTGCGCACGCTCGAAGTCGGCGAAAACCCGTTCCGGCGCGGCGACATCCTCGTCACGTCGGGCGTCGGCGGCATCTTCCCGCCCGATGTCCCGGTCGCGGAAGTGATCAGGATCGAGCGCGACACCGCTATCGCCCGGCCGCTCGCCGACCCGGCGCGCGCCGCTTATGCCATCGTCCAGCGCGCCTACCAGCCGGCGGCGAGCGGCGAGCTTCAGGATGCGCCGCCCCATCCGGTGGTGGCGCCGATCCCCGCCCCGCCGCCCGGCGTCCCGGTCGAGGGCGCGGCGCAGACGGTGACGCCGCCGGCGCGCCAGCGCGACCCGCGCTACCAGCCGGCGCTGCAGCAGCCGCAGCCGGGCGGCGCCGCCCCGCCAGCCCCCGATCAGCGGCAGCCGCAACCCCAGCCGCCGCGAGCGGCGACCCGATGAACCGCATCGCCGGCTCCAGCGCCGAGGTCGCGATCCGCGACTATCGGCGCCGCTTCGTCCCGCTGGTTTCAACCATCGCCGCCCTCCTGCTCTCGCTCCTTCCGGTCGTCTCCGATTCGCCGCTGGTCCCGGATCTCGGCTTCATGGCGCTGGTGACCTGGCGGCTGCTCCGGCCGGAAATCTGGTCGGCGCAAGTCGCCCTGGTGCTCGGCCTGGTCAACGACCTCGTCGCAGGCAACCCGATCGGCCAGTCGATGCTGCTGTGGACGGCGGCGTTCCTGACGCTCGACCTGATCGACACCCGCTTGGGTTTTCGCGACTATGTGATGGACTGGCTGATCGGCGCCGCCGCCATTATCTTTCATACCATTGGCGTTTGGTACATCGCCTTGTTGATGGGCAGCGACGTGCATTTCTCGGTCATCCTTCCCCCGCTCGGGCTCGGCGTCCTCACTTATCCCGTGATGGCGCGGCTCGTGCTGGCGCTGGACCGCTGGCGGCTGATGCGATGAGGCGGCGCAACCTTCCCCCGATCACCGAAACGAGCCAGGCCTATACCTTCGCCCGGCGGACGTTCGTGATCGGCGCCGCCCAGGCGGGCTTGGCCGCTCTGCTCGCCGGTCGCATGGGCTATATCGCGATCGCCCAGAACCAGCGCTACAGCGACCTCGCCGAGAGCAACCGCACGCAGGAGCGGCTGATCGCGCCGCGGCGCGGCTGGATCGTCGACCGCTACGGCCAGCCGATGGCCTCCAACCGGAGCGACTTCCGCGTCGACCTCATCCCCGATCAGATTGAGGATGAAGAGCGGGTCATCGCCGAGCTCGCCCGGATCCTCGGGCTGACGCCGGAGGCGGTCGCCCGCATCCGCGAGGAGCTGCGCGCTGCTTCGGGCTTCCAGCCGGTCCCGGTCGCCGAGCATCTGTCGTTCGAGAAATTCGCCGAGCTTTCGGTACGGCTGCCCGAGCTGCCCGGCGTGGCGCCGCTTCGCTCCTTCGCCCGCTTTTATCCCGAGGGCGCGGCGGTCGGCCATCTGATCGGCTATGTCGGCACCCCCAACCGCCCGGAATATGAAGCCGAGGATCGCAACCCCCTCCTGCTAACCCCCGGTTTCAAGGTCGGCAAGGAGGGCCTCGAGAAAGTGATGGAGCGGCGGCTGCGCGGCCGCCCCGGCGCCGCTCGGGTCGAGGTGACGGCGCGCGGGCGGCTGGTGCGCGAGCTGCGCACGCTTCCCGACGTCGCCGGGCCGCCGCTGCGCACGACCATCGATGCCGGCCTGCAAAGCTATGCCGCCCGCCGCCTTGGCGACGAATCCGGCGCGTGCGTGATCATCGACTGCAACTCGGGCGACCTGCTCGCCTTCGCCTCGATGCCGGCCTACGACCCCAACAGCTTCGCCGACGGCATCAGCCGCAGCGAATGGGACATGTTCGCCCAGGACGAGCGCAAGCCGCTGCTCAACAAGGTTCTGAACGCCATGTACCCCCCCGGCTCGACGGTGAAGCCGGGCAACTCGCTCGCCTTGCTCGAAGCCGGCATCGACCCCGAGGAGCGCGTCTCCTGCGGCGGCGGCTATCAGCTCGGCAACCGCTTCTTCCAATGCCTGGGCCGCCATGGCCCGATGACGATGCACACCGCCATCGCGCGCAGCTGCAACACCTATTTCTACGCGATGGGACGCCGGGTCGGCTTCGACCGCATCGCACCGGTCTGGCGCAACCTCGGCCTCGGCCAGAAATTCGACCTCCCCGTCGTCAGCCAGAGCTACGGCACCGTCCCCGACAGCGAGTGGAAGCGCCGCCGCTTCGAGCGCAGTCCGAAGGCGATGATGCGGCCCGACTGGACCGAATCGGACACCCTCAACGCCTCGATCGGCCAGGGCTATGTGATCCTCAACCCGCTCCAGCTCGCCACCTATGCCGCCTGTCTCGCGTCGGGCAAGAAGATCCGGCCGCGGCTGATCCGCGGGGAGGGACCGGCGCCCGGGCCGCTGCCTTATTCGGCCGATCATTTCGCGACGGTGCGCGGCGGCATGTGGGAGGTGGTGAACGGCGCCGGCACCGCCGGCCGAAGCCGCCTCCCTTTCCCCGACATCGAGATGTGCGGCAAAACCGGCACGGCCCAGGTCCGCCGGCTCGGCGCCAGCGCGACCCGCGGCCGCGGCGGCGAATGGCGCTATCGCGACCACGGCCTGTTCGTCTTCTTCGCCCCGGCCGAGCGGCCGCTCTACGCGGGGGCGGTGGTGATCGAGCACGGCCTGGGCGGCGCCCGCGCCGCCGCGCCGGTGGCGAAGGACGTGCTCACCTATCTGTTCGACAAGGACAAGGCCATGCAGGCGCTGCTCCCGCTCGAGCAGCAATGGGGCGGCTCGATCGCCCAGCGGATGGAGCGGCGCGCGGCCGAATGGGCGGCGAGCGGTGGAGGGGGGCCGGCCGCGCCGACCCCGAGCGCCTGATGGCCGTCCCGTTCATGCCCAAGGCCGTTGCCGAGCTCCCCTGGAAGATGCTGTGGGTGGTGGTGGCGCTGGCCGCCTTCGGCGCGCTCGGCCTCTATTCCGCGGCCGGCGGCTCGATCATGCCCTGGGCGCTGCCGCATGCGATCCGCTTTCTCGTGTTCCTCGCGCTCGCACTCGGCCTCTCCTACTTCCAGCCGCGCACCTTTCAGGAGTTCGCCTGGGCCGCTTATGGCGGCGGCATCCTGCTCTTGATCCTGACGCTCGGCCTCGGCGCCATCGGCGGCGGCGCCCGCAGCTGGCTCGAGCTCGGCTTTATCCGCATCCAGCCTTCCGAACTGATGAAGCCGATCATCGTCCTCGTCCTCGCCCGCTTCTACGCCCAGGTGCCGCCGCGCGAGATCGGGCGCTGGTCGGCGCTGTGGCCGGCGGGAGCGATCCTGGTCGTGCCGATCGGTCTCATCCTGCTCCAGCCGGACTTGGGGACCGCAACCCTGATCGTTTTCAACACCATCGCCTTGATGTTCCTCGCCGGGCTCCCGCTGTGGTATTTCCTCGGCGGCGCGGCGGCGGTCGGCGCGGCGATTCCGATCGCTTTTTCCTTCCTTCTCCCCCATCAGAAGGAGCGGGTGCTGATCTTCCTCAACCCCGAGCAGGACCCGCTCGGGGCCGGCTATCACATCACCCAGTCGCAGATCGCGATCGGCTCCGGCGGCGCGTTCGGCAAGGGATTCCTCAACGGCAGCCAGAGCCATCTCCAATATCTTCCCGAGCAGCATACCGACTTCATCTTCTCCGCCCTCGCCGAAGAATGGGGGCTGGCGGGAGGCCTCGTCCTGATCACGCTCTTCTATCTGCTGGTGCGCTGGGGGCTTCGCGTCGCGCTGGACGCACAGGACCGGTTCGAGCGGCTGGCGGCGGGCGGGCTGACGCTCACCATCTTTTTCTACATCGCGGTCAACCTGATGATGGTGATGGGCCTGGCGCCGGTCGTCGGCATCCCGCTGCCCCTCGTCTCCTGGGGCGGCTCGTCGATGCTGACGGTCATGATCTGCCTCGGCATCCTGATGGCGATCGACCGCAAGAACCGGTTCGACCCCAGGCGCCGCTCCAACCCCTGAGCGACGGCCCGCGCCGCACCGTTCGGCGCCGCGGTTGCAAAGCGCGGCCCCCGCTCCTAAATGCCCGCTCTCCCCGGGCGGACGGACGCATAGCTCAGTTGGTAGAGCAGCTGACTCTTAATCAGCGGGTCCCAGGTTCGAGCCCTGGTGCGTCCACCACCTTCCTTTCAAACACCTACGCTGTCCCCTGCTCACCGTCCGAGACGCCGTCCCGGAGCTTCGCTTCGAGCGCGTTGTTCTCGCTTGAAGTCCGCTCTACCCTCGCGATCGAAACGAACGGAGGCGCGGGTGGCGGACCCGGTCCATCTTCACGGATACCGATACAGCGTCTACACCCGGACTGCCCGGCTTGCTCTGCTCCTGAAGAACGTCGAGCATGGGACGACCGAGGTCGATCCGTTCGCCGAGCTTTCCGAAGCCTATCTGAGGCTGCATCCGTTCGGCCGCGTTCCGGTGCTGGCCCATGGCGACTTCACGCTTTTCGAAACGGGCGCGATCACGCGCTACGTCGATCGGAAGTTCGAGGGCCGTTCGCTGCAGCCCGGAAGCGCCGCCGCTCTGGGAAGGATGGACCAGGTGATTTCCGTCATCGACTCCTACGCTTACCGGCCGATGGTCAGGCAAGTCTCCTCTCATTCTTTCTTCCGGCCGTTTTTCGGAGAGGAATCGAATCGTCTGGAGCTCGAAACGGGCCTGGAAGCCTCGCAAAGGGTCCTGTCGTTTTTGGACGGCGTCGCACGGGAAGGGGTCGTCCTCGACGGGCGCGATATCACGCTTGCCGATTGTCACCTCGCGCCGATGATGGATTACTTCGTGCGAGCCGAGGAGGGAAAAGCGGCGCTTGCCTCCTACCCCGCCTTGCAGGGATGGTGGGATCAGCTGGCTGCCCTCGATGTCCTTCGGGCCACCGACCCGTTCAAGGTCGAACCCGCTTCCCGGTGAGCGACATTTCTTTCCGCCGGTTGCTGCTCCGGGGGCAAACGGCTTCCTCCGGCCGGTTCCCCGCCGGTAGCGCCTTGCTCCATCGCCTTTCCGCCGCCTAGGATAGGGCTTCGCGGAGGGGGCGCTTTGGCGGTCAGCAAGCCGATCGACGGGGCCGTGGCGGGGCCGGATGCTTCGGCGCTGGCCGAGGCGCACCGGCGCCTGCTCGCCGATTCCTCGATCCAGTTCGACCTGCCGATGGCTGAGCCGGCTCCGGTCCGGGAGCCGAGCGGCCCGGGCTTCCTCGACTGGCTGGCGAGCTTCCTTTCAACGGATCATCCGGCGCTCAACGCCCTTTTGTGGACGATGATCGGCATTGCTGCGCTGCTGATCCTCTATCTGGTCGCGCGACGCCTGTCGGGGGCGAGCTGGCCGTGGCAGCGGCAAGGTGAAGTCGAGGCAGCGCCCGACTGGCGGCCGGAAGCGTCGGAAGCGCGCGAGCTGCTCGGCGAAGCGGATGCGCTGGCGGCGCAGGGCCGCTTCGACGAGGCCGCGCACCTGATTCTGTTCCGGAGCATCGAGGACATCGATTCCCGCCGTCCGGAGCTGGTGAAGCCGGCGCTCACGAGCCGCGACATCGCCGCCCTCCCGGCCATCCCGGAGCGGCCGCGAAGCGCCTTCGTCCGCATCGCGATGATTGTCGAGCGCAGCCTGTTCGCCCGGCGCTCGCTGGCCGAGCCCGACTGGCGCGACTGCCGCTCGGCTTATGAGGAATTCGCCTTCGCCGAGGCGTGGCAGCGATGAGCGTGCGCCACGCCGTCTTCAATCCGCGCCTCGTCGCGGGGCTGATCGTCGCCGGAATAGCGGCCTTCACCGCCATGCTGCTGCTGATGGCCTACGGTGACAATCTCGGCGCGGGTCGCGACGGGCGGGCGCACGCTCTTTCCCAGGCCGCGACCGGCTATAAAGGCCTGGTGACCCTGGTGGGCGGGTTCCACCAGACGCGCTTCGTCCGCAGCGCCGAGCAGGAAGGGGACGACCTTCTGATCGTCTCGCTCGAGCCGGACACGCCGCCCGATCGGCTGAGGGCGCTGCTGGCCCGGCGGCCAAACCTGCCCACGCTCGTCATCCTGCCGAAATGGTGGACCGTTGCCGATCCCGAGCATCGCGGCTGGGTCCGCGCCCTCGCGCCCGTCGCCGGGCGCTCCCAGCAAGCCGCTTTGGACGGGGCCGACATCCAGGCCGCCGAAGGGCCGGCCCCGGCCGCCCCCGTGCCCGGAGAAGCGGCCCTCGCCGGCATCGATTTCCCGGTGCCGGCCGCCGCTCAGACCGTCTCCGCCAAGGCCTACCGGCCGCTCGTCCAGCTTCCCGGCGGCAGGAGCCTGGTCGCACAGATTTCAGACCAGCCGCACTACCTCCTCGCCGACCCCGACCTCGTCAACAATCACGGCCTGCGCGATCCGGCGCGGGCGCGCGCGGCGCTGGCGCTGATCGAGCGGCTCAACGAGGATGGCGAGTCAGTCGGCTTCGACCTCACCATGAACGGCTTCGGCACCGGCGCTTCGAAGAGCCTGCTTCGCCTCGCCTTCGAGCCGCCCTTCGTCGCGATGACCTTGGCCTTGTTCGCCGCGGCCGTGCTGGCGGGCCTCCACGGCGCCTTCCGGTTCGGCCCGGCACGACGCGAGGCGCGCGCCATCGCCTTCGGCAAGGCCGCTTTGGTCGAGAACAGCGCCGCCCTGATCGGCCTTGCCGACCGCGAGGCGCAGCTCGGCGGCGCCTATGTCGAAATGGTTCGCGAGGAGACGGCGCGAACCACCGGCGCCCAGTGGCTGCAAGGCGACAAGCTCGACGCCTATCTGGACCGGCTCAGCCGCCCGGGCCGCCCGCGCTTCAGCGAGCTGGCCGCGCAGGTTCGCAACGCCCACGACCGCCCCAGCCTGATGGCGGGGGCGCGGGCGCTTACCCTTTGGAGGAAGGAAATCATCCGGTGAACGTAACCGAAGTGAAGACGCTCGCGGACGAGATCCGCGCTGAAGTGCGCCGGGCGATCGTCGGCCAGGACGAAGCGGTCGAGCTGATGCTGATCGCCCTGTTCTGCTCCGGCCATGTCCTTCTCGAAGGTCCGCCCGGCACCGCCAAGACCTTCCTCACCCAATGCTTCTCGCGCACGCTCGGCCTCGATTTCGGCCGCATCCAGTTCACGCCCGACCTGATGCCGGGCGACATCCTCGGCTCCAACCTGTTCAACTTCCAGACCAGCCAGTTCACGCTCACCAGGGGGCCCATTTTCTGCGAGCTGCTGCTGGCCGACGAGATCAACCGCACGCCGCCCAAGACCCAGGCGGCGCTGCTCGAGGCGATGCAGGAGCGCTCGGTCACCATCGACGGCGAGACCTATGCGCTGCCGCCCCGTTTCATGGTCATCGCCACCCAGAATCCGATCGAGCAGCAGGGCGTCTATCCGCTGCCCGAGGCGCAGCTCGACCGGTTCCTGTTCAAGCATGTGATGGGCTATCCGAGCGCCGAGGAAGAGAAGAAGATCGTCGCCGGCCACGGCGCCCGCTTCGGGGCCCCGAAGGCCGAGGAATGGGGGATCGAGCCCAGGGTCGGCGCCGGCCGCCTCGCCGAGGCGGTCGCCGCGGTGGCGGCGGTGCCGATGGTCGACGAGGTCACCAATTATGTCGTCGCCTTGATCCGTTCGACCCGCTCGGCGCCGGACCTCGAAGGCGGCGCCTCGCCGCGCTCCGCAGCGATGCTGGCCGGAGCGGCGCGCGCCCGGGCCGCGCTCGACGGGCGCGATTACGTCATTCCCGACGACGTCAAGGCGCTCGCGCCGTCGGTGCTTCGCCACCGCGTGCTGCTTTCCGCCGCGGCCGAGATCGAGGGCCGGCCGGTCGAAGGCGTGATCGCGCGCCTGATCGAAGAGGTCGAGGCCCCCCGTTGATCTACCCGACGCGCCTTGCCGTTCTCCTTGCCGCCGCGGTCGCTCCAGCGGCGCTGGTGATCGGCGTCTATTATCCCGCTTACTGGACGGCCGGGCTGGGTCTGCTCGTGCTTCTGATCGCGCTCGGCGCCATCGACGCTGCCCTTGGCGCCAATGTCGGCGACGCCGACATCGCCTGCGACATTCCGGGCGCGGTCGGGATCGGCGAGAGCTTCGCCGCCACGGTCCGCGCGAAGTTCCGGCGCTCGCCGCCGCCCGCGGCCGAGGTCGCGGTCGACGTTTCCGGTCCTGTCACGGCGCCGACCGGCTGGCGTGCAGCGGCGCCCGTGGCGGCCGGGACCGGGGCGGCGGCCGTCGCTCTCAAGGCGGAGCGGCGCGGCACCGCTCGGCTCGAAGCCGCCTGGGCGCGCTGGCGCGGTCCGATCGGCCTCGTCTGGAAGCAGCGCCAGGCCCTTTTCGACCGGGCGGTTTTGATCACGCCCGACATGCGCCCGGTGCGCGAAAAAAGCGTCCAGCTGATGACCCGCGACGCGATGCACGGGCAGATTGCCCAGTTCCAGGTCGGCGAGGGCGCCGAGTTCGAGGCGCTCACCGACTTTCGCCAGGGCATGGACCGCGGCTCGATCGACTGGAAGACGTCGGCGCGCCACACCCGGCTGGTCGGCAAGGAATATCGCACCGAACGCAACAACAATATCGTCATTGCGCTCGATTCCGGCCGGGCGATGTGCGAGCCGCTCGGCGACATGCCGCGGATCGACCGTGCCGTCGCGGCCGCCCTGCTCACCGCCTTCGTGGCGCTGAAGGACGGCGACCGGGTCGGCTTCTTCGCCTTCGATTCGCACCCGCGCGCTTCGACCAACCCGATTTCAGGCCCGCGCGCCTTCGCCATGCTCCAGCGGGTGGCCGCGGGGATCGACTATAGCAGCCGCGAGACCAATTACACGCTCGGCATGTCCACCCTCGCGAGCGGCCTCAACCGGCGCTCGTTGATCGTCGTCTTCACCGAATTTCCGGACACGGTCAGCGCCGAGCTGATGCTCCATGCCGTCAGCACCGTGCTCAAGCGCCACCTCGTCCTGTTCGTCGTGCTTCGCGACGAGGAGATCGAGGCCTTCACCGCGACCGATCCGCAGCAGCCCGAGGATGTCAGCCGCGCCGTCATCGCCGCCGGCCTGCTGCGCGAGCGGCGGCTGGTGCTGACCAGGCTTCGGCACTTGGGCGTCCATGTCGTCGAGGCCGCCGCCGACGAGGCCGGCCCCGCGCTCGTCACCGCCTATCTCGACCTCAAGCGGAAGAACGCCTTGTGAGCACGCTGCCGGCCGATACCCGCCGCTTCCGGGCCCATCGCGAGGCGGAATGGCGGCGGCTCGAGGAGATTGTCGCGCGGGCCGAAGCGGGCTCGCTGCGCCGGCTTTCCGACGAGGATCTGCTGGCTCTGCCGGTCCTCTATCGCGGCGCGCTTTCCTCGCTCTCGGTGGCGCGCGAGACGTCGCTCGACCTCGAGCTCGTCACCTATCTCGAGAACCTTTGCGCGCGCGCTTATTTCTTCGTCTACGGCGTTCGCACCGGCGCCGGCAAGCGGCTGCGCGCCTTCTTCGCGCGCGACTGGCCGGCCGCCGTGCGCGCGCTGTGGAAGGAGACCCTCGCCTCGCTGTTCCTGACCGCCGTCGGCGCGCTCGCGGGCTACATGCTCGTCCTCGCCGACCCGGTCTGGTTCGACAGCTTCGTGCCGCAGGGGCTGTCTCAAGGACGCGACTTCAGCGCCTCGCCGGAATCGCTGCGCGCCACGCTCTACGACAATCCCGGGAGCAGCGGCCTCGGCTTCTTCGCCACCTATCTCTTCACCCACAACAGCCAGGTGTCGATCTTCGCCTTCGCGCTCGGCTTCGCCTTCGGCGTGCCGACGGCGATGCTGCTCGTCTATAACGGCACCATGCTCGGCGCCTTCATGGCCTTGTTCGCCTCGCGCGGCCTGGGCGAGGAGCTGGGCGGCTGGCTGATCATCCACGGCTCGACCGAATTCTTCGCGATAATCCTCGCCGGCGCGGCCGGCTTCCGGATCGGCTGGAGCGTCGTCTTCCCCGGCGAGCGCACCCGCATGGAGGCCGCCACCAATTCCGGGCGCACCGCCGCCATCGTCATGGGCGGAGTCGTGATCATGCTGCTCGGCGCCGGCCTGCTCGAAGGCTTCGGCCGCCAGCTCATCACCACCGACCTCGCCCGCTACGCCATCGGCATCTCGATGCTCGCTTTGTGGCTCGTCTATTTCTACCTTCCGAGGGCGCCGGCGCGTGGCTGAGCATGCCGCGATCAGCCGCCGGACGCTGGCCGGCCGGCGCCGCCGCACCCTCGTCACCCCCGAAGGCGTCGACCTCGACCTCAGCCTCGCCGACGGCGGCCAGCGCTTCGGCGCCTTCGTCCTCGACCTGCTGATCATGGTGACCGCCCTGATCCTGCTGTCGATCGCGAGCCTGCTGCTGCTCGGCGCCCTCGGCGTCCGGCAGGGCGAGATCGCCGGCGTGATCTGGCTCTTGGGCTTCTTCCTCCTGCGCAACTTCTACTTCATCCTGATGGAGATGAGCCCGCGCGCCGCCACCTGGGGCAAGCGCGCGCTCGGCCTTCGCGTCGTCGCCCGGAGCGGCGAGCGCCTCACCGCCGACCGCGTCATCGCCCGC
>DASVVV010000086.1:0-27886 GCA_036386375.1 Allosphingosinicella sp. | reverse complement strand
GGCGCCTTCGTCGACCTCGGCGGGATCGACGGCCTGCTCCACGTCACCGACATCAGCTACAAGCGCGTCGGCCATCCGAGCGAAGTGATCAATATCGGCGACACGGTCCGCGTCCAGATCATCCGCATCAACCGCGAGACGCAGCGCATCTCGCTCGGCATGAAGCAGCTGGAGAGCGATCCCTGGGAGGGCGCGTCGGCCAAATATCCGGTCGACGGCGTGTTCAAGGGCCGCGTCACCAACATCACCGAATATGGCGCCTTCGTCGAGCTCGAGCCCGGCATCGAGGGGCTGGTCCACGTCTCCGAGATGAGCTGGACCAAGAAGAACGTCCATCCCGGCAAGATCGTCTCCACCTCGCAGGAGGTCGACGTGGCGGTGCTCGAGGTCGACGAGGAGAAAAGGCGCATCTCGCTGGGATTGAAGCAGGCGCAGGCCAATCCCTGGGCGGCCTTCGCCGAGAAGCATCCCGTCGGGACCGAGGTCGAGGGCGAGGTCAAGAATTCGACCGAGTTCGGCCTGTTCGTGGGCCTCGACGGCGACGTCGACGGCATGGTTCACATGTCCGACATCGCCTGGGGCGTGTCGGGCGAGGAGGCCTTGAACCTTCACCGCAAGGGCGAGACGGTCAAGGCCGTGGTGCTCGACGTCGACGTCGAGAAGGAGCGCATCTCGCTCGGCATGAAGCAGCTCGAGCGCGGCGGGGTCGCCAAGGGCGGCGCGGGTGCGTCGGCCGCAGGCGGCGTCTCGAAGAACGACATCGTCACGGTGACGGTGCTCGAGGTGCGGGACGGCGGGCTCGAGGTCCAGGTCGGCGACGACGGCGCGACCGGCTTCATCAAGCGCACCGATCTCGGCCGCGACCGCGACGAGCAGCGCCCCGAGCGCTTCCAGGTCGGCCAGAAGTTCGACGCGATGGTGATCGGCTTCGACCGCTCGAAGAAGCCCAATTTCTCGGTCAAGGCGCTCCAGATCGCCGAGGAGAAGCAGGCCGTCGCCCAATACGGCTCGTCCGACAGCGGCGCCTCCCTCGGCGACATCCTGGGCGAAGCTTTGAAACAGAAGCAGAGCTAAGCCTGCTGCGTGCGGAGCGGCCGAAGTTCGGCGGGGCCGCTCCGACCGGCCGCTTAGCCGTTGAATTGTCCGACTTTCCGACGCTGGGCGATATTGCTTTTTGCCCGTAACGGTGCAACCTAAGGGCCTCATTCGCTGCCCCGGGGGGCGGCGGCGTCCGGCCCGGCGGGAGTTCCGGGGCGTTTCTTGCCTGATGGGGGGAAAGCCGTGATCCGATCCGAACTCGTCCAGAAGCTTTGCGAAGACCATCCCGATCTCACCCTGCGCGAAGTGGAGCGGGTCGTTGCGGCCTTCTTCGATTCGATCATCGAGCAGCTTCAGAACGGCGGCCGGGTCGAGCTTCGCGGCTTCGGCGCCTTCTCCACCCGGGGCCGCGACGCCCGCAAGGGCCGCAATCCGCGCACCGGCGAGCCGGTCGACGTCGACGCCAAGAAGGTCCCTTATTTCAAGCCCGGCAAGGAAATGCGCGAGCGCCTGAACGTCTGACGGCGCCGCCGTTCAGTCGCGCGGCCGGACTGGCCGGATCGAGCGCGGAGGTCATGGCACCGGGTCGGCGCCGCGCAGCTTATAATAAGCGCGTTAGCACCTGAGGCGCGCGCCGTCCCAGCGCAGGACGCGCCGGAATCTGCCGTTGCGCCCTGCGGGATTGCAAGGCCTTTCGCGTCGGCGCGCAGCATCGTCGCGCGCGAAGAGGAGAAGATCATGCGTAAACTCACGACCACCGAGCTCGCCGCCGTCGCCGGCGGCGTCAATCCGCACCTCGTCGCGGTCAATCCGGGCGGCCAATCGAACCCGAGCACCGAGAAGAATCCGAACACCACCGTCATCAAGACGACGGGGAAGTGGAACTAATACCGATGCCTGGAGAGGGGCGGCGGGAGCCGCCCCTTTCGCTGTAACCCGGCCGATTCAACCTGAGGCACTACCCAGGCGCCTATGTTCGCGGACGCACGCTGCTCAGCCTTTCGCCGCGGCGGCGATCATGGCATCCCGGGGCCTGCGGACGTGGCGGAACGGTAGACGCTGGAGACTTAAAATCTTCTGCCCGACAGGGCGTGCGGGTTCGAATCCCGCCGTCCGCACCAAGCTGAAATTTACCTCACCCTGACACAGGCTTCCGGGACGCGACACGCCGTCCCCGCCGCGCGGGGGCGGTGATCGCCTTTTCGAGGATGCGGCGGAAGGTTGGGCATTCCATGTGGCGCGGGGCGGGGCAGGCGGCGGCATGGCGTAGCGCGTCGCGGAGCGCGCTCTGGCGGCGGACCATCAGGTCGAGTTCGTCGGCCTTGGCCGACAGCATCTCGCGGTCGATAGTGAGCCGGCCGTCGGGCGCGAACATGCCGCCGATCTCCTCGAGCGAGAAGCCGGCGGTGCGCCCCAGCGCGATCAGTGCCAGCCTCTCCAGCACGTCGGGAGCGAACAGCCGCCTGAGGCCGCGCCGCCCGATCGAGGCGATCAGCCCCTGTTCCTCATAATAACGCAGCGCCGAGGCCGGCACGCCGGACCGCCGCGCGACCTCCGATATGTCCAGGACAGACACCCTCTTGACCTCAACTCGGCTTGAAGTGGCACTATGCGCTCTCAGTGATTCGCGCGCAAGCGCAAAGGAGGCGGGATATGAGCGTTCGACACGTCGATCGGCGCGGTTCGGCGGCGGCCGCGGCGGCGCGCGCGCCGACGGCCGGGCTATCGCTGGCGATGCTGCTCTCCTCGCTCGGCACGAGCATCAGCAACGTCGCCTTGCCGAACCTGGCCGAGGCCTTTGCGGCGACGATGCCCTCGGTCCAGTGGGTGGTCCTCGCTTATCTGATCGCACTCACGGCCGCGGTGGTCGGCGCCGGCCGGCTCGGCGACCTGCTCGGGCGCCGGGCGATGCTGATCGGCGGGACGGCGCTGTTCACGATCGCCTCGCTGCTCTGCGCGGCGGCGCCGACGCTCGGCCTGCTGGTCGCGGCGCGAGCGCTGCAGGGGATCGGGGCGGCGGCGATGATGGCGCTTGCGGTGGCGCTGGCCGCGCAGGCGCCGAAGGGCAAGGCCGGCGCCGCCATCGGCCTGCTCGGAACCATGTCCGCCCTCGGCACGGGTCTCGGCCCGCTGGTGGGCGGATTGCTGGTCGAGGCGTTCGGCTGGCCGGCAATCTATCTGGTGCTGGCGCCGCCGGGATTGGTCGCCCTGCTGCTCGTGCACCGGCTGCCCGGCGACGCGGCGGCCAGGCGGGAGGGCCCCCGAGAGGCTTTCGACTATCCGGGGGCGCTTCTTCTGACGCTGGCGCTGAGCGCCTACGCCCTGGCGATGAGCAGCGGGGGCGGCGGGTTCGGTGCGCTCAACCTTCTCTTGCTGGCCGCCGCGGCCCTCGCCGCCGGTTCGTTCCTTTCCGTCGAGAGACGTGCGCAATCGCCCTTGATCCGGCTCGAGCTGTTTCGCGACGCCCTGCTGCGACGGACGCTTGCGGCCAGCGCCCTCGTGGCGACCGTGATGATGGGGATGATGGTGGCGGCGCCTTTTTATCTTTCCCGCGCTCTGGGCGTGCGCGCGGCCGTCGTCGGGGCGGTGCTGGCGGCGGGGCCGATCGTCGCGGCGATGACGGCGGCGCCGGCCGGGCGTGTCGCCGACCGCATCGGCGCGCGGCCCATGGCCGTGCTCGGGTTGGCCGCGATACTGGCCGCCTGCGCCGGCCTCGTCCTGATGCCGATCCGCTTCGGCGTCGCCGGCTTCATGGCCGCATTGGTCGCGATGACGTTCGGCTATGCCGTGTTCCAGACCTCCAACAACATGCTCGCCATGACCGCAGTCGATCCGACCCGGCGCGGACTGGTGTCGGGGATCCTCAGCCTGTCGCGCAACCTGGGGCTGATCACCGGCGCTTCCGCCATGGGCGCGGTTTTCCTGTTCGGGGCCGGCGCGAGCGACCCCGGCTCGGCGCCGCCGCAGGCCGCCGCCACCGGCCTGCACGCGACCTTCGCGGTTGCCGCGGTGCTGATGCTTGTTGCCCTGGCAGTGATGCTCAAGGCATCCCGGGCGCGTTCGGAAGATTCCCGGCGGGCGCGCGTCACGGCCTGAGCCGCGCGATTCAGCCTGAACGGCTCAGACGGTCTCGACCGGCGACTGCGCCTTGACTGCCGTCCACTCGCAGCGGCTGAGGCTGATCGGATCGAGGAACATGCCGCCCATCGTCCGGCCAAGCTGCCAGCGTACCTGGGCGTGGACCGGGCCGATGCCCGGCACGTCGAGCGAGACGTAGCTTCCGATCTGCACCGGCTGCGCGCACTCCGCCATGAAGCCCGAGGTCGAGACGTTGCGGACCTTCACTTCGACCTGATACCAATTTTCCGCCCGCATGTTCGCCCGGTCGTCCACCGTTATTCGCGGCGAACGGCGCGGCTTCAGCGGCGCCTCGGGGTCGAGACGCGCGGCGGGGCGCGGCGGTTTGCGGTTCATCGTCGTCGACTAATCCCCAAGTGGTGAAGGACGGGTAAAAGAGCGTCGCCATTTCGGCGGCGCGGCCGCTACAAAGGGGCCGAGGGAGACCCGAATGAGGGCGGCAATCGTACGGCGCAAATTCCTGGTCCTGGGCCTCCTGGCGGCGCTGCTCTTCGCCGCCGGCTGCGAGGAGCCGGCGACGGGGCCGCTGCGCGTGACGGCGATCGGGGCGCCGCCGGAAATCGTGAACCCGAACCTGCGGCCGCTGGACGCGCCCTCCGCCTTCCTGGTCGAGGCGGTGGCGCAGGGCCTGGTTCGGTTCGACGCTGCCGGCGAGATCGAGCCGGCGCTCGCGCAAAGCTGGATCGTCTCGGACGACGGCCTTCGCTACACCTTCCGGGTCGCCCGCTCGGCCTGGTCGGGCGGAAGCCGGGTCGCCGCCGAGCAGGTGGCGGGGCGCGTCCGCGCCGCCGTCAGCCGCGCCAGCCGAAACCGGCTGAAACCGGTGCTCGCCGTCGTCCAGGACGCAGTGGCAATGACCGACCAGGTGCTGGAAATAAGCCTTCTCGGGCCGCGACCGAACCTGCTCCAGCTTCTCGCCCAGCCCGAGGCCGCGATCGTCCTGAACGGGCAGGGCACCGGACCTTATTCGGCGCAGCCTTCTCCCGACGGCGCCGTCCACCTCGTTCCGCGTCGCGGAGAGGAGGAGGCCGAGGAAGGAGAGGCCGAGGGACTGACGGAGATCCTGCTGCGCGGCGAGGCGGCGGTCCGGGCGGTCGCGGCCTTCGCCAGCGGCTCGACGGATCTCGTGCTGGGCGGGACGGCGGGCGATCTGCCCTTCGCCCGCGCCGCCGGGGCGGCGGACGCGCAGCTCGTCTTCGATCCGGCCGTGGGTCTTTTCGGGCTGGCTTTCGCCGCGCCGGGCGAGGAAGCGCCGCTCGCCGACCCCGCCATCCGACGGGCGTTGAGCATGGCGGTCGACCGCGACGCGATCGTCGCCGCCCTCGGCGCTCCGGCGCTTCAGCCGCAGGTGCGGATCGTCCCGGCGGCGAGCGCGGAGCTGCGCGCCCCGGCCGCGCCGGACTGGGCCGCCGCGCCGCTGCCGATGCGCCGCGAGGCCGCCCGGCGCGCCGTGGCGCCGCTCGAATCAGAGCTTCGGCTGCGCGTGGCGCTGCCGGACGGGCCCGGCTACCGCATCCTCTTCGCGCATTTGCGCCGGGACTGGCGGCTGATCGGGGTCGAGGCGGAACGCGTGCCGCCGGGCGCGCCGGCCGATCTCGAGCTGATCGACGCCGTCGCCCCGGCCGGCCTCGCCAGCTGGTATCTGCGCCATTTCACCTGCGACAGGCGCACCGTGTGCGACCCGCTCGCCGACGACGCGCTGCAGGCGGCGCGGGTCGCCCGCACCCCCGTCGAACGCCAGACGCACCTGGCCGCCGCCGACCGGCTCCTCGCCGACGCGGCCGCCTTCATCCCGATCGCGCGCCCGGTGCGCTGGTCGCTGGTGACGCCGCGGGTTTCCGGCTTTCGTCCCAATCCTTTCGCCCGCCATCCGGCGGCGACCCTCATCGCGCGGGAGTTCTGAGTATGGCACTGGACCCACAAGAGTTCGAGCGCGTCGCGGGGCGGCTTCCGATCGGCCGCGACCCCGCTTCGGTGCGCCGCCGGATCGAGGCGATGGAGGGGCTGCTCGAACGGGCGTTCGCCGTGCCGGGGACGAAGATCCGCTTCGGCGCCGATTCGGTGGTCGGGCTGGTGCCGGTCCTCGGCGATGTGATCACCGCCGCGATGGGCGCCTGGCTGATCTGGGAGGCGAGGAACCTCGGCATGTCGAAATTCCACCTGGCCCGCATGTCGGGCAATGTCGCCTTCGATACCGTCCTGGGCTTCGTGCCCTTGCTCGGCGACGCCTTCGACTTGTTCTTCAAGTCGAACACGCGCAACCTGCGCATCGTCAAGCGCTGGCTCGACAAGCACCATCCCTATACCCGGATGGTGGAAGGCGAGGTGATCGAGCGGCGCGACCTCTAGAGCGCGGCGAAGTCCAGTCCGATGTCGACCGCCGGGGCGGACTGCGTAATCCTGCCCACCGATATGTAGGTGACGCCCGTCGCCGCGGTCTCGCGGATCGTCTCGAGCGTGATGCCGCCGCTCGCCTCGGTCGGGACCCGGCCCGCCACTTCCGCGACCGCCTCGCGCAGTGCCGCCACGCCCATATTGTCGAGCAGCAGGTGGGTGGCGCCCGCGCGGATGGCCGGGTCGACCTGGTCGAGCCGGTCGACCTCGACGATGATCCGCTCGATCCCGGCCTCGACCGCGCGGCGGACCGCTTCGCCGACCCCGCCGGCGACGGCGATATGGTTGTCCTTGATCATCGCGGCATCGTCGAGCCGCATGCGGTGGTTTTGGGCGCCGCCCATTCGGGTCGCATATTTTTCGAGCAAACGGAGGCCCGGGATCGTCTTGCGCGTGTCGAGCAGGGTGCAGCCGGTGCCGGCAATGGCGTCCGCGTAGCGCCAAGTCAGCGTCGCCACCCCGCAGAGGTGCTGGAGGGTGTTGAGCGCCGAACGCTCGGCGGTGAGGAGCGCGCGCGCATTCCCGTTCACCCGCAGCAGCACGTCGCCGGCAGACGCGCCGGCGCCGTCCTCGGCTGACGGTTCGATCGCGGCGCCGGGGTCGAGCGCGAGGAAGAAGGCGCCGGCGAGCTCGAGCCCGGCGACGACCATGTCCTCGCGGCTGCGCATGATGCCGGAGAAGAGCGCGTCCCCCGGGATCACCGCCCGGGAGGTGACGTCGCCTCCCTCGCCCACATCCTCGGCGAGGGTCTCGGCGACGAACCGCGCCGCGTCGAATTCGGCAAGCTGGAAAGGCACGGCCTCGCCCTAGCGTCCCCCCGCCGGGAAACAAGCGCCCTAGACTGGACGTTACGGCGCCTAAACGGACGAGGAGAAGGCGCGATGAAGCGTTACGCCTATGGCTGGATCACCCTCTTGTTCTTCCTGGTCTCGATCGGCCTTCATTGGTTGTTCGGATGGTATGCGTTCGTCGACGAGGCGGCCGAGCACGGGCAGGCGCCCGAGCTGTCCGGCTATCTGGTCGAGATGGGCCGCGACACGTTCGAGAATTGGCAGTCGGAATTCCTCCAGCTGATCTGGCAGGTCGTCGGCCTCGCTTACTTCCTCTATATCGGGTCCCCAGCTTCGAAGGAGAACGACGACCGCATGGAGGCCAAGATCGACGCCTTGCTGAGGATCACCGGCGGCGAAGACGGCAACCGGCTGATCGAGGGACTGGACGAGCATTATATGCGCCACCACGGCCATGCGAAGCCGCACGCGCACGACAGCGAGGTCGCGCGGACCGGCGGCAGCAACGTCAAGCACGTGGCGGCAAGATAGCCGCCGCGCGCACCCTATTCCGAGCCGGCGCGCGCGGTCTGCAGGGGCTGCGCAAGCTGCTGTGGCGCTTCACCGGCCGCCCACCGGGCGCGCATGCGCTGCCGCTCACCTCGGAAGGGCGGGTGGTGATGGTGAAGCTGACTTATGCGCGCGACTGGCGGCTGCCGGGCGGCGGCCGCAAGCGCAGCGAGCAGCCGGCCGAAGCGGCGCTGCGCGAGCTTGCCGAAGAGATCGGCATGACCGGCCACGGCGCGGTGGAGGAGGTTACGGGCGAGGCGGAGTGGGCGCGGGCGGGGGAGGCGAGGGGCCACGTCTTCATCGTCCGCGACGTCCGCTACCGCCCGAAGCCGGGCTGGGAGGTGGCGGCGGTCGCGGAGTTCGATCCCGAGGCTCTCCCTCCGGACGTGTCGCCGCGGTGGCGCGCGGCGATCGCGCGGCTGGCGGCAAAGCCTTAGTCGGCGATCACCGGCCGGCCGACATCGCCCTTGCCGACGGTGTTGCCGGCCATCTCGAGCATCCGGTCGAGCGACCGTTTCGCGCGCAGGCGGAGGGCCTCGTCGATCTCGATGCGCGGCTGGAGGTCGCGTAGCGCGACGTAGAGCTTCTCCATCGTGTTGAGGGCCATGTACGGGCACATGTTGCAGTTGCAGTTCCCGTCCGCGCCCGGCGCGCCGAAGAATTTCTTGTGCGGCGCCGCTTTTTCCATCTGGTGGATGATGTGCGGCTCGGTCGCGACGATGATCTCGTCCGACGGCGAGTTCAAAGCGAATTTCAGGATCGCCGACGTGGAGCCGATCTCGTCGGCATGATCGAGGATGTGGGGCGGGCATTCCGGATGGGCGAGCACCGGCGCGCCGGGATGCTGGGCCTTGAGCTTCAGGAGCTCCGTTTCCGAAAAGGCCTCGTGGACGATGCACACGCCCGGCCAAAGCAGCATGTCGCGCCCGGTCTTGCGCGCCAGCCAGCCGCCGAGATTCTTGTCGGGGCCGAAGATGATCTTCTGATCCTTCGGGATCTGGCCGAGGATGATCTCGGCCGAAGACGACGTGACGATGATGTCGCTGAGTGCTTTCACCTCGGCCGAGCTGTTGATGTAGGTGAGCGCGATGTGATCGGGATGGGCCTCCCGGAAGGCGCGGAACCGGTCCGGCGGGCAGCTGTCCTCGAGGCTGCAGCCGGCGTCCATGTCCGGCAGCACGACGATCTTTTCCGGCGACAGGATCTTGGCGGTCTCGGCCATGAATCGCACCCCGCAAAAGGCGATGACGTCGGCGTCGGTCGCCTGCGCCTTGCGCGACAGATCGAGGCTGTCGCCGACGAAGTCGGCAATGTCCTGGATTTCCGGCGTCTGGTAATAATGGCCGAGGATGACGGCGTTGCGCTCCTTGCGCAGCCGGCCGATCTCGGCGCGCAGGTCGAGGCCTTTCAGGATCGGATTGGGTGCGTTCATTTCCCTTCCCCCGCGGCGACGGCGGCTTTCCCCGTCACTTTTTGCATCGCCGCGTTGCGCACCAGGCTCATCGGCGTCCGTTCACGCGCCTGGTGCTCAGCTCATCCCGGCCGCCCCGGCACCCGCCAGATCGAGCGTCCGCCCGGAGCCGGAGCGCCGCCTTCGAAGGGCATGGCCGCCGGCTTTCCGAACCCGCTTCAGATCGGCGTTCGCGCGCCGGATTTCAAGCCTTGCGCGGCTTCACGACCCGGCCGGCGCGACCGGCGGCGAGCCCCCTGCGGCCGGATCGGGCGAAGCGCTGGGGATGTTGATCCAGGCGGCGATGGCGAAAGCGAGCAGCGCGATCAGGACCACCGCCAGCGAGAGATAGAGGCAGCCGCGGCCCTCGGGGGCGGCTTCGGTCCTGCGGATCGGGGGCTCGGCCATGGGGGTGCGAACCGACGCCGCCCGTCCCGGTTCCCCGTTGTCGGCACCAATGGGCGCGGCTAAGCGCCGCCGCCATGGTCAGCTTCGCCCTTCGGCCGGGTCTCGACGCCGCCGCGCTCGCCGCCGAGTTCGCCGCCGACGGACGGATGCAGATATTGAACTTCCTCCGCCACGACGGCGCCATCGCCTTGTTCCGCGAGCTGGTCGACAGCAAGGCGTGGCGGCTGGCGCTCAACAAGGGCGAGGAAGTCCTCGACCATGCCGAAGCCGAGACGGCGACCTGGCCCGCGGAGCGCCGCGCCGAGCTCGAGCGGGCGGTGGTCGCGGGCGGACGGCACGGCTTCCAGTTCCGCTACGATACGATCCGACTGCCCGAATATGGCAGCGGCTGGGAGGAGGGGACCGCGCCCCTGCTTCGCGCTTTCTCCGATTTCCTGTGCTCGGGCGCGATGATCGAGTTCATGCGCACGCTCACCGGCTTTGCCGACGTGACCTTCGCCGACGCCCATGCCTCGCGCTACCGCGACGGCCATTTCCTGACCGCGCATGACGATCTCAACCAGGGCATGGGCCGGCGCGCCGCCTATGTGCTGAACCTGACCCCGCAATGGCGGCCCGACTGGGGCGGCATCCTCCAATTCTATGACGAGCGCGGCAATGTTGTTCGCGGCTTCACGCCCGCCTTCAACACGCTCAACATTTTCCGCGTGCCGCAGCCGCACAGCGTCAGCTGGGTGACGCCGCTTGCCGGCGCGCCGCGCTATGCCGTCACCGGATGGCTGAGGACGGGCGCGCGCCCCTGAGCGCAAAAGCCTTGCGCGACTCGCCAAAGCGGAACAGGATCGATTTTCGGCAATCGCAACGCATTTGAGGGGGTGGCAATGAAACCGACGCGCAAGATCAGCAGACGCTCCTTCCTGGGCAGGGTCGCCGGAGGCGCGGTCGCCGCCGGCAGCGCCTTTGCCGTGCTGACCGACCAGGCACGCGCTCAGGCCACCGACAGCGATCCCCATGACGCGGTCGGCAACGGCCGCGGCGGCGTCACCGACGGCGATCCGGGCGACCCCGCGGGTCGCGGGCGCGGCAGCGTTACCGACGGCGACACCGGCCGCTATGCCGATCCGGCCGGCCGCGGGCGCGGCCGAGGGCGCAGCGGCGTGACCGACGGCGACAGCGGCCGCTATGCCGATCCCGCCGGCAACGGCCGCGGGCGAAGCGGCATCACCGACGGCGATCCGAGCGATCCTTCCGGCAACGGCCGCGGCGGGCGCACCGACAGCGATCCCACCGACCGCGTCGGTCAGGGACGGGGCGGCGGCGTGACCGACGGCGATCGCGGTCGCTATGCGGATCCGGCCGGCCGCGGGCGTGGCCATACCGGAATCACCGACGGCGACCGCGGCAACTCTGCCGATCCGGTTGGCCGCGGCCGCGGCGGCACCCGCAGCGGCGTCACCGACGGCGATCCCGGCGACCCCATCGGCCACGGCCGCGGCCGCCGCTCGTGCAGCGACAGCGACAGCGGCAGCTACGCGGATCCGGGCGGCAGCGGCCGGCGCTGCTAGCCGGCACTTGAAGCCAGCCGCTCGACCGCCGCGATCGCGTCGGCGGCCGCGGCTTCAATGGTGAGCGCGCTGGTATCGATCAGCACCGCATCTTCGGCCCGCTGCAGCGGCGACTGCGCCCGTTCGCGGTCGCGTGCGTCCCGGGCGCGAATGTCGGCGAGCACGTCGGCGAAATGGACGTCCATGCCGAGGCGCTTGAGTTCGGCATAGCGGCGCTGCGCCCGCACTTCGGGACTTGCGGTCACGAACAGCTTCGCGTCCGCCTCCGGGGCGATCACCGTGCCGATGTCGCGGCCGTCGAGGACGGCGCCGCCGGGCTGCCTCGCGAAGCGGCGCTGGCGCTCGAGCAGCGCTTCGCGCACCAGCGGATAGGCCGAGATTCGCGAGGCTATCCCGCCGACCGCCTCCGACTTGAGCTCGGGGTCCTCGAAGTCGATCTGGGAAAGGTCGCAGGCGCGGGCGGCCGCGAACTCACTTTCCGGATCGCCGCCCATCGCGAGCAGGTTCAGCGCCGTGGCTCGATAGAGGAGGCCGGTATCCATGTGCGGCAGCCCGAAATGACGGGCGATCGCGCGGGCGATCGTCCCCTTGCCGCTGGCGGCCGGGCCGTCGACGGCGACGATCACAGCCGCACCAGCGCGTCGAGCGCGCGCGCGAAGCCGGGAAAGCTGGTGGCGATACAGTCCATGTCGTCGATCCCTACCGGCTCGGCGCAATGCAGGCCAGCCACGGCGAGGCTCATCGCGACGCGGTGATCGCCTTGTGCGGCGACCGTCGCTCCGCCGGCGAGCGGCTCGCCGCCGCTGCCGTGGATGGTGAGGCCGTCTTCATGTTCCTCCACGCGCGCGCCGATCGCGCGCAGGGCTGCTGCCATTGAGGACAGCCGGTCCGATTCTTTGACCCGAAGCTCGGCGAGGCCGCGCGTGCGGGTGGCGCCTTCGGCGAACGCGGCAGCGACGAACAGAATCGGAAATTCGTCGATCATGCTCGCGGCCAGCTCCGGCGGGAGGTCGACGCCCGTCAGGGCCGAGTGGCTGACGGCGAGGTCGCCGGCCGGTTCGCCGCACGCCTCCCCTGCCGCCGCGGCCTCGACATCGGCGCCCATCGCCCGAAGCGCCTCCAGAAGGACCGTCCGGCGCGGATTCAGGCCTACTTCCTCGATGCGAAGCTTCGAGCCGGGGGTGACCAGCGCCGCCACCGCCAGGAAGGCCGCGGCCGAAAAGTCACCGGGGATGGTCAGAGGCTGCGGCCGAAGCTCGGCTTCGCCGCGCAGCCGGATTTCGCCTCGTCCGGCCTCGATCTCCGCTCCAAACACCTCCAGCAGCCGCTCGGTGTGGTCGCGGGTGGGGATCGGCTCGATCACCGTCGTGATGCCCGGCGCGTTCAGCCCGGCAAGGAGAAGGGCGGACTTGACCTGCGCCGAGGGGAGGGTGAGCCGGTGGGTGCGCGCAATTGCGGGCGCGGCGCCCGCTACCACCATCGGGAGAGTGCCGCCGGGCGAGGTTTCGATGCGGGCGCCGATCCGCCGCAGCGGCGCCGCCACGCGCTCCATCGGCCGCGATGATAGCGACGGGTCGCCGGTGAAGACGGCGCGTAGATCCTGGCTCGCCACGATTCCGGCGAGGAGCCGGGCCGAAGTTCCGGAATTGCCCAGGTCGAGAACGCCGGGAGGCTGCAGCAGCCCCCCCACGCCGACCCCGGCGACGAGCATCTCGCCGTCGCTTCCCGTCTCGATGCGTGCGCCCATCGCGTGCAGCGCGGCCGCCGTGGCGGCAATGTCGGCGCCGTCGCACAGGCCTTCGATCCGGCTGCGCCCGACGGCGAGGGCCGCGAGCATCAGCGCCCGGTGCGAAAGGCTCTTGTCGCCGGGGACGCGGGCGATGCCCTTGAGCGGCCCGCGCGCGCCGAAGGCCTGGCTGCGAGGCTCAGCTGCGCCCATCGGTCCGCGTCTTTGACAGCGCCCCACCCCTGTGGCAAGGCGCCGGCCGATCCCGGGCCCCGCCGCGGCGGCGCCCGTCTCACCCTTTCGCATACGGAGATTTCTCACCCATGGTGAAGGCTGAATGGGGCACCAAGCGGACCTGTCCCAAATGCGCGACCCGCTTTTACGACCTCGGCAAGGACGACCCCGTGACCTGCATCGCCTGCGGCGTCAACTGGCACCCGGAGCCGGTCCTCAAGTCGAAGCAGCCGATGCCCTTCGAGGCGGCCAAGCCCGAGGCGGAGCCGGAGAAGGAAGATGCCGACCTCGCGGCGCCCGACCTCGACCTCGACGTCGACGAGGAGGCCGAGCAGAATCCGGACGATGAGGTCGATCTCGGCGGCGACGACGATATCGGCGTTCCCGGCGCGGGCGACGACGACGAGGAGGTCTGACTTCTCCCGTCCTTCCCGCGAAAACGGGAATCCAGCTCGGCGAATGAGCGCACCCGTTCGACTGGACTCCCGCTTTCGCGGGAGTGACGAAGAAAGTTCGGCGGGAGTAGGAAGAAGGGCGGCGACTTGCCTTGCGGAGCGCTTCAGGCTCCCTTACATCGCCGCGATCACCAGCGGCGGTCCGGGCGACCGGGCCGCCATCAAGGTTCGGGGCCGTAGCTCAGCTGGGAGAGCGTCGCAATGGCATTGCGAAGGTCAGGGGTTCGATCCCCCTCGGCTCCACCATCCTTCCGGCCGCTGAAAGCAAAACCGCCACAATCCCCGGCTAGCCATCGGCGTCGATGCCGGGCATTGTGCGGGCATGAAGGGGGTCGTCGCCGGGGGGCTTGTCGCCGTTTCGATCGTCGTGGGCGCGCAGGCCCAGGGCGGCGATGGCAGGAACGCGCCCGCTGATCCGAAGCCGCACGCGCCGGCGGTCTGGAGCGCCTGGACCCGGCCGTTGGGGGCGTCGACGACGCCGGCTTCACCGGCTCCTGAGGCCGCGCCTTCCTCCGCGGAAGCGCCCACGGCCGAAATCGACGTCGTCGATGCACGCTGGATGGCGATGACGATTTGGGGCGAGGCGCGGGGCGGCGGCGAGGCGGCGATGCGCGCCGTCGGCCATGTCATCGCCAACCGCAGCCGCGCCGGCCTCCGAAGCCGCTACGTCACCGACACCGTCAGCGAAGCCTTCCAGTTCAGCTGCTGGAATGCGGGCGATCCCAATCGCGAAGCGATGCTGGACGTCGATTCCCTGCGCCCCGGCAGCCGCGACCACGCCATGTGGCTGATCGCCAAGGCGCTGGCGGAGGAGATCCTCTCCGGCCGAAGGGGGGACCCGACGGGCGGCGCGCTCTTCTATCACACGACCGCCGTCTCGCCGCGCTGGTCGCGCGGGGTCGCGCCGACCCGCCTGATCGGGAACCACATCTTCTTCCGCAACGCCCGCTAGGCCGGCGGGCCCCATCAGGCGTGCACCGCGCGGTGTGCCGCGCCGGAACAGCCGCGCCTGGCCCGCGTGACAGCGCCGGTCCCCTGTGATTGACGGCCCGACTGTGCGATGAAGGCCGAAAGGGGCGGCGCTGGAAGTGGAGGCGACAACGGGGGCCACGGCCATCCTCAAAGGAGGCATGCCGCCGTTCGAGCGGATCGTGGCGGAGCACGGCCCGCTCATCTCGCGTATCGCCATGTCGTACGAAGCCGATCCGGCGCTTCGCGAGGATTTGGTTCAGCAGATCTTCCTCGCCGTGTGGCAGGCGCTGCCGAGCTATCGCGCCGACGCCTCGCTCAAGACCTTCATCGCCCGAATTGCGCAGAACCGCGCGATCTCCTTCGTCACCCGGCAGATCCGCCAGCCTCCTACCGCCGAGATTCCGGAAATGATCGAGGCCGAGGGGCCCGATCCTGAGGAGAGCGCGATCCATGCCAGCGAGCGGCGCATGCTGGTCGAGGCGACGCGCCGACTGCCCGTGCCGCAGCGGCAGGTGATCGTGCTTATCCTCGAAGGCTTCACCTATGGCGAGATCTCGGAGATGCTGAACATCGCGCCCAACGCCCTCGCGCTGCGCCTGTCGCGCGCCAAGGCCGCCCTCAAGAAAATGCTGGAGCGAACGCCATGACCGACCTCGACCTCGAGCGTCTCGGCGACATGTGGCGCCAGCAGCCCGATCCGGCGGAGCTGGAGCGGCTGCAGCGGTCGGCCAACGCCGTCCGGCGGCGCGCGCGCCTCCAGCAGGTCACGGACCTGGCGGCCGCGATCCTCGTCGGAGGCGTCGTTCTGTTCCTCGTGATTTCGAGCGGCAAGACCGAAGCCGCTTTGGTCGGAAGCGCGGCGATATTGGTCCTGCTCTTCAGCAACCTGCGCCAGCGGCGGCTTCGCGAGGTCGAGCTTCGCAGCCTGTCCGGTACGACTGAGGAAATGCTCGATCAGTCGATCGAGCGGGTGGAAGCGACGCTCCGCTTCAATCGCATCACCATTCTCGCCATTGGCCCGGTGATCGGCTTGACCCTGTTGTTCATGGCGGCGGCCGACGCGGGCGACATCCCGGCGCTGCGCCATGCTATCAGCAGCGACCCACGATTCGGCGTCCTTTGGTTCGCCGTCGGCATCGCGTTGCTCGCCAGCGTCGTTGTTTTCCTTTTCCTCTCCATAAGGAGGGGCCAGCGCGAGCTGCAAAGGCTTGTTGCCTTGCGTTCTTCTTACGGTGGTGAAGCCGAACAGCGCGCGTGACTTACGTCTTACTACACGATTTGACGTCTTGTCGGTCTCTTTAGAAACTATCAACAATTGGCCTGTATCTCCGCGGCTCCTTTGCTGGATGGAAGGGTGTCTGATGGAGAAGGTTCGTTTCGTCGTCGAGGAGCTCCCGGAGCTCGATACTGAAGTGGCCATTGCCGGCTCGGTGAAGCAGCAGGAAGTGGGCGGAGCGATCTGCCTGGCCATGGGCGCCACCATCGCGATCTATCTCGCCAAGCCGTTCTAAGATCTCGCCGGCCCGATTGGCGGGCCCAGGCGGCGCACCAAACCAGCGTCTGGCCACTAAGTGGAAGAACCATGCCTTGTCGGCGGACTGAGAACAGCAAGTGGGTGCCCATGTTTGCGCCGACAGTGTTTCTGCTCCACCTTTGCCCGGGACGGCCTCCGGAGCCGGTACCGGCCGCAGACACGCCGCCCGTGCTGCCGTGACCGGCGGTGGTGAGCTCCAGCGGTGGCTCAGCCAGCCGCAGCGGCAGCGCCGGACGCAGCAGGGCATCCGCGGCCTGGCCGGCGAGTGGCGCGCATCCCCGGAACGGGTGCGTTTCGAGCGGACCATTGCGGCTCTGCCTGATCCGAGCGCCGAAAGTGTGGCGCAGGCGGTTCACAGTCTTTTTGCCGATCACGACTGGGTCGATGCGCTCGTCGAGACAATGGCCGCGCGCGTGCGCGACGACCCTTTCTTCGAACCGCCCTTCGGCTATCTCAGCAGCGAACTGCAGTCGGGCCTGGTCCTGATTGAAACGCCGCTGGTCTTCATCGCCCTCAGCGTGACGCACGCGGCGCGGCTGGCCGCGCGCAAGACGGCCAGGCGCGGCGCCACTTCGATCGGTTTTCCGGGCCGGATGATCGTTCTCAAGTTCATCAGGGCCGGAGGCGCACGAATATCACTTTGGGAGGCGGACCCGATCACCGCCGACTTCACCGCCGCCAATGCCGGCACGTGCCGCCGCACCGGCGAGCGGCGCCTTCATGACGGCGAGGTGCTCACGCTCGACGGCCGCTGCCAGAGCTATGTGATCGAGCAGGCGCGCTCGAACCTGCTTGTCCTGCAAGCCGAGATCAGCGCCGGCGAGGGGCCGCTCAGCGTCGAATATGATTCGGCGACCCACGAGTTCGTCGGCTGCAGCGCCGCCGACGACGGGGCCTCGCGCGTCCAGATGATCGCCACATTGCTGCGCAAGCTCGGCCGCGACGACGCTTTCGAGCCGATCGCCGCCTTCCTCGACCATAAGGATTTCTTCGTCCGCTGGCACATGATGAAGGAGCTGCTCGGCATCGACGCCGACGCGGCCCTCCCGCACCTCAAGCGCATGGCGGCGCGCGATCCCCACCCCGACACCCGCCGCGCCGCCCGGACCGTGCTCGAGCGGCTCGAGACGCCGCAACCGCGGCGCCAGGCCGCCTGATGCCGCGCGTCATCGCCTGCGAGGACGAGGCGCCGCTCGAGCTGGGCGAGCTGGTCGAGGCCCTCAACCGGCCGTGGTTCGATCCGGCCGACGAGGAGAGCTTCGCTGCCGCCGGTCCGCTGCTCAAGCGGCTCGCGAACAATCGCGATTTCCTCGCCGACATCGCCATCGCCGAGCTCAAGGACCGCTGCAGCCAGCAGACCCGGGAGAATCGCTATTCGAGCCAGGTGATCATGCTCCACCGCGCGTCCGAGGATTTCTTCCTGCGCGCCAACTTCTGGCCCTCGCCGCGCGACAGCGTGTTCAAGGCGAGCGGCCTTTCGCCCTTCTTCTACCACGTCCCGCACGACCATAATTTCTCGTTCCTGACCGTCGGCTATCTCGGCCCCGGCTATTGGAGCGAATATTATGAATATGATTTCGACAGCGTCGCCGGCCTTCCCGGCGAGAAGGTCGACCTGCGCTTCGTCGAAAAGTCGCGCCTCGAGCCCGGCAAGGTGATGCTCTACCGCGCCCATCGCGACGTCCACAACCAGCTGCCGGCCGACGAGATGTCGATCTCGATCAACATCATGGAGGCATCGAACCGGCTGCCCTTCCTCAACCAATATCAGTTCGACGTCGACACGTGCGAGATCGTCAGGATCCTGAACCGCACCTCGATCGAGGCTCTGCTCGCCATCGCCGCCAACACCGATTCCGGCGAGGCGCGCGACCTCGTCGAGACCTTCGCCGAGCGCCACCCGTGCGAGCGGATCCGGTTGGCGTCGCTGCGCGAGCTGGCCCATGCGGCGCCCGACGTCGATGCGGGTCTGGAGAGGCTCGCCCACGGCACCGGCTCGCCCAGCCGCTTCATCGCCGAGATGAGCGCGCACGAGCTTGTCCGTCTCGAAGCGAGCCGCGGCTGGCGCGAACGCGCCGCCTGAGCTCAGGCGATTCGTGGCAGGCGCTGGCCCGCTTTGCCCCATTGCCGCAGCTTCGACCGCTTCGCCCGATCCAGCAGCAGATCCCCATCGGCGATAGTGAACAGCGCCGAGCGTTCGATCGCCTCCAGCTCGTCCCAGCTCACCGGCGCCGCGACCGGGGCCCCGGGGCGGGCGCGAAGCGAATAAGGAAGGATCGCCGTCGCCGTGCGCTGGTTGCGCAGATAGTCGAGGAAGATCCGGCCTTTGCGCTCCGCCTTCGGAAGGGCGACCGTGAACCGCTCCGGCTCGGCCTGGGCGAGGACACTGCAGACCGCATGGGCGAACTCGCGCACCTCGCCCCATTGCGCGGCCGGCGTCAGCGGCACGACGACATGGACGCCGCGGCCGCCGCTCAGCATCGGGAAATTGGCGAGGCCGAGCTCGTCGAGCAAGGCGCGCATCCTGAACGCCGCCGCCTTGACCAGATCGAAGCCCGCTCCTTCGCCCGGATCTAGGTCGAGCGCGATCCGGTCCGGCCGCTCGACATCGTCGGCCAGCGAGCCCCAGCCGTGGAACTCGATCCCGTCGGCATCGGCGCAGGCGACGATGCCGGCGCGGTCCTCGACATAGAGATATTCCTCGGTCCGACCGTTCTTCTGCGCGACCGGGACGAAGCCGATTGGCGGCCCGAAAACGCCGCCCGAATCGGGATGGTTTCGGTTGCGCTGGAAGAAGCAGTGGCCCGCCGTGCAGCGGAACAGGTTAAGCGGCCGGCGAGCCGCATGCTTCAGGAGCAACGGCGCGATCCGGTAATAATAAGCGAGCAGCTCCGCCTTCGGCGGCAGCTTCGGCTTCCTGTACGCCGGCTCGCCCGCCTTGGACGTGCCTGGAATCGGCCTGGGCGCCTCCATGGCGGCCGAACGGCAGCCCGGAGGCGTGGTTCCGTCGTCACAGGGTCGCGTGCACCGTCGCCACCGCCTTCATCACGGCGCCGATGCGGGCCGCAGTCTGGATCGTCTCCGGCTTGACGCCATGCTGGCCGAGCACGCGCTCGTGGCTGTCGATGCACATGCCGCAGCCGTTCATGGCGCTGACGGCGAGGCTGAACAACTCGAAATCGGCTTTGTCGACGCCGGGGTTGGCGACGACGTTCATCCTCAGCTTGGCCGGCAGCGTCCCGTAGACCGGGTTCGAGGTCAGGTGGACGAAGCGGTAATAGACGTTGTTCATCGCCATCACCGCGGCGGCGGCGCGGGCGGCATTGGCGGCCTCGGGGGTGAGCTTGCCCTCGACTTCCGCTTCGGCGGCGGCCACGAGCGGGCGATGGCCGCTGCCATGGGCGCAGGCGAGGATGAGACCGTATTTGCGCTGGTCGCCGAGCGTCTGGTCGTTGAGCAGCGACCCGACGTTGAGCCGCAGGTCCCTGGCATATTCGGGGAGGGTGTCGGCGAATTCCTTGAGCGACATGTCTCACAATCCTTGCGAAGGTGCCTCCGGCTTTGAAGCGGAGGGATTGAAGAAAAGGGGCGCGGCAACCGCGGTCGCCGCGCCCCTTCCGTGCGAGGTCCGGGCCCTCGCCGCCCTGAGCCGGGGGGAGAGAGCTCAGGCGGCGGGCCGCAGCACCTCTTCGCCAGCCGACCAGTTGCAGGGGCACAACTCGTCGGTCTGGAGAGCGTCGAGCACGCGCAGCGTCTCCTGCGGATTGCGGCCGACATTGAGGCCGTTCACGGTCACGTGCTGGATCACATTGTCCGGATCGATGATGAAGGTGGCGCGATAGGCGACATGCTCGTTCGGATCGACGATCCCGAGCGCGTCCGCGAGAAGGCGGCCATTGTCCGCGATCCACGGGAAGTCCGCTTTGGCGAGCTCCGGGTCGGACCGGCGCCAGGCGAAATGGACGTGCGCGGTGTCGGTCGAGGCGCCGACCAGGACGGCGTCGCGATCCTCGAAATCCCGCTTGAGCTCGGCATAGCCGACGATCTCGGTCGGGCAGACGAAGGTGAAATCCTTCGGCCAGTAGAACAGGATCTTCCACTTGCCGTTCGTCTCGCCGAGATCGATCGTCTCGCCGGCGGGAAGGGCATCGCTGCCCTGCTGGACGGGCAAAGTGAGCGGGGGAAGCTTGTCGCCGACGGTAAGCATGTACCAAAGTCTCCTGTTTGTGCAGTGCGGTATGAGATGCTGCAACGCACATATGGGACAGGCGCTCGATCGTTCCAATTGATTAGATTGGTCGTTATGATCGACTGCGACGATGAGCACCTACCTGCCCACGCTGAAGCAGCTCCAATATCTGGTGGCACTCAGGAACCAGGGCCATTTCGGTCGCGCCGCCGACGCCTGCTTCGTCACCCAGTCGACCTTGTCGGCGGGCATCAAAGAGCTGGAATCGCTGGTCGGCGTCACGCTCGTCGAGCGCAGCCGCCGGGTGGTGCGCTTCACGCCGCTCGGCGAACGGGTGGCGGCCAAGGCGCAGGCGATCCTTCGCTCGACCGAGGACCTCGCCGACATGGTCCGCGCGGCGGGCAAGCCGCTCGCCGGCGAATTGCGGATGGGCGTCATTCCGACGATCGCGCCCTTCCTCCTCCCGGCGCTGCTCCCGAGCCTTCGCCGGCAATGGCCGGACCTCAAGCTCTACTTGCGCGAGGAGACCAGTCAGGCGGCCTGCAACCAGCTGCACCGCGGCCAGCTCGACTGCGTCCTGCTCGCGCTCCCCTTCGCCTGCGGCGAGGTGGACGCGGCCGAGCTCTTCGAGGACAGGCTGATGATCGCCTTCCCGCCCGGCGGGGCCGAGCGGCTGCCCCAGTCGGTGCCGCCGTCGGCGATCGACGAGGACAAGCTGCTTCTGCTCGAGGACGGCCATTGCCTGAAGGACCATGCGCTGGCGGCGTGCAACCGGCCCGAGCTGCGCGCCGAGGCCTCGATCCTCGGCACCTCGCTCCACACTCTGGTGCAGATGGTCGATAACGGCCTCGGCCTTACGCTCATCCCCGAAATGGCGGTGAAGGCGGGCATCCTCGCCGGCACCGAGGTCGAGGTGCGGGACCTCGACGCCGAGCATCCCTCGCGGCGGATCGCCTTGGTCTGGCGCAAGGCCTCGCCGCGGGACAAAGAGTTCCGATTGCTCGCCGACGCTCTGAAGGAAGCGCGCTAGCGCGAGGCGCCTCGTCGGCTTGCGGGCTCAAGCCTTTTCGCCCGGTTCAGGAGTCGACGGCTAAGGCTGCGGGTCGCGGTGCCTTTCGGCGAACTCTCCCTCTTCGAGCAACAGGGCCCGCGTTCGTTCGGCCTGCCGGTATGTGTCGGCAAAGCGACGGTCGCCGGTCGCGTGAACGTCGAATTCGCAATTGGCGCGGCGGGTCGGGTCGCGGAGCGGCTGGCAGACCCGCCGGGCGACCTGCGCGGACATCGGCCTTGCCGGCTCGGCCCCGGAGAAGACGAAGCGCGGGGTGCGCGGAACGACGCATTGCCCCTGTTCCGGCGGCCAGGCGGCGTTGGTGAAGTTCGCCGTCGACATTCCTGGACGATAGTCGAAGAGGCTGCTCGCGCCGGTTACGCGCCAGGCATTTGCGAACTGCTGGTAGAGCGTGAGGTAGCGCTGGTGCAGGGTGGCCGGCATCGGCCCGACCGAGCTTCCGTCGGGCAGCCGCGGCAGCCAGCTGGCCGGCGCGATCGTCCCCAGCAGCCCCTCATTGGCCGAGGTGTTGAAGATGTCGACGCTGATCCACCACATGTTGTGCGACGCGAACCAGCCCGGCGTCGCCGCGAGCACCGTGCCGTCGGCATAACGGATTTCCATCCCGGGGCCGCTCGCCGCCCGCTTGACCCGCGCGGATCCGACATTGACGCCCGCCGCGGTCAGCGGCGTCAGCACCCCGTCGATCCGAAGCTCCAGCCCGCCCGCATGGTGAGCGCCGTCGAGGCTCGGCTGCCATGTCACCCGGTGCGTGCCGACCCGCGCCGCCACCGCGGTGTTGAGGCTCGCGCACATCGCCAGCCCGTCATAGGGATCGGCCGGCGGCCGCACGGCCGTCGCGATCGGCGAGTGCCGGATCTGAACCTCGATGCCGCCGGTCTCGCGCAGATAGACATATTCGCCGGCGCCCTGAAGGTCGTAGCGAACCCCGTCGACCGTCTGCAGATGCGGATCGCCGTCCATATAGCCGTCCGACGAGCCGGAACCCCAGTGGAGCAGTTCATTCGGCGAGCCCGGGCCTGGATTGACGATGCCCGTCCAGTTCGGCGTTGCATTGCTTCCTCCGAAGATATTAGCAGCCTGGTGGATTCCGCTCCACACCGACGCTGGGGACGCAGTGGGGTGATTTTCCAGATAGAGGGCGGCGACGCCGGCCACATGAGGAGCGGCCATCGAGGTTCCCGATAGGGTCCCGGCGCTGAAGTAGTTCGCATTGGTCGTGGACAGAATGTCTACGCCAGGTGCGAAGAGGTCGAGGCACGGACCGTAATTGGAAAAGCTGGCGCGCACATCAGTTCGCACGCCATTCGGATCGGGGGTCAAATCGATCGCCGCAACAGTTATGGCGACGGGGAGTCGCGCGGGCGAGTAGTTGCAGGCACCTGCCGACTGGTTGCCCGCCGCGACCACGAAGGTGAATCCTTTCGCCAGCACAACATAACTGATCGCGTTGTCCAGAGCCTGTGAAGGCGCATAGATTGCGCTCAGGTTGGCCACGGCGGGCCGATAGGACTGGAGTGACATCCAATCTATGCCGTAAATGGCATCGTCGGAGCTCCCCGCGCCCTGGCAATTGAAAACGCGAACGGAATGGAGAGTGACGGCCTTGGCGATACCGTATGCACTGGACCCAATCGTACCAGCGACATGGGTACCATGTCCGCTAAGGCTACAGTCAGTCCAGCCCCCACCCACCGCGCTGAAGCCGTTCCCGAGGCGATTGCCGAACTCGAAGTGAGGACTGACACCGATATCGATGACGTAAACGTGCACGCCGGAGCCCATCCCCGAATAGGTATATCGGGAATCCAGGGGCAGGAGGCGTTCGCTGGTGCGGTCAAGACCGAGCGGCGGGTTCAGCTGGACGAGTTGCAGCGAGCCCCGTTGATTCGCCTCGACCCAAGCGACGCCCGTGAAGGAGCGAATCGCCTGAAGCGCGGCAGGGGTTAGGCGCGCGCTGAAGCCCTTGATCGCAGATCGATAGCGATGCCGGATGGTTCCGCCGAGACGCTGCACCAGCGCTTCACCCTCGGCAATCCGCGCGTCGAGCGCACGCTCGCGCAGTGGATCAACCGTTTGGTCCATTGGTGGACGACGGAACACGATGATGTATTGATCGGGAATCGAATCACGTGAATTTTGGTAAAGAAGCGGCGCGAAGTTGGAAGGCAGGTTATTTTGAGTGTTCTTTAGAACGGCGCAGGAAACAAGTGAAGCAAGGAAGCACCAGAATACTAACACTGTTTTTGAAAACTTGGTAATTAGCACACCCGACGGTTCTTTCATGTTGTTCATCGGATGTCCTTTCAGTTTACTGATATTCCTTTTATTTGCTCGTATCAGTTATTTCACCTTTGCAAGTATCCCTGGCGCAGTAAAATAGGTGTCGTCCGGCACTGGTGCTCTCGTCCCGTATCGGAGGACATCTTTGGTAGTAACAAAGGTGATATCATAGCCCGAGGCGTATAACTTCAAAGTCTGGACCGAAACGGCGCAAAGTCGCTCGCTCTTTCCGGACGGTGGCTGACGAGGTGAGCGATAGACCGCAGCTGACCGACTCTCGCTCGGAGCGGCGGGTGACTCGGAGGCCTACTTCCGTGCCTGCATCGGCGAAGCGAGCCTGAGATTATCGAGCGGCCAAAAGCGAGTACACAGTTCACTAGTTTGCAGCTGCGCACGTTGTAGGAGCGTGGTGCCGCGCTCAGTCCATGTGCTTAAGGCCGACGCGCAGATAATCCCAGCCCGTCACCAGCGTCAGCGCGGCCGCGGCCCACAGGCTGATGAGGCCGACCAGATGCACCCACGCCCATTGCGGCAGGGCGCCGGCGAGGATCAGCGCGCCCAACGCGACCAGCTGGAGGGTCGTCTTCCACTTGGCGAGATGGCTGACGGGGAGTGAGATGCGCAGGCCGGCGAGATATTCGCGAAGCCCAGAGACGATGATCTCGCGCAGCAGGATCACCAGCGCCGGGACGATGTGGAAGCTGTGGATGATCGGCTCCCCGCTATTGTTGCGCGACGAGACGAGCATCACGATCACGGCGGCGACCATGATCTTGTCGGCGATCGGATCGAGGAAGATGCCGAGCCGCGAGACGGTCCCCTGGGCGCGGGCGAGATAGCCGTCGAAATAATCGGTGATTCCGACCAGGCAGTAGAGGACGAACGTCACCGCATAGTCGAACCAGCTCGGCTTCCAGAGCATGAAGACGAGGATCGGCACCGCCAGGATGCGCGACAGCGTCAGCAGGTTGGGCAGGGTGAGCATGCGCGCGCGACGCCTTAGCGGCAAAGCGGCGTCGTGGGGAGGGGCGGGCGCCCGCGCGCCGCGGGACTTGAACCTTGACGAGCGCCGCGTTTATGAGGTTCGCCGCGGGGCGGGCGAGGAACGAAACCACTTCAGATGCCGATTTTCCCATCGCGCCGTGCGGCACCCGCCGCCATGTCTGCTTGTCGGGAGCGGCGATGACCTCGTCCCTCCATCTGCTGGCCCGGCGCCGGTTCCTGCCCCTCTTCGCCACCCAGATGCTGGGCGCGTTCAACGACAATCTGTTCAAGAACGCGATGGTCCTGTTCGTCGTCTACCAGGTCTATAATGACGAGCGCTCGGAGACCTGGTTCAGCGCCATCGCCACTGGCATCTTCATCTTGCCTTTCTTCCTCCTTTCCGCCCTGTCGGGGCAGCTCGCCGATGCGCGCGACAAGGCGCGCATCATACGCATCGTCAAATTCTGCGAGATCCTGATCATGGTGGTGGGAGCAGCCGGACTCGCGCTCGCGTGGCGGGGCTTTGCGGTCGGCACGCTCGCCATTCCGCTGATGCTGCTGGCCTTGTTCGCGATGGGCGTCCATTCGACCTTCTTCGGGCCGATAAAATACGCGATCCTGCCCCAGCATCTGCGCGGCGACGAAGTGTTGGGCGGCACCGGCCTGGTCGAGGCGGGGACTTACATCGCGATCCTCGGCGGAACCTTGCTGGCAGGCATCATCCCCGTCGAAGCGTCGGCCGTCGGCGTCATCCTCGTCGCCTTGATCGGCTACGTCTCCGGGCGCGAGGTCCCGCCCGCGCCGGCGCTCGAGGAAGGGCACCGGATCGACCTCAACGTCTTTCGGTCCTCGGCCCGTCTGATCGGCGCGACGATGCACATCCCGCGCCTTTTCCTGGCGATCGTCTCGATCAGCTTCTTCTGGACGATCGGCGCCGTTTTGTTCATTCAGTTCCCGCCGCTGGTGAAGAACGTGCTGACCTCCGATCGTGAAGTCGCCAGCCTGTTCCTCGCCATCTTCTCGATCGGCGTGGCGGTCGGGTCGGTGGCGATCAACCGGCTGCTGAAGGGCGAGGTCTCCGCCCGCTATGCCGCGCCGTCGGTGATTCTGATGGGTCTGTTCGTCTTCGCCTTCCATTATTGCTCGGTGCGCTGGATCGGAGCACCGGAGGGGCAGTTCTACGACATCCGCGCCTTCGTCGCCCATCCCGGCGTATGGCCGCTGCTCGGCTCGCTGCTCGGCATCGCCATTGCCGGCGGGATGTTCGTGGTTCCGCTTTACGCCTTCCTCACCACCACCGTCCGCAAGGCCGAGGCGGCGCGGACGGTGGCGGCGAACAACATCGTCAACTCCGGCGCGATGGTGGTGGGATCGCTGATCGCGGTGGGGCTGTCCGTCGCGGGGGTCCCGACCGCCGATCAGCTGCTGCTCGCCGCAACTATGTGCCTTATATCGGCCTGGCTCGCCTGGAAGCTCCACAAGGCGTGTGACGACGGCCAATGCGCCGCCGGCGAAGGCCTCCCGCCGACGGTCTAGCCGAGCAGCGTCCCGAAGAAGATGAGGCCGCCGATCCAGCCGGTCGCGAACAGCTTCAGCTCCTCGAGTAACGCCGCGGGCTCGCCCTCGGCGAACGGCTCGTGCCGAGGCAGCGGCATCGCCGCGGCGCGAGGGCCGACGCGGCGGACGACGAGGGGCGACAGGCGGTTCATGCCTGTGATTAAGATTCGATTTACCAGTTGGTTGCAAGCCGACGATCGCGCCGCTGTGCCGGCCGTCCCGCACCGGAACAGGCACCAGACCAATCCCTGATTCCCGCGATGCAGCTGATCCCGAGCTTATGATCGGTTTGCCCGGCGCCTGCCGCGATCCGAGCTGCAGGGTGGGCGCCGTCCGCTGCCGTGGCAGCGGCAGACGGCCCCTTGATTTGGCTTAGTTGCCGGCGATCTGAACCGGCTCTTCGGGGCCGCCCATGCCCATATAGGCGTCGGTCCCGCGCACCATCGCCAGCGCCTCGCCAGCCGACGGCGAGGCTTCGATGATGTGGACGCTGCCGCCCATCTGGGTCACGTCGAACAAATGACGCGCGAAGGCGAGCGGGAGTCGGACGCAGCCATGCGAGGCGGGCCGGCCCGGTATCTGCCCGGCATGGAGCGCGACGCCGCCCCAGGTCAGGCGCTGCATGAACGGCATCGGCGCATTGTTGTAGAGGTTCGAATAATGCTCCCGCCGCTTTTGCAGGATGTTGAACGTGCCGGTCGGAGTCTCGTGGCCGGGGCGGCCGGTCGAGACGGTGGTGACGCCGATCAGCGTTCCGCCGCGATAGACGTAGGCGCGCTGGAGCGGGATGCTGACCACGATCTCGACGTCGCCTTCGGGCGCGAGTTCGGGCTGCCAGACGAACTCGCCCGGGCGAAGCGAGGCTTCCTCGCTGAAATCCCCGGTCGCGCCCTCGGCCTGGGCGGCCGCGAGCGGAGCGATGGCCAACAACAACGCACTGGCGCTGATGAGAGCGCTGCGGACGATTGCATTTTTCATTTTGGACCTCTTGCGGGCTTTTGACCCGCACCTTCCCCCGGCCGTGATTGGCCGTTGGCGCGCTGTTAGGATCGACTCGTCGCGGATATGTGGCGACTCGTCGCCAATGTTGTTTCGATTGTTGCAGTGCGGGGAGCGGCCCACCCGGTGCGGGTCCGGCGATGATCTCGACCTCCAGTCCGAGCCATGTCGCCGGCTGCGCCCAGTTGCTCGAGCGCTTCGCGCACCCCGTGCCTCCGGGGCCTTCTGGCGAAGCCGGTAGCGAGCCATCGCCGCGAGTCCAAGCGACGACCGCGGGCTTATTTGCCAGATTTGGGCATGCGGAATCCGCCGGCTTCGTCTCGGCGCAGGACGGCGACACGCCCGATCAAGGCCTCAGCGTCGGGCTCGCGGTGCCCTTGAAGCGGGACAAGCGGCCTCGATCGAGGCCTGGGCGCGGGACCGCTGCGAAATGTAACCTAAGTGCAACTTGCCGCGGAATTCGCACGCGGCCGAGGCCGGGGCGACTGTTTTGGCTTGGTAGAGCACCGACACAAGTAATAGCGTGCGGGGCGACGCCGGAAGGGTTCGGC
>DASVVV010000085.1:0-7333 GCA_036386375.1 Allosphingosinicella sp. | reverse complement strand
CCGCAATCCGACCAGCCGCGGCATCGCGGCGATGAGGTCGTCCAGGCCTTCATAATCGTAGAAGGAACCGATGAAGCCGACCGTTTCGGCGTCCTCGAGGCCGAGGCTGCGGGCGAACTCCGCGTCCGGCGCGAGCGGTGTTCCGAACAGCTCCATGTCCACTCCATTCGGCGAAACGACGATCTTCCCTGGGTCGATGCCGCGGCGGACGAGGTCGTGGCGAAGGCCCTCGCAAATGACGGCGACGGCATCGGCGCGGCGCGCGGCATAAGTCTCCAGGGCGCGCACCAGGCGGTATCGCGCCGAGCCCGGCGTCGACGTGCCGTTGCCCACCGCAGCATCTTCCCAGAAAGCGCGGATCTCGTAGAGCAGAGGCAGGCGATGGCGCCGCGCCACCGGCAGCGCCGACAGCGCCGTCAGCACCGGCGAATGCGCATGGAGCTGGTCCGGCCGCCATAGGCGGATCACCTCGTCGAGCCGGCGCGAGACCGAGCGCACCTCGCGCCACTCGCCGAGCGGCGCCGGCCAGGGCGGCAGCGGCTGGGTACGGTGGAAGGTGATGCCGTCAACCACTTCCATCGCGGCGGAGGTCGCGCCCTGGCGGGGGCCGGTCAGGCAGGCGACGTCCCAGCCGCGCGCCATCTGCGCCCTGACGATAGCGCGGGTGCGAAAAGCATAGCCGCTGTGCAGCGGCAGGCCGTGGTCGAGGACGTGCAGGATGCGCATCGCGTTCCCCTTTGCCACGCTTGGTTTAACGGCGCGTCAACCGCACCGGCCTAGAAGCGGCGCGATGCGGCGCAATCTGTTCCCGAAGCTCGCCCTGGTGCTGATGGCCGTGGCCGCGATGGCGCCGCTGTCCGCCCAGCCGGGCGGCCCCTTCACCGTCGCCGAGACGGGCGAAAGCTTTTCCCGGCTGCGCGACGCCGTGCGCGCGATCGGCGGCGGCGAGGGCACGATAAGGATCGCGCCGGGCCGCTATCGGGACTGCGTGGTCCAGGAAGCCGGGCGCATCGCCTATGTCGCGCAACAGCCCGGCACGGCCGTGTTCGAGGGCGGCATGTGCGAGGGCAAAGCGGTGCTGGTGCTGCGCGGCGAGGCGGCCCATGTCGAGGGGCTGGTCTTTACGCGCATGGCCGTCGAAGACGGCAACGGCGCCGGTATCCGCATCGAGCAAGGCGACCTCAGCGTCTCGCAATCCCTGTTCATCGACGGCCAGAGCGGCATCCTCTCGGCGGCCGACCCGGAAGGCTCGATCGCGATCGACCGCTCGACCTTCAGCGGCCTCGGCCGCGACCCCGACGGCGACGGCGCGCACTCAGTCTATATCGGGCGCTACGGAAGCCTCAGGGTCACCAATTCGCGCTTCGAGCGCGGTACCGGCGGCCATTATCTCAAGAGCCGGGCGCCGCGGATCGAGGTGCTCGACTGCAGCTTCGACGACAGCGCGGGCCGCAACACCAATTACCTGATCGACCTGCCGGAGGGCGCAATGGGGCGGATCGCCGGCAACATCTTCCTCAACGGCACCGGCAAGGACAATTACAGCACGATGATCGCCGTCGCCGCCGAGGGCGCCGAGCAGCCTTCCGAAGGGCTCGTCGTCGAGCAGAACGAGGTCGCGCTCGCGCCGGGCTTTCGCTGGTCCACCACCTTTGTCGGCAATTGGAGCGGCGAGCGGCTGACGGTCCGCAACAACCATCTGCGCGGCCGAATCACGATGATGGAAGCCCGCTAGCGTGCGAGGCGCGAGCCCAGCCGGGCGGCGAGATATTCGAGGTTCGCGATCCGGCGGGTCAGGCCGGTGTCGCCGATCCGCTCCGGATTGAAGAAGCGCCGCATGACCGGGAAGTCGAGGTCGATCACCCGCCCGAGATAATCTCGCGACAAGAGGCCGCCATGCTCGTCGGCCATCGGCCGGAGGCGGCGCTGGAGCGCGTAGCTGCGCTGGCGAAGCCAGATCGGGCGGACGCGCGTCGCCCATTCGTCGAAGCGGTGGCGAAGGCCGGGCGCGCCGGCGAAATCGTGGCCGTAAGCGGAAGGGTGGCGCGCGAGCGCCGGGTCGATCGCGTTCAGAAGCATCGCCTCAAAGCGGCCGGCATTCTTGAGGCGGACCGGCAGCCGCATCGCCTCGGCGACCAGGCGGTGGTCGAGGAACGGCATCAGATATGTGCCGTAGCGCGCCTCGAGGCTGATCTCGCGGCCGAACAGCGAGCGGCAGCGCACCCGCGGATAGATTTGCTCGATGAGCGGGCGCGGCAGGGGTCCACGCTCGCCCTCCGCCCCGAGCGCCTCAAGGAGCTTATCCTCGATCCGGCGCAGAAAGGCGCGGCCCTCGAAGCCGCCCGTTGCGTCACCGGGCGCATAGCGGGCGAAAAAAGCACGGGCGACGGCAGCGGCGCTAAGGGGCCGGTCGGGGAGGAAGAAAAAGTTGCGAAATATCTCGCCGCACCCGCCCGACGCGGCCAAAGCGCCGCCGCGGTGGCGTGCGTCCCGCGCGACGGCATTCCCGCCATTCTCGAATAGCTCGCCGAAATTGGGGAGAGCGTCATATTGCTGGAAGTTGCGCTCGACCTGCTCGGGGAACTCGTCCGGCTCCACGTGCCGATAGCCTTCCTTGTCGAACCAGTCGACGGTGAAGCCTTCCGCTTTGCCGATCGCCTGGGCGATCCCGACATCCTCGCCAGCGGCTTCGCCATAGACGTAGGTCGACGGCCGGCAGCCTTCGGCGCGAAGCGCGGCAAGCAGCAGACGCGAGTCGATCCCACCGGAAAGGGGGCAGCAAACGCGATTCCCGAAGCCTGCGACATGGGGACGAACGGTGGCGGCGAGCTTCTCCCGATGGCGCTGCAACCGTTCCGTCGTCGGCATCGCTTCCGCCTCGGCCGGGAGCGGCTTGGAGACGTGGTGGGTCGCCGCGCGGCCGGGCATCAGCTCGATCACCTGGTTCGGCCCCAAGGTCTTCAGCTCGGCGAAGACGGTGTCGTTCCCGACCGGGACGACGTTGAACGCGAATTCGTAGACGCCTTGCGGATCGAAGGAGACGCGCGGCAGCGCCCGCACGGCCGCCAGCAGCGAGGTCGAGAAGATCCGCTGCTCGGAATCGTGGAACAGCTGGAAGGCTGCGAAATAGTCTCCGAGAAGGAAAGCGCGCCCGCCGCGCCGGACCAGCGCGACGAACTGGCCGCCGAGCCGATCCCAGTCCGGCTCCGGCATCGGCATGTCGAATATTGCTTCCAACGCCGGGCCGCCGATCTTACCGTCGCAGCCCGGCGTGCCGGCGACCGCGACAAAGTCGCCGCCCCTTACCGCCAGCGTCTCGACCCCGCCGAAGACGGGCGCGGCGTGGAGCATAGCCCAGCCGCCGAAGCGCCTTTCGATGGGCTCGGGAAGCCCGTGAAGCGCGAACTGATCGCGTGCCGCCGCCAATGCCGAGTCGGCAAAAGCGTCGTCATCGGTGCGAACGAGGAACAGCGCGCCCATGCAGGGCCCCTAACACCGCCGCCGTTAAAATTCCGGGCTGTCGAAGTGCCGGCGAGCGACGCTTAACGGCGCGTCAACCGCGGCGCGCTAAAGCGGGGGCCGGATGGCGGCGCCAGGGGCAGCTCGATGATCGACAATTTCGCGCTCGCCGTCAGTCACGGTCTGCTTGCGCTCGCCGCCTGGCGGCTGATCTGGCGGGCCGACCTGGACGACGATTCGGCGCCCGCCGTGCAAAGCCGGGGATGGTCGGCCCGCAAACGCGACGAGGATGCGCCGCGTGCGTGACCTCGGCCTCATCGCCTTCATCCTCGCTCTGGTTACGCTCGGGCTGAAGCGCCCGTTCCTGTTCACGCTGACCTACGTCTATATCGACACGGTCTCCCCGCAGCGCCTCTCTTATTACCTGCTGAACAGCGTGCCGATCTCGCTGATCGCGGCCGGCTTCGCGATGGCCGGCTGGGTCCTGTTCGACCGCAAGGAGGGAATTCGGCCCACCGTCCGGCAGGGGCTGATGCTGGCGCTGATCGCCTACAGCGCGATGACGACGATGCACGCCGCCGTCCCTGTCGAAGCGGCGCTCAAGTGGGAATGGGCGTGGAAGGCGATCGCCTTCGCCGTCTTTCTTCCCTTCACGCTGCGAACGAAGCTGCGCATCGAGGCGGTGATCCTGTTCCTCGTCCTCTCCTGCGCGGCCATCGTCATCGTCGGCGGCATCAAGACAATGCTGTCGGGCGGCGGCTATGGCGTCCTCAACCTGATGGTCGACAATAATAGCGGCCTGTTCGAGGGCAGCACGATCTCGACCGTCGCGATCGCGATCATCCCGTTGATCCTCTGGCTGGCGAAGTTCGGCACCATCTTTCCGCCCGATTGGCGAACCAAAATCTTCGCCGGCGCTCTGATCTTCGCCTGTCTCTTGATGCCGATCGGCACCGAGGCCCGCACCGGCCTGGTCTGCATCGCCGTGCTGGCCGTGCTCATGCTGCGCGACGTCAAGCGCCGTTTCCTCTACCTCGCCGGCGCGGGGATGCTCGCCATGGTGGCGGTCCCCTTCCTCCCCGCCACCTTCACCAGCCGGATGACGACCATCCAGGGCTATCAGGCCGATCAGTCAGCCAGCACCCGCCTCGCCGTGTGGCGATGGACCTGGGACTATGCGCAGCAAAATCCGTTCGGCGGCGGCTTCGGCGCCTTCCGCCAGAACGAGATAGTGGTGCAGACGGTCGACACGACCAGCACCGGCGGCGTCCAGGTCGTCAGTGCCCGCATGCAGGCTGACCGCGGCCGCGCCTATCATAGCTCCTATTTCGAGATGCTCGGCGAGCAGGGCTTCCCGGGCCTCGCGCTGTTCCTTTTGATCCACGGAATCGGGCTGGTGCGGATGGAGGTGATCCGGCGCCGCTACCGCCGCGAGACCGGCGAGCTCGCCTGGGTGTCGCCGCTGGCGACGTCGCTGCAGCACTTCCACATCATCCTGCTGGTGGGCTCGCTGTTCGTCGCAATAGCCTACCAGCCCTTCCCGTGGCTGGTCCTCGCCACCCAGATCGGGCTCGACAATTGGGTTGGGCGGCGCGAGCGAACCGCCCGCCGGGCGGCCGCGCCTGTCGGCGCGGCAATGCCGGCGCGCGCCTGAGACGGAACCCGAACGGCACGCCCGGCCTTTAGAGGGCGAATGGCTGCGCAGTCCAAGAGCCTTTGCTATGTCGACGACAGCAGCCCCGGGATCACGCGGCGGCGGCGCGGCCGCTATTGGCAATATTTCTACCCCGACGGCAGGCGCGTCACCGACCGCGAGGAGATCGACCGGCTGAACGCGGTCGGCATGCCCCCCGCTTACGAGCGGTGCTGGTTTTGCCCGAAGCCCAATGGCCATATCCAGGCGATCGGCTGGGACGCCCGCGGGCGGAAGCAATATCGCTACCATACCGGCTTTCGCGAGCAGCAGGAGGCGATCAAATATGAGCGGCTGGCGGAGTTCGGCCGCGCGTTGCCGAAGCTGCGCAAGCAGGTCGAAGAGGACATTCAAGGCAAGCCGACCAGCTGCGAAGCGGTGATCGCTGCGGTTATCCGCCTGATCGACGCCACCCACATGCGCGTCGGCAACGAAGAATATGCGAAGGAGAATAAGAGCTTCGGCGCGACGACCTTGCGCAACCGCCACGCCAGGGTGGAACGCGGCAAGCTCAAGATCAGCTATGCCGGCAAGCACGGCATCAAGCGCACGGTGACCGTGAGCGACAAGAATCTCACCCGCATCGCCAAGCGGACCCAGGACCTGCCGGGCCAGCATCTGTTCGGGTTCGTCGGCAACGACGGCGAAGTTCGGCCGGTCACCTCGAGCGACGTCAACGCCTATATCAAGGAGGCGACCGGCGAGGAATTCACCGCCAAGGATTTCCGCACCTGGGGCGCCAGCGTCATCGCCTTCAAGGAAATGGTGAACCGCGCCGAGGAGAAGGGCCGGGTGCGGCTCAAGAGCGTCATCGCGCCGGTCGCCGAGGCGCTCGGCAACACCCCGGCGATCAGTCGCAAATCCTACGTCCACCCCGCGCTGATCGAGGCGGCGAAGGAGGCCGGCGCGATCGGCGAGCGCAAGCTGCCGCGATCGACCCGCTATCTGAGCTCGGCCGAGCGGGGGTTGATCGAATTCCTCGATTCGTTACGCGAGCAAACGTGAGCGCAGCGACGACGCACAAAGCCCATAACGTCTACGAGCGCGCGGTCGAACGTTGGCACGAAGTCGCCGACTGGGTCGCCGCGAACAGCCTGGATCTGGCGATGGCCGCCCTCGCGGCCGCCTTCATCGCGCTGGTCCTGATCGGCCTGCGCCTGTTCGGTCACCGGCTGATCCGCGACCGCGCCGACGAACCGGTAAGTTGGCGCACCGTCTTCGGCCGGGCGCTGGCGAAGACGGGCCTGTTCTTCATCGTCATGATGGCGCTGAAGCTGGTCTCCAGCCAGACTTCGGCACCGCCGGTGCTGCAGCGGCCGATCGACATATTGTTCGTGATCGCGGCGGCCTTCCAGGCGGCGGTCTGGGGGCGCGAGCTGATCCTCGGCTTCATCGAGCACCGGGTCGGCGACGAGGACGAGCATGGCCGCCTCGCCTCGGCGATCGCCATCGTCCGCCTGCTCGTGACGGTGGCGCTGTTCGCGATCGCAATCATCCTCATCCTGTCGAACCTGGGGGTGAACGTCACCGGTCTGGTGGCCGGCCTCGGCATCGGCGGCATCGCCATCGGCCTCGCCGCCCAAGGCATCTTTTCGGATCTGTTCGCGGCGCTCTCGATCATCTTCGACCGGCCGTTTCGCCGCGGCGACACGATCAGTTTCGGCTCGCCGCCGACCACTGGGACGGTCGAGCAGATCGGCCTCAAGACCACGCGGGTACGGTCGCTCTCGGGAGAGGAGGTCGTAGTCTCCAACGCCAAGCTGCTCGAGCAGCAGCTGCAGAATTGGGCGAAGCTCCAGCGGCGGCGGATCGTGATCCCGTTCGGCCTCGTCTACCACACGCCGCCCGATTTGCTCGAGCGGGTGCCCTATGAAGTGAAGGCGATCCTCGACAACCAGGCGCTCGCGACCTTCGAGCGATGCCACGCCTTCCAGTTCGGCGCCTCCTCAATCGACTTCGAACTCGTCTTCTTCGTCGAGAGCGCGGAGATCGCCGCGACCATGCAGGTCCGCCAGGCGCTGGTGATCGGCATGCTCCGCCGCTTCGCGGAGCTCGGCATCGAATTCGCCTACCCGACCCAGACCAGCTTCACCGCCGCCCCGGACGGCAAGCTGATCATGCCCTACCCCCATGTGAAGGTGCTCGCCGAGCCGGAGGACGACGCGGAGCCGTCCTGAGGCG
>DASVVV010000084.1:0-37236 GCA_036386375.1 Allosphingosinicella sp. | reverse complement strand
GGGCGCGGGACCGCTGCGAAATGTAACCTAAGTGCAACTTGCCGCGGAATTCGCACGCGGCCGAGGCCGGGGCGACTGTTTTGGCTTGGTAGAGCACCGACACAAGTAATAGCGTGCGGGGCGACGCCGGAAGGGTTCGGCGCCGGGAGGGGAAATTCCATGATCAGTCTGTCGCGCCGCATGCGCCTGAGTGCCGCCGCCTTCGTCATCGCCGCGGCGACCGCCACGCTCCCCGGCGCCGCTTGGGCCCAGCCGAGCAGCGACCAGCCGGACGAGCCGATCAGCACCGACGCCGGCCCCGGCGCCGCGGGCGAGGACGGGGAATCGATCCTCGTCACCGGCTCGCGCATTCGCCGCGATCCGCTCGACCAGGACCAGCCGGTCGTGTTCGTCGATCGCCAGGACATCGACCGGACCGGCCTCACATCGACGGCCGAAGTGCTTCAGCGCCTGCCGAGCTCGGGCGGCGGCCTCAACAGCCGCTTCAACAACAGCGGCAATTTCGGCAATCCGCCCGACGGCGGCGGTGTCGGCGCCGGCGCGGCCGAGGTCGATCTGAGATATCTCGGCTCGCGGCGCACGCTCGTGCTGCTCGACGGCCTCCGCTACGTCAACGCGGCCTCGGCCAGCGGCGTCCCCGGCTCCGTCGACCTCAACACGATCCCCGAGAACATGATCGAGCGCATCGAGGTGCTCCAGGCCGGCGCCGGCGCGATCTACGGTTCCGACGCCATCGCGGGCGTCATCAACATCATCCCGCTGACCAGCCAGGACGGCATCCGCGCTTCGGCCCAGGCCGGCGGCTTCGTCGAAGGCGACGGCTTCACCCAGAATTACCAGCTGAGCTGGGGCTCCGGCGACGCCAGCGAATCGACGCGGGTCGTCGTCGGCGGCCATTATGTCCGCCAGGACGAGGTCAGCGCCGGCAGCCGCGACCTGTCGCGTTTCCCGACGCCGGGCCTCAGCGCCTGCGACAATACCTGCAGCTCCGGCACACCCAACGGCCGTTTCATCGTCTTCGACCAGGATCTGACCCTTATCGCCCCGGTCATCGGCCGGCCGGCAACGCCCGCCGATTTCCGCGACTTTGCCGGAGCGCCGGACCGCTTCAATTTCGCCCCCTACAACCTTCACCAGATTCCGCTCGAGCGGTACGGCGCTTTCGTGACCGTCGTTCAGGAGCTGGGCGAGGTCGCCAACCTCACCGCCCGCGCCCTCTACAACCGGCGCAATTCGCGCAACCAGGCGGCGCCGCTGCCTCTGTTCGTCGGCCCCGACGCCGGCAACGGCAACCTGCTCGACACCATCTCGATCGACGTCACCAATCCGTTCAATCCCTTCGGCGTGACGCTTCGCGGCGACGATCCCGCGACCGAGGAAAATGAGCAGAACCTCGTCTTCATCGGCCGCCGCGTCGTCGAAGGCGGCCCGCGCCGCTACGACCAGGAAGTCGACACTTATTACCTCTCGGCCACGCTTGACGGCTCCTTCGATATCCTCGGTCACGACTGGTATTGGGACGTCAACGGCCTGTGGGGCCGCAACCGCGCCGAGCAGACCGTGCAGGGCAATATCAACGCCGCCAATCTCACCCGCGCGCTGGGACCGGTGGCGAACTGCACCAGCCCGTGCGTTCCCTTCAACATCTTCGGCGGCGCCGGCTCGATCACCGAGGCGATGCTCGCTTATGTGGGCTTCGAGCAGCAGGATTCGAGCCGCCAACGTTTGTGGGACGTCTCGGCCAACATCAGCGGCGGCCTGTTCGAGCTGCCGGGCGGCACCGCCGCGATCGCGCTCGGAGTCGAGCATCGCGATCAGACCGGCCGCTTCGATCCCGATCCGGTCGTCGCCGCCGGTTTGGGCTCCGACATTCCGGCGCTTCCCACCAGCGGCGGCTTCGACGTGGACGAAGCGTTCGCCGAATTGCGGCTGCCGCTGCTCGCCGACACGCCCTTCTTCCAGCGCCTCGAAGTCACCGGCGCCGCTCGCTGGTCGGACTATTCGACTTTCGGCTCGACGACGACGTTCAGCGCCGGCGTCAACTGGGAGCCGATCGAAGACCTCCTGTTCCGCGGCAGCTGGGCGGAAGGGTTCCGCGCGCCGAGCATCGGCGAGCTGTTCGGGACGCCGTCGCGCTTCGACCAGGAAGTCAGCGACCCCTGCTCCAAGGGCAGCACCGCGACCCGCAATTTCGCCAACGACGCGACGGTTCGCGCCAACTGCATCGCCGAGGGCGTTCCGGCGGACGGGAGCTACCAACAGCTCAACTCGCAAATCTCCGTCCTGACCGGCGGCAACGAGGATCTCCAGCCGGAGACGTCGGAGAGCTGGGTCGGCGGGGTGGTGTGGCGGCCGTCGTTCGCGCCGCGCCTATCGCTGGAGGCGAGCTACTTCGACATCACCGTCGACGGCGCGATCCAGGCGATCGACGCCGAAGTGCTGCTCGGGCGCTGCGCGCTGGTCGCCGACCCGCTGAGCTGCGCCGCGATCACGCGCACCAACTCGGGCCAGATTTCGCAGATCCAGGGCTTCCTGCAGAACATCGCCAGCATCGAGACCGACGGTCTCGACCTGACGTTGAACTATCGCAGCCCGCAAACCGGCATCGGCACGTTCGGGATCTTCTGGACCAACACCTTCCTGTTCAATTACACCGTGACGGTCCCCGCCACCGAGGGCTTTACGGTCATCGAGCGCGAGGGGACGGAGCAGGGCAGCCCGGACCAGGCCTTCCCCAAATATAAGTCGACCGCGATCCTCGACTGGTCGCTGGCCGATTTCGGCGTCTCACTGACCGGCCGCTATATCGGCGGTGTCGACGAAGCGACCGGCAACCGGATGAGCGCGACCTTCTACACCGACATCCAGCTGCGCTGGGAGGTCGGCGACCGGTTCGGCTTCGCGATCGGCGTCAACAACCTGCTCGGCGAGGATCCGCCGCCCTGCTTCACCTGCGGCATCAACAATATCGATCCGACGACCTACGACGTCCCCGGCCGGTTCGTTTACGCACGCGCGACAGTCAGGATGTGAAGGAACGGCGGACAGTCATCAGTGACTGTTCTTCCGGATGGAGCCTGGATCGGCGGCACGCGCCGTTGCGGTGCCATGGAGTCCGGAGCAGGGGAGCTGCCGGAGCTTGTGACGACGCGTCTGACATGACTGTGGTTCGCGATCCGCGCAGGCTGCGTCTTCACTGAGTCGGACTTCTTCCGCAGCTGCGGAAGGCGGAGGGCACAGCGTCCTCTCACGTGTCCGCTCTCAGGGCGTGCGGCGTCGCCTTGCCACAGCCTCATGTATCTGGGACACTGCTCGGCAACGCTCTCGCGCCGGCTCCTCGGCCTGGAGTCGCGGCGGGGGAAAACGAATGGAAGACGCGCTCGGGGTTGTCGCAGCCGGTAAGGCGTGGGCGCGATGAGCGCGGGCAACATCCTCACGATCGTCTCGGGCAACGATCAGGCTTGCGGACGGGGCAACGACAATGTCACCGTCGGCGGGGTGGCGACCTTCGGTGCGCTGATGGTCAAGCTGAGCGACGCTGCCGGACGTCCGCTCGGCGGCCAGCCGGTGCGCTTCCGGGTGGCGGAGGCGACTGCAGGAATGAACTGCATGCTGACCGCCGATGGCGCTTCGGAGGCCACGGTTGCAGCGTTCGGCGATGGGACTGCCTTGCTGCATCTGCGCGGCGGCTATGGCGTGCAGGTGTCGGGCGCTTCGGGATCGCTTACGGTCGTCGCGGAGGCCGAGGGCGCCGAGCCCGTCGCCTTCGCCTTGAGCGTATCGCCGTCGAAGATCGCGATCGTCTCCGGCAACGGCCAGACGCAGCCGCGGGTGATACGTGCGGACGGCATCGCCGTCGCCCGGTTCGAGCCCCTCGTCGTCCAGGTCCGCGACGCTTACGGAACACCCTTGAGGGACGTGAAGGTGACTTGGTCGGCCGACGGGCCGGGCTGGATGGCGCGCGATCTCGATCCCTACGGGTCCAAGCAGGTGGCCACCCGCACCGACGACAGGGGCTTCGCTACTTTAAATGCGATGTTTGGGAGCAGCGCGTGGGTCTATTACGCGGACGGCTATTTCTCGGTCGCCGCTCGATCGGACGATGCGCTGGTGACCTTCGACATGATGGTAGGCGGAGCTCTCCCGGCTGCCAACCTGCTTGCCATCGTCGGCGGCGACGGCCAGCAGGTGCCGCGTGTGGGCGAGCACCCGCCTGGCGGAATCGCGACCTTCGCGCCGCTCGCGGTGCGGCTGACGGATCCGTCCGGTGCGCCGCTGCCGGGGCGTGAAGTCGTTTTCCGCGAAGGCGATCCGAATTCACCGATGGCGTGCCAGATGTCCCCCAACAGCGGGGGCGGCTTTCGTGCAAGAACGGACGGTGACGGGGTCGCAATCCTCGACGGCATGGGCGGGAACTCGATCAACGCATATTATGCGTCCGGGCCGATGCCCGTCGTGGCGGGCGCCGACAACAGCAATCTCGTCACCTTCGCTCTGTCGGTCCTGTAGCCGGGGACGGCCGACAGCTATATTGACGCATCGAGGAGCGACCGGCAAATCCGCCCAACGCCACCCTCGGCATCAACGATCCCCCCACCAACGACATCCCCGGCCGCTTCGTTTAGGCGTGGGCCACGGTGAAGATGTAATTCCCGATTGTGTCATCGGCCGCACAGGCGCTGCTGGCGGGCGAGCTCGTCGGCGAGCGGCCGGTACACGCCCCGGAAGCCGTCCGAGTGCGGCGTGCTGAACAGCCCGACGTGGGCGTGGCGGGAGTCGTCCCACCCGGGATAGGCGGTAACGGGATAGATGCAGATGCCGTTGACCGGCACGCCGCGGTCGATGGCCTGGCTGACTTCCTGGCAGACATAATGCAGCCAGGGCGCACGGGCCGAGCCCTCTGCGCCGGTCTCGGAAATGAAGACCGGCTTTCTATAACGCTCGAACAGCTCGACCAGCATGTCGGCGAGCGGCCGGTAGTCGTAATGGCCGAGCGGGATCGTCGAGCCGCCATGATACCATTGATTGTCCGGGTAGAAGTTGACGCCGATGACATCCGCGCAATCGTCGCTGCCGCCGAGCTCGGGCGCGGCGCGGCCGAGCAGCATGTCATAGGCTTCGAACTGCGCTTGGCGCATTTGCTCGGCCGCCGCGGCCACCTCGGCCGATGCGCGCGGCACCGTGATGTGAATCAGCGGCTCGGCCCAGAACAACCGGCACTCGGCGTCGGCGGCGCGGGCGGCTCCTACGGCGGCGAGCGCCGCGCGCACGAGATGGCGCTTGAACCAGCCGGGCTCCTCGGGGCCGGCGGGCGGGAAATAGCCGGTCCGGACTGCCCATGTGAAATAGGAGATTTCGTTGACCGGGGTGACCAGGGCCGGGCGGCCGGTGACCTGCCGGTGGAGCCGAACCGCCTCGGCGGCGAACTCGGCCAGCCTGTCGGCCAGTTCGGGCCCGCCGCGGTCGACATGGTCCGGGGAGCCGTAATGGAACAGGTCCCAGATCACCTCGACTCCGGCTTCGGCCGCGGCCTCGACCATCGGCAGCCAGCTGGACCAATCATAGCGGCCCGGCTCTGCCTCGATCAGGTGCCAGCGCAGCCCGTCGCGGACCGTCCTTAACCCGAGCTCGGCGCAGGCGCGGTAGTCGTTCAGCGCCAGATTGGCGTGGCCGGTGCTTCGGATCAGGTCGAGACGAAGCCCGTCGGGGCGGCGATGGGACGAGCATTCGAACCCGGCCATGAAGAAGCTACGAAAGGACGTGCTGGCGCGCATGCGCGCGGCCTTGCGCCGAAGGCGCCGCCTTGTGCAGCAACATGGGCTAATCGAAAGAAAACTGGTTTGGCGGGTTCAGCCCTCGTGAGCGGCCCAGGGGAAGTCGACGCTGACCCGCGTGCCGGAACCGCTGACCACCTCGGTCTCCCCGCCGAGGCTGCGCCCGAGCGCGCGCAGGAGTCGCATGCCGAGCGAGCCGCGCCGTTCCTCCGCGGGGAAGCCGGCGCCGTCGTCGGCGACGGCAAGCCGGACCATCTTATCCTCGCGGACGCAGCTTACCTCGATCTTGCCGCCGGCATCGGGGGGGAAAGCGTATTTGTAGCTGTTCAGCATCGCCTCGCCGACGATCAGACCGACGCTGATCGCGCGGTTGGCGTCGAGCATGAGCGGCGGCACGCGGTAGGTGACGGCGATGTCATGCCGCTCCAGCGCATCCTCGAGCGCGCGCCCGATGTCGGCGAGAAAGCCGCTGAGCTCGATCTCCTGTGCGTCGCCGCTGCGCTGGTAGAGCAGCTCGTGGACGCGCGCGAGATAGCCGAGCCGGCGCGCGGCGCCTTCCAGGGCGGCGGCGACGCGGCCGTCCTCCGCCGTGAGCGCCTGCATCGACAAGAGCCCGATCGCCATCTGCAGATTGTTCTTCGCGCGGTGGTTGACCTCCTTGACGAGGTCGCTCTTCTCCGCGAGCTGCCGCTCCAGCCGCTCGATCTTGCTGCCGAGCTCGGCCTGGGCCTGCAGGGCCGCGGCGAGCGCCGCGCGCAGACCCGCCTCGCTGTCCCCTCCCGGCGCCGATGCCGGATGAACCCGCCTGATCGCCGTCACGCTCTTGCTCCCCACGCGCCGTACTGAATCAGATCGCAGCCGGCCTGTCGAGAATCGAGTGGCTGATCTCCGTTAAGACGAGGTTTCCGGGCGATAAAGTCCTCGCGCAACGGCGATTGCGGTATCGGGTCGTCGTGCGTAGGCTGAACGCAGAGGGGGGCGGATGCGCAGCGAACCGGAGACGGGGGTCCTTCTTTCGCGCTGGCGAAACGGCGAGAACAGCGGTCGCGACCGGCTGATCGAGAGGCTCCACCCGCAGCTCGCCCAGATCGCGGCGGCGCGGCTTCGCGGCGAACGCGATACGTCGCTATCCACCGGGGACCTGATCAACGATGCGGTGCTTCGGATCATCGCCATGGAGCCGACGGCAATGGTCGACCGCGCCCATCTGCTGGCGCTCGCTTCGCGCATGATGCGTCACATCCTGATCGACCACGCGCGCCAAAAGGCGTCCGCGAAACGCAGGCACGTCAAAGTCGAGATCTGCACCGCGATCGATGGCGGGCAGCGGCTTGATCTCAATCACCTCAATTCCGCGCTTATAAGATTGGGAGCGATCGACGATCAGCTGATGGAGCTGGTCGAGATGCGCTATTTCGGGGGGATGAGCGTGCAGGACATCAGCGTCGTGACGGGATGGTCGGAACCGACGGTGAAGCGGCGGTGGCAGACGGCGCGCGCGTGGTTGACCGACGCGCTGTCGCGGCCGCTCGACGATGTCTGATCCGACCCTCGAGCGAGACGCGGTCCGGCTCTTTGAGCAATGGCTCGACGTGCCGGAGCAGGAGCGCGAGGACTGGCTCGCGTCGGCCACGGCCGGGCAGCCGGAGCTGCTCGCGCGGCTACAGTCGCTGATCGACGCCGACCGTCGCGCATCGCTGCGCACTGGCGCCGCCACTTCCGCACTGGAGGACGAAGCGCCCCCGCCGGAACGAATCGGCGCCTATCGGATCGTCGAGCTGATCGGGCGCGGCGGAATGGGCTCGGTCTACCGCGGCGAGCGCGTCGCCGGCGACTTCACCCACGATGTAGCCATCAAGATCGTCAAGCCCGGCTTGCTTTCCGAAGCCTTGATCGAGCGCTTCCAGCGCGAACGCCAGCTTCTCGCCCGCCTGTCCCACCCCAATATCGCACGGCTCTACGACGGTGGCGAGACCGAAAGCGGCTCACCCTACATCGTGATGGAGCTGGTTCAGGGGCTGCCGCTGCTGCGGTGGGTGGAGGAGCAGCAGCCGTCGCGCCACGTTCGATGCCGCCTATTCGCGCACATTTGCGATGCGGTCGCCTTTGCTCACCGCCACCTCATCGTACACCGCGACCTGACCCCGTCGAATGTGCTGGTCACTGCCGACAGCGCGGTAAAGCTGATCGACTTCGGAATCGCCCGGCCGGCCGACGCCGCGGAGGGCGACGGGGAGGCCGTCTCGGTGGGCAGCCTCAGCCTCACTCCGGGCTATGCCGCGCCGGAGCGGATGACCAGCTCGAACGTCTCGACCGCCGCCGATATCTATTCGCTTGGACGCGTCCTCGAGAAATTGATCCCGCCCGCGCCGGGGGATCGCGAGCTGAAGGCGATCATCGGCAAGGCCGCCGCGCTCGATCCGGCCGACCGCTATCCGACGGCAGACGCGCTCCGGGACGAGGTCCACGCCTGGCAGAGAGGGCTGCCGGTCGGCGCTTATGCGAGGGGCAGGCGCTATTGGGCGCGCAAATTCATGAGCCGACATCGCTGGCCGGTGACGGCCGCCGCTGTCGTCCTGCTTATGCTTGTCGGCGCACTCACAGTCGCTGTGATCGCCAATGCCCGCGCCCAAGAAGCGCGCACCGAGGCCGAGCGGCGTTTCCAGCAGACCCGGGGCATCGCCAAGGCGATGCTTTTCGAAGCGTTCGACCAGGTGAGCAGGGTACCTGGTTCGACCCGCGCGCGTGCAATTCTCGCTCGCACCGGCCTTGCCTATCTCGAAGCGTTGGCCGCCGACGGGAACGCGCCGCTCGACGTGCGGATCGAGGCGGGCAACGGCTTCATCAGGCTGGCGAAGGTCGCGGGCGACGGTGAGGCGGGTCAGCTCGGGCGCTACCGCGATGCGAACGCGCTGCTCGCGCGTGCCGAAGCCATTCTGACGGACCTCGCACGCCGTCATCCGGACGATCCGGCCGTGCGTCAGGCAATGGCGGGGCTGCTTCTCGAACAGGCGGCGACCAGCCTCTACAACGACAATGAAATCGCCCGCGCCCGCGAACAGGCGATACGCGCCCAGCGGATGCTGGCCGGCATTGAAGTCGCCAACATCGATGCGGCGCGCATCTATGCCACGGCCGTTCAGGGCGAGGCTGACAGCTACGGCTGGGACGAAAACTATCCTCGGGCGCGGGCAACCCATCTTCGCGCGCTGCAATTTCTCGACCGCCTGCCGGCCCAGATGCGTGAGCAGCGGCCCATCCTGATGGTTCGCTCGGCCGTCCTGCGGCTGCTGGGGGAGGCCCATCACAATCTCGACCAGCAAGCTGACGCGCGCCGGGTGCTGGATGAGGCAGTCGCCATCAACCGGCGCCTGGTGCGAGCCGAACCGGACGATCCCGCGCTGGTCCGGAAGCTCGCCACGTCTTTGTGGTATCGCGCCGTCGTCCACCGCACCAACGGCCGGGACGAGCTCGCGCGGGCCTCGATCGAGGAAGCGGTGGCCAATGCGCGGCAGTTGCGCGACCGGGATCGCAACGATGCCGGCGGCCTCCACCTTTTCGCGATCACCGGCGAGGTGCAGGCGCAGGTGCTGGCCGATCTGCGCCACTTGCGCGAAAGCTACGCCGTCGGAGCGGAAGTGATCGCTGCCCACCGGCGACTGGTGGAGCTCGCCGAGGGCGCTCCCGGCGCCGTTCGAAGCATGGCCGACGCAATCAGCACCCAGGGCGGCAATTTCTACAACGGCGGCGATTATGCGCGCGCCTGCGCCGCCTGGCGGGAAGCGCACGGAATCTACGCCTCGCTCGAGGCTCGCGGCAGCCTGTCGGAGTCGCACCGCGCCAGCCGCAGCCGGCTCGGCGACTATCTGGCGAGGAGCTGCGACAACGGACCGCCGCGCCCCGGTCTCGGCGACGAAGTCTAGCGGTCGCCCTTCGATGCCATAGCGGCGAGGCCGATTCCGTCTTCGAGCTAATTTTCGATCGGCTGATCCGAATCCCTTCGATCTCCCGCTTACCCCTGTGAGGCCGACTGCGGCCGGCGGCGCTCGGGGGTCGGCGCGAGAGCGGGAGAGGACCATGAACCAGACGTTCAATTTCAACAGCGCTTCAGGCGATCCGATCAACGCGTCGTTCGAAGGCGGCGACGGGAGCGACACGCTCGTCGCGAACTTCGGGGTCGAGAACATCTCGACCGGCGCGCGCGTGACGAGCGAGTTCACGGAGAATCCGGACGGTTCATTCACCGTTACCTATCGCAATAATATCGGCACCAATTCCGACTCGGTGACTGTCTCCGATGTTGAGAACATTCATATTTCGACCCCCGACCGCTATAAATGGACGGACGGCAATATCTATTCGCTCAATACCAAGGACGAGATCCGCACCGGCTCGGGCAACGACGTCGTCAACACGTTCGGCGGCGAGGATCTGATCTACGTCGGACTCGGCGACGACGTGGTCGACGGCGGCGATCACATTGACGGTCTCGCCAAGGACTTCTCCGATCGAAGCACGGCCATCCTCTGGGACCTCGAGACACCCAGCTTTTCCGGTCCCGGCAGCTTCACCAGCATCGAATTTTTCATCAACCTGGCGACCGGGTCGGGCAACGACGTCATCGTCACGAGGAACGTCCGCGACGGCGGCGGACAATATCGAAACGATGTCATCGCCACCGGGGCGGGCAACGACAGCGTGACGTTGTGGAGCGGCTCCGACACCGCCCATCTCGGATCGGGCGACGACCGGCTCATCATCGACTGGACCGCCGCTGCCTTCACCGGGAACACGACGATGACGCTGACCGTCGATTCGGGGGGCGGCTATTCCGGCTCCCTTACCGGGACCTATTCCAGCGGGCCGAGCGCGACCTATTCCGGCGTCGAGCATTTCACGATCCGGACCACCGTCTCGGGCGGCAACGGCACGAACCTCGCCGACAACATCCTCACCGGCGAGGGCAACGACGTCGTCGCCACCTATATTAGCGACGACAGGATCAACGTCGGCGGGGGTGTCGACAGCGTCGATGGCGGAAGCGGCAACGACGGGCTCGCCAAGGAGTTCGGGGAGAATGCTCCAGCGATAGCCATCGATCTCACGGCCAACACCTATTCGGGCCCCGGCAGCTACAAGAATCTCGAATATTTCCTGGATCTGCGCACCGGCAGCGGCGCCGACGTCATCGTCACGGCCAACGTCAACAACAGCAGCGGCCTCGGCGACGATTTCATCTTTACCCGGGACGGAAACGACTCGGTGACGGTGATGAACGGCGCCGACACGGTGGATCTCGGAGCCGGTGTCGACCGGCTGCTGATCGACTGGCGAACGGCCAGCTTCACGAACAACACCGCTATGACGCTGACCCCGCTCGGCGGCGGCAGCTACAAGGGCGCGCTGGTCGGCACCCACAGCGACGCTCCGCGCGTCGACTTCGCCGGGGTCGAGCATTTCACCATCTACACGATGGTAAGCGGCGGCAACGGCACCAACCTGCAGGACGCGATCGTCACCGGCGACGGCAACGACATCGTCTCGACCTATGCGAGCAACGACACGATCCGTGTCGGCCGCGGCACCGACAAGGTCGACGGCGGCATCGGCATTGACGGGCTCGCCAAGGAATTCGGTGAAACGGCCGGTGCCATTGCCATCAACCTGACCGCCAACACCTTTTCCGGTCCCGGCAGCTTCAAGAACCTGGAATATTTCCTCGATCTGCGTACGGGTGCCGGCGACGACGTGATCGTCACCGCCAACGTCAACGATTCGAGCGGGCGCGGCGACGACGTCATCTACACGCGCGGCGGCGATGACACGGTGACCGTGATCAACGGCGCCGATAAGGCGGATCTGGGTGCCGGCATCGACCGCCTCGTGATCGACTGGCGCACCACCAGCTTCACCAACAACACCAGCATGACCCTGATCTCGCAGGGCGGCGGCAGCTACAAGGGCGCGCTGGTCGGCACCCAGAGCGACGCGCCCCGCGTCGACTTTGCCGGAGTCGAGCATTTCACCATCTACACGCTGGTGAGCGGCGGCAACGGCTCCAATCTCCAGGACAAGATCGTGACCGGCAACGGGAACGACATCGTAAAAACCTACGCCAGCAACGACCAGATCAGCGTCGGGCGCGGAAGCGACAGCGTCGACGGCGGCGTCGGCGTCGACGGCATCGGCAAGGATTTCAGCGACCGCCGAGTGGCCATTAACTGGGACCTTGCTTCCGGCAAGCTGTCGGTGCCGGGCACCTTCGCGAACCTCGAATATTTTCTCGACCTCAAAACCGGCTCCGGCCACGATGTCATCGTCTCCGGCCGCGGCAGCTATGCCGACCTTGTCAGCACCGGCAGCGGTAACGACAGCGCCACCTTTTTCGGCGGCCTCGACCGGTTCAACGCCGGCGCCGGCGCCGACCGCCTGATCCTCGACTATCGGACCAATTCCGGTGGTTATGGCGGTCTCACGCTTACCCTCGCCGCGTCGAACAGCGGAGGGTATGACGGCGCGCTGGTTGCGCGTGCGGGCTATGAGAAGGTCGATTTCAGCGGCGTCGAGGCCTTCACGATCTATGGCTCCGAGCTCTACGCCAAATCCGACAACGTCAGCACGGGCGCGGGCAACGACCGGATATTTCTGTTCGGCGCCGGGGACACCGCCAATGGAGGCGCCGGCAACGACACGCTCGATGGCGGCGCCGGTTCGGATACGCTGAACGGCGGGAGCGGCAACGACCGACTCTTCGGCGGCGCCGGCTCCGACACGCTGAGCGGCGGCACGGGACTCGACAGCTTCTATTTCGACACGCCCCTTGCGTCCGACAATGTCGACAAGATCCTCGATTTCTCGCGCGCCGACGACTCGATCCGGCTCGATCGCGATATCTTCACCGGCATTGCCGACAACGGGACGTTGAGCACTGCAGCCTTCAAAGTGGGCAGCGCGGCCGCCGACGCATCGGACCGGATCGTCTACGACCAGGCGACCGGGAAGATCTATTACGATTCAGATGGGATCGGCAGCGCCGGGCAGATCCTGTTCGCCACCGTGACGCCGGCGACGGTGCTGACCAACGCGGACTTCGTCGCCTTCATCTAGGCGCGCCGGGCGCAGCGGCGGGCAACAGCCTTAACAGCGTATTTGCCATCGCCCGTGACGGCTCGGCAAGGCGCGTGCCGCTATGGCGCGCCGTTGGCCCGCGTTCGGCCGACGCTGCGGAAAGCCGGTCATGTACCTTCGCGCGCTGTTCCTGATCCTGCTCTTCTGGGGCCAGACGGCCTGGGCCCAGGTGGCGCCGTGGCGCGTCAGCGAAGCAGCGGGGCCGGTCCAGGTCCAGCGCCGCGGGAACGCGCAGCCGGTCCGGCGCGGCGCGACGCTGGCCCCGGGCGACGTCGTCGCTACCGGTCCTTCCGGGCGTGCGGTGCTGGTGCGCGGACCGGAATATGTCGTCGTCTCGCCGGGCACGCGGCTGCGCCTGCCCACAGCCCAGCAGCAAGGCGGAGGCATCGTCCAGATGCTCCAGGAGGCGGGGAGGGCAGTCTTCCACATCGAGCGGCGGGCCACGCCGCATTTCGGCGTCCGCACGCCCTATCTGGTTGCGCTCGTCAAGGGCACGGTGTTCGAAGTCAATGTCGAGGGCGATCGCGCCACCGTCGCCGTCTCCGAGGGCCGCGTCGAGGTGACCACTCCCGACGGTGCGGCCTCGCAGATGGTCGATCCCGGCATGACGGCCTCGGTGCTGTCGATCGCCCCGACCGAGGTCACACTGGCGAATACGGCTACATCGTCTCGCGAAAACATCCGCGGCGGCGGAAGTGCGACGCTGCCGACGCTCGCTTATGCCGACGTCGAGGCGGCGCAGGACGCGGCCTTGGCGCTCGCGGGGCCTGACACGCGCGCGCCGCTGTCGACCGAAGCCGCGGCGCTGACCGCGCTTGACCCGGTGATCCAGCCGAGGCCGGGTCCCGCCGTCGAGCCCGTCCCGGCCGCCGAGCCCGTCCCCGCCCCGCCGACGCCCGCACCCGAAGCCGCGCCCGCGCCTGCTCCGGCGCCGGCGCCCGCGCCGGATCCTCAGCCCGGCGCGGATCCGGTACCCGATCCTGGTGCCGAATCCGGCGAGGCTCCCGCGCCTGCGCCTGCGCCTGAACCGGACCTCACGCCCTCGCCCCAGCCCTCACCCGTGCCCGAGCCGGCGCCTGGGCCTGCGCCGCAGCCCGACCCGGCGCCCGCGCCTGCACCCCAACCGACGCCGACGCCTGCGCCCGGGCCCGAACCGACGCCTGCTCCTCAGCCTGACCCCGCGCCGGACAGTGAGCCGGGTACCGATCCGGACGGCGGACCGGCGCCCCCGCCGGCGCCCGTGCCGACGCCGACTCCCAATCCTCCGCCGGCCCCCGTGCCGACGCCGACGCCGCTTCCCGAGCCCGTTCCGACGCCTGCGCCGCTTCCCGAGTTCGCGCCGCTGCCCGCGCCGATGCCGGAGCCCGTCCCGCTCCCGTCGCCGGTTCCGGCGCCGCAGCCGACGCCCGCGCCCGTACCGGAACCGGTCCCATTGCCCGTCCCGGAGCCGCCACCCCCGCCTGCTCCCGATCCCGCACCGGTTCCGGCGCCGGATCCCGAGCCGCTGCCGGTTCCAGCGCCGGTTCCGGGTCCGACGCCGGTGCCGGTACCGGAGCCCGCTCCCGCGCCCGATCCGGTGCCTGTCCCCTTGCCCATGCCGGACCCAGCCCCCGAGCCCACGCCGGCGCCGGAACCCGCGCCGGAGCCTGCGCCGGCGCCCGATCCCGATCCGGTGCCGGTGCCGGATCCCGCGCCGGAGCCCGTGCCGGTGCCGGATCCCGCGCCGGAGCCCGTTCCGGCGCCGGATCCCGCGCCGCCCGTGCCCGTGCCCGATCCCGCGCCGGCGGCCGATCCCGATCCGGTGCCGGATCCCGTCCCTGTGCCCGATCCCGCGCCGGAGCCTGCGCCCGATCCGGATCCGGTGCCGGTGCCGGATCCCGCGCCGGATCCTGTGCCCCTGCCCGATCCCGCGCCGGAGCCTGCGCCGGCGCCCGATCCCGATCCGGTGCCGGTGCCCGAGCCGACGCCGGATCCCGTCCCCGCGCCCGAACCCATGCCTGCGCCCGATCCAGTTCCGGCGCCGGAGCCGGTGCCTGAACCGACGCCCGACCCTGCTCCCGCGCCGGAACCGGTCCCGACGCCCGAGCCCGCTCCAAGCCAGGAACCGGCGCCGACGCCCGAACCGGGCCCTGGGCCCGGACCGAGCCCGGATCCGCAGGTGTCGAATCCCTCGCCGAGCGACGGTGGCGAGCTTTGCGTGCTGGGCGTGATCTGCATCTGAGCGGATACGCCCCAGCCTCTCGGCTCTAACGGTTCTTCAACGTCCCGCTGCTATCGAGTTCGCTCGTCCCGAACCCGGGGGGCGGGGGAGGTCGAAGGACGACATCGATCGATGCAGTGGCGATCCACACTCCTCCTCGCCTGGGGGCCGTGTCTGGCGGGGCTCGCGCCGCCGGCCGCCGCTCAGCCTGTCCTCGGTTACGATCTCGACGCGATGGTCTCGGCCCCGGGCGGCGGCCCCGACCTCGGCGCCGCTCCCCAGCAGGTCGAGCCGGGCGAGCAATATCCGCCGACCGAGCGCGACCGGAGCCTGTCGCCGACGCCGCCGCCGCCGACGGCCCCGCCGCCGCGGCGGACCGAATGGTCGCTTCGTCTCGATGCCAGCGCGGTCGCCGACAGCAACATCACCAACGCCACCGACCGCGAGACGATTCCCGTCGAACAAGGCGGCGAGGCGCTGCCGGTGCCGCTGGACCCGGCGCTTCGCGAGCGTTCGAGCCTCGGCTTCGGCGCCTCGGCCTCGGCCGCCGCCGACGTTCCGCTGTCCCCCACAGCCAGCCTCGCCGCCGACGTCGAGGCTTATTATCTCGATCATGAGGGCGACCGGACCGACGACGGATCCGTGTTGGTCGCCTTGGGCCCGGAGTTCAGCTGGGGCCCCTCGACCCAGGCCGCGCTGCAGGTCATCGCCTTCCAGCGCTGGTATGGCGGGGAGACCGCCAATCGCGGCCTCGGCGTGCGCGGGCGCCTGCGCCAGCGCATCGCCGAGCGCCGGCACGTCACGCTCAGGATCGACGCCCGCGTCTTCGAATCGGGCTATGGCGAGCTTTTCGGCGGCAGCCAGGCCAGCGCCTACCTTAGCTACGAGGCTCTGCTCGGCCCGGACCTTGCCGCCTCGCTCGGTGCCTACGGGCGGCGCGAATGGCTGGAGGCCGACCGCTTCTCGAGCACCGACTTCGGCACTTACGGCGCGCTCAACCACTTCGTCGGGCGCGGTTTCGCCGTCGGGGTCTCCGGCGGCGTCAGCCGCGTCACGTACGATGCCCCCATCCTCTTCCTGTCGCCGGACGAGCGGCGCGACTGGCGCGTTTACGCCAGCGCCTATGTGATGATGCGCCGGCCGCTGCTGCTCGGCCTGATCCCGTCGCTGACCTACACCTACAACCGCACGTCCAGCTCGATCCTTTTCTACCGTGCCGACCGGCACCGGCTCCGACTCGGCCTGTCGCGGACTTTCTGACGATGGCCCCGCTCACGATCGTCGGCGCGATGGTTGCGCACCAGCGCATGGTCGCGGCCCTGGTAGCGGCGTTCGCCGGACTTCTCGCAGCGTTCACGGGAATCGGCCAGGGCGCCGAGCTCGGCCTTCGCGACCTGCGCGACGCGTTCCGCAGCGAATCGGCGAGCGGCGAAATCCACATCGTCGAGATCGACGCGCGGAGCATTGCCGCCATCGCTCGCTGGCCATGGCCGCGCAGCGTCCATGCCGCCGCCGTCGACCGGCTGCGCGAGGCTGGCGTGCGCTCGATCGCCTTCGACGTCGATCTTTCGAGCGCATCCGCGCCGGCCGAGGATGCCCGCCTCGCCGAAGCGCTGCGCCGCGCCGGCGGGGCGGTGATCCTGCCGACCTTCCGTCAGGATGCCGGCGCCGGAAGCCACGAATCGCTCGAATCGGCGCCGATCCCCGCGCTGGCCGATCACAGCTTCCTCGCCGCCGCCAACGTCGTGCCGGACGCCGACGGCTATTTGCGGCAAATGCCTTTCGGCCTCGAGACGATGGGCCTGCCGCGCCCGTCGCTGGCCGCCCTGGTCGCGGAAAGCGCCGGTCAGTCCGGCCGCCTGTTCGCGATCGATTATGCGATCGACCCCGATTCCATTCCGCGCCACGCCATGGTCGACCTGATCGAGGGCCGGGTCGATCCCGCCTTGCTGCGCGGCAAACGGATCGTCATCGGCGCGACTGCGGTGGAACTCGGCGACCGCTACCCGGTGCCGCGCCACGGCCTGCTTCCCGGCGTCGTTATCCAGGCCATGGCCGCCGAAACGTTGATGCACCGCAAGCCGGCGCAGCCCCTCGGCCCGTGGCCGGCGCTCGCGCTCGTGCTGGCGGCAATCGGCTGGGCCGCGGGCCGACGCTCGCTCGCCGGGCGAGCCTGTTGGTTCGGCGCGCTCGCGCTCCTTCTGGTCGCGCTCCCGCTTGCTGCGGAGCTTTGGACCGCATGGACGCTGGCGGTGGTGCCGGCGCTGGCGGCGCTGTTGTGCGGCGGCGCCGCAGCCGGCGCGGCCGCGCTGGGCCAGCGTTATCGCGAGGGTTCGCTGACCGATGCGGCGACGGGCCTGCCGAACCTCGCCGCGCTCGAAGCGGCCGTCGCCGGGCCGGTCCGGATCGTGGTCGCGCGTATCGACCAGTTCGCCGGCCTCGCCGCCGGGCTGGGGCCGGAGCTCAGCGCGAAGCTGGTGCGACAGGTCGCCGACCGCCTCCGCTGCGGCGGCTCGGCGGACAACGTCTATCGCCTCGACGAGGGCAGCCTCGGCTGGATCGAGCCCGCCGCGACCGATCTCGACACCGTGGCCGCGCGCTCGGCGGCTTTGCTTCGGCTGCCCGTCGATTGCGGCCGGCGCGTGACCGTCTCGCTTCATCTCGGCGCCGCCGACGGCGACGGCGCATCCGCGCGCCAGCTCGTCGCCAACGCCCTCCTTGCCGCCGACCGCGCCGCCGCGTCACGCACCCGCTGGCAGCTCTTCACCACCGCCGACGCGTCCGAGGCGGACCGCAGCGTCACCCTGCTCGCCGACTTCGACTCGGCGCTGGCACAGGGGCGGATTTGGAACGCCTATCAGCCGCAACTCGATCTTGCCTCGGGCCGGATCGTCGCCGTCGAGGCTCTGGTACGCTGGTCGCACCCGACGCTCGGGCCGCTCGCGCCCGACGCCTTCATCCCGCTGCTCGAGCGCCGCGGCCGGATCATGGAGCTGACCCTCCAGGTGATGGAGCGCGGCATCGCGGACGCGCTCGACTGGCTTCGGATCGGGCGCGACCTCGGCCTTGCCGTCAACGTCTCGGCGATGCTCCTCAGCGACGGCGCCTTCATCCGCGCCGCGCGCGAGCTGCTCGAGCGCACCGGAATCGACCCGGCTTCGCTGACGCTGGAGATCACCGAGACCGCCGCCATGGCCGATCCGGCGGCGGCCGTGGCCGCGCTCGAAGAATGGCGGGCGCTCGGCCTGAAGCTGTCGATCGACGACTACGGCACCGGCCAGTCGTCGCTCAGCTACCTTCAGATGCTGCCCGCCACCGAGATCAAGATTGACAAGAGCTTCGTCGCGCCGATGGCGCACGACCAGCGCAACGCGGTCATGGTCCGCTCGACCATCGCGATGGCGCACGAGCTCGGACTTTCGGTCGTCGCCGAGGGCGTCGAGGACGAACAATGCCTGGCGCTGCTGCGGACGATGGGCTGCGACGTCGCGCAGGGCTATCTGATCGGCCGTCCGGCGGCATGCGAAGCGATCTTGACCTTCCTCTCGGAGCGGGTCCCGTACCCGGCACCGGAAAGCCGCTTGGCCCGGCGCTGACCCGGGCGAGGCGGCCGCATCGAAGCCCCTCGACAAAAAGCGAGCCAGCGGCCAGCACTTGGGCGGATGTTGCAGCGTCTGAACAGCACCCGCCTGCGCCGCCTCACCTGGCCGCTCGCTACCCTTTTGCTGGCGGCGAGCGCGGGGGTCGGACAATCGCCTGGCCGCGCGCCCGATTGCCCGGGGCCGGCGGGGGAGGGGGTACCGATGGAGCGGCTAGGCCAGGGCCGCCCGCACCTCATCCTCAACGGCAATTTCCCCGATCCTTTCGTCGCCCGCTTCGGTGACGCCTTCTACGCTTATGCCACCGGCAACCAGGTCGGCGGCGCGCAGATGAACGTGCAGTTCGTCCGCTCGGCCGGCCTTACCCAATGGAGCATTGCGGCCGAAGCCTTTCCCGCCGCCAATCTTCCCGCATGGGTCGACCGACGCCACCCGCAGGTATGGGCGCCGGAAGTCGTCGCCCTGGGCGCCCGCTACATCCTCTATTTCAATGCCCGCCACGCGACCCTCACCCGCACCGAGACGCCGCCCGAGGGGCCGCGCCTTCTCCAGCGACACTGCCTCGGCGCCGCCGTCGCCGACCGGCCCGAGGGGCCCTTCATCGGCCTCGGCGACCCATTGGTGTGCGGCGAATTCGCGCACGGCGTCATCGACGCCGGCATCTTCCGAGACGGTGACAATCTCTATTTGCTGTTCAAGGACGACGGCAATTGCTGCGGCGACGGGTCCGCCATCTATTCGCAAGGGCTCAGCGGCGATGGCCTGGCAACGCTCGGCCCGGCGCACCGCCTCGTCGCCAACAATGACGAGCCGGGCGACCACGACGATTGGGAATGGCGGGTCGTCGAGGCGCCGACCATGGTCCGCCGCGGCAACGCCTATTACCTTTTCTATTCGGGCAATTTCTACGGGAACCAGAATTATGCGATCGGCTATCTGCGTTGCGCGACCCCGCGCGGGCCTTGCAGCGATCCGGGCGAGAATCCGATCCTCTATTCGCATGACGAGACGGCGCTGGTCGGCCCCGGCCATCAGGCGCTGCTCGATATCGGCGGCCTGACCTACCTCTTCTTCCACGCCTGGAATCGCGACCCCGATGCGCGCGAGCGCCCCGGCTATCACAAACGCTGCCTCTATGTGGCGCGGGTCGAATGGCAGCGAGGGCAGGGGGGCGAGGAACGCCCCGTCATCCCCGGCGGCACCCCGCGCGAGCGCTGACCCGGCCGTCGTCGCGAGGCGCGGACGACGAACCAATCCGGCCGGGCGTCGGACGCCGAGCCCGATCGCCTTCCGCTAATAGGCCGGAGGTCAGTGCCTCAGTAGCGGCCGCCGCCTTTGTCGAAGCCGCCGCTTTCGTCCTTGCCGAGGCCGTCCTTGTCCGAGCCGGCGCCCTGCTCGTCCCACTGGCCCTTCCCGGAAGCCTCGCCGCGCGCGTCGAAGCCGGGCTTGCCTTCGCCCTTGCCGAAGAACGGGCTGCCTTCGCTCGAGCTCTTGCCGGAGCCCTCGCCCGAGCCCTTGTCCAAGCCCGGCTCGTCCTGGCCGTATTCCTGCTGGAGCTTGTCGCGCAGCGGTACGTCCTTGCCGCCGAAATCCTGCTCGGCGCCCTCTTCATATTCCTGTTGGAGCTTGTCGCGCAGCTCCCCGCTTTTGCCGCCGCTTTCGTCCTGCCGCCCGAGCTTGTCCTGCTGCCCGAATTGCGGGTCCTGCCTGCCGCCGAAGCCGTCTTTGCCTTCGTTCATGTCATCCTCCTACAGCCAGGCGCGCGGGCGGCCCGCGGCCGCGGCGGACCTGGAGCAGGAATAACGCAGGTTAATGCTTTACGTTGCCGCCGGCAGGCCGGACGGACGAGAAGCCGGGTCCAGTCCGGCCGTGCCCACGCAAGCGGCTCAGCCCCGCGCGCGGCGGCGGCTGGCGGCCATCGGCTTGACCGCCGACGCGTAGCGCCCGCGCTGGCCCTGCGGGCGATAATGCCGGCGCTCCTCGTGGCGCGGTGCGAGCCGCTCTTCGAAGGTCGCCACATTGCTTCGCGTCGATCTGATCCGCGCCGCCTCGGCGAGGAAGTTCGCCGGCAGCGGCGCGACCTCGATCTTCTGGCGGGTCAGCTTCTCGATGTCGCGAAGGTAAGCGCGCTCATCCTCCGCACAGTAAGCGATGGCCACGCCGGCGGCCCCGGCTCGGGCGGTGCGCCCGATGCGGTGGACATATTGCTCGGCGACGTTGGGCAGCTCGAAATTGACGACATGGCTGACGCCGGTGACGTCGATGCCCCGAGCCGCGATATCGGTCGCGACCAGGATCGGCACCTCGCCGGCCTTGAACGCGGCCAGCGCCTTTTCGCGCTGCGGCTGGCTCTTGTTGCCGTGGATCGCCGCCGCCGCGATGTTGTTGCCGGCGAGCAGCTTCACGACCCGGTCGGCGCCATGCTTGGTGCGAGTGAAGATCAGCACCCGCTCCATGTTGCCGCGCTCGGAAAAGCCGGCGCGCAGCATCATCGTCAGCAGCGCCTGCTTTTCCGCCTGCTGGCAGAAGCTGACAAACTGGTCGACGCGCTCGGCCGTCGTTGCCGCGGGCGCGACCCGCACCTCGGCGGGATCGGTGAGGAATTCGTCGGCGAGCGTGCGGATCGCCTTCGGCATGGTCGCCGAGAAGAACAGCGTCTGGCGCTTGGCGGGCACCATCTTGGCGACCTTCCTCAACGCGTGGATGAAGCCGAGATCGAGCATCTGGTCGGCCTCGTCGAGGACGAGGATCTCAACCTCGCGCAGCGTCAGCATGCGCTGCTCGACCAGGTCGAGCAGCCGGCCGGGCGTGGCGACAAGTACGTCGACGCCGCGCTCGAGCGCCCGCCTCTGCTTGCCGATCGGCACGCCGCCGAACGCGGTGGTGACGGAAAGGCGCGAGCCCCTGCCGTAGCTTTCGGCGCTGTCGGCGATCTGGCTCGCCAACTCGCGCGTGGGCGCTAGCACCAGCATTCGGCACGAGGTCGGCCGCGGCACGCGGCGGGCGCCGACGAGTCGGTCGATCGACGGCAGCATGAAGGCCGCGGTCTTGCCGGTGCCGGTCTGGGCGATGCCGAGCAGGTCGCGGCCCTTCAAGAGGGTTGGGATGGCCTGCGCCTGGATTGGCGTCGGCTCGTTATATTGCTTGCGGGCGAGCGCCTGGAGAACGGGCTTCGACAGCCCGAGGGTCTGGAATGACATGATAGTTGGAAAACTCACTTCAATGCGGCGCTCCGCGCAGCTCAGTGGCGCGCGCAGCGCGGCGGGTTTTGGGCACCCATCAAAGGACTACTTTGATGGGACCCTTTGCTGACCCGCGTGAAAAGGGAAAGCCTTGGAAATACGAGAGCGGAGCCGCGGCGGTTATCCCGCCTGTTCACGCTGCATGACGCCTCGCTGAGCGCCATGTGGGGGCAAAGCGGTTAATAGTCAATGAAGCCCGCGCCGGCCAAGCGCGGCGCCGCGGCCTTCCCAAGGCAGCCAGCCTCCATTAGTTCCGTGCGCTATGGGACTTACCGGGCTCGACATCCTCGTCACCCTCCTTGTCGGCGCCGGGCTCCTGTTCGGTTTCCTGCGCGGCTTCGTCGCCGAGATCTTGTCGCTGTTCGCCTGGATCCTGGCGATGGTCGCCTTGAGCTGGTTTCATGAGCCGGCGGCCGAGATGCTCCGCGGTCCCGTCGGCAGCGGCGCTTGGCTGCTCGCCTTGATCCTCGTCTTCGGAACCGTTTTCTTCCTCGGCAAGCTCGCTTCCCGCCGCCTCGGCGCCAGCGTCCGCAAGTCGGTCGTCGGGCCGATCGACCGCCTGCTCGGCGCCGGCTTCGGGGCGCTGAAGGGCCTGATCGCCGCGACACTCGTCTTTCTCGCCCTCAACTTCGTCTTCGACATGATCTGGGGCCGGACCGCCGCCCGGCCGGAATGGATCGCCGATTCGCGCAGCTTTCCGTTACTCCAGGCGAGCGGGGAGGCGATTGCCGACCTGGTCGAGGCGCGGCGCGGCCCGGCGAGCCGTACAGAGCCAGGGGCCGAAGCGCCGAACGCGAACCGCCAATGACCGACATCCGCCTCCACGATACGATGGCACGGGAAAAGCGCGTCTTCGAGCCGGATGACCCGGCCCGGGTGACGATGTATGTCTGCGGCCCGACCGTCTACAATCGCGCCCATATCGGCAATGCGCGCCCGGCCGTCGTCTTCGACGTCCTCGCCCGGCTTCTTCGCCACGTCTACGGCGAGGAAAGCCTCGTTTACGCCCGCAACGTCACCGACGTCGACGACAAGATCATCGACGCCGCCCGTGCCGAAGGCGTCGATCCTTCGGTGATCACCGGTCGCTACGAGCGCTTCTACAATGACGATATGGGCGCGCTCGGGGTGCGGCTTCCGACCACCGCGCCCCATGCCACCGAGCACGTGCCGCAGATGGTCGCGATGATCGCCCGGCTGGTTGAGAGCGGCAACGCCTACGAGGCCCAGGGCCACGTCCTCTTTCACGTCCCCTCGGACCCTGATTACGGCGCGCTTGGCCGCCGCGACCGCGAGGCGATGATCGCCGGCGCCCGCGTCGAGGTCGCCGCCTACAAGAAGGACCCGGCCGACTTCATTCTGTGGAAGCCTTCGCCCGAGGGCGTGATCGGCTGGGACAGTCCGTGGGGCCGCGGCCGCCCCGGCTGGCACATCGAATGCTCGGCGATGATCGAGGAGCATCTGGGGGCGACGATCGACATTCACGGCGGCGGGCTCGACCTCATCTTCCCGCACCATGAGAATGAGCTCGCTCAGAGCCGCTGCGTCCATGCCGGTGCGCCGCTCGCCCGCTACTGGGTCCATAACGGCTTCCTCTCGATGGCCGGCAGCGAGAAGATGTCGAAGAGCCTCGGCAATGTCGTCACCGTCGCCGATTTGCTCGCGCGGGGACACAAGGGCGAGGTGCTTCGCTTGGCCTTGCTCTCGGCCCATTATCGCCAGCCGCTCGAATGGTCGAAAGCGCTGGTTGCCCAGTCCAAGGCGACGCTCGACCGCCTCTACCGGGCCGCCGGGGACGCCCCGACCGGCCAGGTGGACGCCGGCGTCGTCGAAGCCCTGTCGGACGATCTCAACACGCCGCTCGCGCTGGCGCGGCTGTCGGCGCTCGACGATCCCGGCGCGCTCAGGGCCAGCGCGGCTTTGCTCGGCCTGCTCGGCGAATCGGCCGAAGCCTGGTTCCGGGACGGCGGCGACGACCGCATCGACGCCCTGATTGTCGCCCGCGCCGAGGCCAAGAAGCGCCGAGACTTCGCCGAAGCCGACCGAATCCGCGCCGCGCTGTCGGAAGAGGGCATCCTCCTCGAGGATACGCCCAGCGGCACGATCTGGCGGCATGCCTGACGAGCGTTTCCCGGCCGCTGAAGCTCACCTATAGCCCGCTTGTGCCGACCGCTCTCTACAATCGCGACATATTGAGGCTCGCTGCGTCGATCCCCCATCATCGGCGGCTCGAATCGCCGCAGGCCAGCGCCGAAAAGACGTCGCCGGTCTGCGGCAGCCGGGTCGCCGTCGACATCGTCACCGACGAGGAGGGGCGGGTGGCCGAGCTCGGCCAGGAGGTCCGCGCCTGCGCGCTCGGCCAGGCCTCTGCGTCGCTGATGGGCGCCCATGCCGTCGGCCGCACGCCCCGGCAGCTGGCCGCGGCCCGCGAGGCGCTGGCCGACTTCCTCGCCGGCCGCCGCGACGACCCGGGCGACTGGCCCGGGCTCGACATCTTCCGCGAGGCGCGGCCCTTCAGCGCCCGCCACGCCTCGATCCTGCTCGCTTTCGAGGCTGCCGCCGAGGCCGCCGCCAAAGCGGGCCGGCATTGATGGAAGGGGACGCCGGCGAGGCGGCGGCCGCGCTCCTCCTCCGCGACGGCGTGATCATGCTCGGCGCCGCCTTGCTGTTCGTGATGACCTTCCGCCGCCTCGGTCTCGGCGCCGTGCTCGGTTATCTCATTGCCGGAGCGCTCGTCGGCCCGGACGGCCTGGGCCTCGTCAACGCGCCCGAAGATATTCTCCACATCGCCGATTTCGGGATCGTGCTGCTGCTTTTCCTGGTCGGTCTCGAGCTCCACCCGGAGCGGCTGTGGCGGCTGAAGCGCGACATTTTCGGTCTCGGCCTGTTGCAGGTGACGCTGAGCGGGCTCGCTTTGGCGGCTCTGGTCTATCTCGTCGGCGGCTTCAGCTTCGCTGCGGCGCTGGCCATCGGCCTGCCGCTTGCGCTCTCGTCCACGGCGCAGGTGCTTCCGAGCCTTCGCTCGGACGGCTCGATCAACACGCCGGCGGGCGAACGCGCATTCTCGATCCTGCTTTTCCAGGACCTTTCGATCGTACCCTTGATCACGATCATCGCCGCTTTGTCGCGAGCGCCGGCCGATCCGATGGCGCCGCCCGGCTGGCTGCTCGGCCTCTACACGGTCGGCGCGATCCTGGGCCTCGTCGTGGTCGGGCGGTTCGTGATCAATCCGCTCTTCCGGCTCGTCGGCCGGATCAGCGAGCGCGAGCTCTTCGTCGTCGCCGGCCTGTTCATCGTCCTGGCCAGCGCGGCGGTGATGGAGGCGCTCCACCTGTCGACGGCCTTGGGCGCCTTCATCGCCGGCGTGATGCTGGCCGATTCGCCCTACCGCCACGAGCTCGAAGCGGACATCGACCCATTCCGCTCGATCCTTCTCGGCCTCTTCTTCGTCGCGGTCGGGATGATGCTCGACCTCGACGCCATCTATGAGAGCCCATTCTTCATCCTCGGCATGGCGGCCGCGCTGATCGCCGTGAAGGCGGCGCTGCTGTTCGGCCTCGCCCGCGCCTTCGGAATGCCGTCGCGCCGGGCGCTCAAGCTCGGCCTGCTGTTGAGCCAGGGCGGCGAGTTCGGCTTCGTCCTGTTCGCTGCGGCGCAGCGGGCGGTGCTGATCGAGCCGGAAGCGGCCAGCCTGTTCGGCGCCATCGTCACCGTGTCGATGGCCTCGACGCCCTTCCTGATGATGTTCAACGACTGGCTCGACCGCCGCTCGGCCCGCCGCGACGGCGACGGCCTCGACGGGCCGGAAATGTCGCATCCTTCGCAGGCGGTGGTAGTCGGCTACGGCCGCTTCGGCCAGACCGTCGCCCAGATGATGATGGCGAAGGGCATCGCCGTCACCCTGATCGATTCCAAGCCGAGCCAGATCGAGCTTTCCGGCACGTTCGGGATGAAGGTCTATTTTGGCGACGGCACCCGCATCGACCTCCTCCGGCTCGCCGGCGCGGCCGAGGCGAAGGCGATCCTGTTCTGCATCGATGGCCAGGGGCTGACCCCGCGCCGCCTCGAGCCGATCCTCGAGGCCTTTCCGCAGGCGGCCGTCTTTGTCCGCGCCTTCGACCGGCGCCATCTCATCGACTTGCGCACGCTCGACCTCCAATGCGTCGTCCGCGAGCTGTTCGAATCGGCGGTGGCGATGGGGCGCGAGGCGCTCGCCTTGTTCTGCATCGATGCCGAGGAGGTCGGCCGGGTCGAGGAGGAATATCGGCGCCGCGACCGGGAGCGGCTCGACATCCAGGCCAGCTCGGGCGACCTGCATGCGCTGAAGGAGCGCATGTTCAGCCCGGAAAACCCGCTAGCCGACCGCGATCCGGGCTGATTCCGCCTCCCGCTCCAGAAACGCCTCGAGCTCCGGGCCGCTGACCGACGCGTCGAGAAAGGCCTCGCCGATCCGGCGCGCCAGCACCAGCCGCAGCCGCCCGCTTTCGCGCTTCTTGTCGTGCCCCATCCTTTCAGCGAGCCGCGCGGGAGCGATCCCTTCGAGTCGCGTCGGGAGCCCAACGCGTGCGAGGTGCGTCGCGACCCGCTCGGCATCGGCCTGCGGGCAATGGCCGCGCTGGGCGGAGAGCCGAAAGGCCAGGACCATACCCAGAGCCACCGCCTCGCCGTGCCGCATGCCGGTTTCGGTCTCGATCGCGTGGCCGAAGCTGTGGCCGAAATTGAGCAGCGCCCGCTGCCCGGAAAGGTCGCGTTCGTCGCCCACCACGTGGCGGATCTTGGCGCGCAAGCTTGTTTCGACCGCATGGAGCAATGCGCGCTCGTCCCCTGCAAGCAACGCGTCGGCATGAGCTTCGCACCAGTCGAAGAAGCGGGCGTCGCCGATCAGCCCGTATTTCACCACCTCGGCATAGCCGGCGCAAAGCTCGTCGCGCGGGAGCGTCGCCAGTGTATCGATGTCGGCGATGACCGTCGCCGGCGCATGGAATGCTCCGATCAGGTTCTTGCCTTGACGGGTGTTGACCGCGGTCTTGCCGCCGATCGCCGCGTCGGCCTGGGCCAGCAGGCTGGTCGGCACCTGGACGAAGCCGCAGCCGCGCTTGAGCAACGCCGCCGAAAGGCCGGCAAGGTCGCCGACCATGCCGCCGCCGATGGCGACGAGATGATCGCTCCGCTCCACGCGTGCTTCCAGCATCACTTCAAGAAGCTTCTCCAAGCGGCTGAAATTCTTGTTTTCTTCTCCCGGCGGCAGTACGTAGGTTCCGACCACTCGAGGCGCGAGCGCAACTTCGACGCGACGGAGCCAGCCGGCCGCCTCGACATTGCGGTCGCTGACGAGGAAGAAGCGCCCCGGCGGAAGCAGGCTCTGCGCCTCGGCCATCAGTCCGGCGCCGACCCACACCGGATAAGGGGCGTCGATCCGGATCACCGCACACGCTCCGCCAGCCCCTCGACGACGGCATCGACGACGCTGTGCGGCGGCCGGCCGCCGGTCCAGACATGCAGCCGCGCCTGCGCGTACGCCTCGTTCCGCTCCTCAGCGAGCGCCGCGAGCGCGCTCTTCGGCTCGTCCCCGGCGATGAGGGGACGCGTGCCGCACCCTTGCAAGCGACCGGCGAGCGTCGCGACATCCGCGTCGAGCCATACCGTCAGGCACCGCTTCACCAGCAGCGCGCGGGTCGGCGCCTCGGCGACGGCGCCGCCGCCGGCGGCGACGACCCGCGGCGGGCCGCCGGCCAGCCGCTCGAGGGCGCGCCGCTCGGCCTCCCGGAACCAGGCTTCGCCGAAGCGCTCGAAGATCGCCGCGATCGTCAGTCCCGTCTCCCGTTCGATCTCCTCGTCGGAGTCGAGGAAGGGCAAGGCGAGCCGCGCCGCGAGCAGCCTCCCCACCGTCGTTTTGCCGGCCCCCATCAGGCCGACGAGGACGATCGGCCGGTCCAGCGAAAGGCCCGCTTGCGGCATAGACGGGGGCTATACAGGCCGCGCTCCGCTGGGGCAAAAGGCCGCGCATGCGCAGGTCCACTTTCGCTTCGCCGCCCCGCCGTCGCCGCTCGCCGGTTGGAATGGCGCTGCTGCTGTTGCTCGTTCTTCTCCTCGGCCTTCTCATCTATGCAGCGACCCTCGACACCGAAGTCCCGACCCAGCGCATCGAGCAGGATGTGACGAATGAAGTCCTTGCGGGCTAGGGCGCTGCTGGTCGGCGGCACGGCCTCGCTGCTGCTCGCCATTCCCGCCTTCAGCCAGGAGAATCAAGGCCCCGAGTCGCTGCTTCCGCCGGGCTTCGGCGATCCCCAGAACCTGCCGCCGCCGGTGGAGAAGACGGAGCCGCAGGCGCGTCCGCAGACGACGCGCGCGCCCCCCGCGCCGGCGGCCCGGCGCCCGGCCGAGGTTCAGGAGACGCGCGAGCTCAGCGACGAAGAGCTGGAGCAGCTGGAGCGGCTCAGGCCCACCAACTATTTCTCGATTCCCCAGGGCGTGGCGCGGCCGGTCGATGCCGTCGGCCTGCTCGCACCGGGGAATTTCGGCCTGCCCGCGAACGCGTTCGGCGGCGCAAGCGGCCCCTTCCTCGCCACCCTGATGCACCGGCTCGATGCGCCGCTGCCCTCGCGCTGGGCATCGATCCTTCTTCGCCGGGTGCTGCTGTCGCGCCTCGAGGCGCCGGCGGGCATCCATCCGGTCGATTTTGTCGCCGCCCGGGCCGACCTGTTGCTGCGCCTGGGTGAGGCGGATGCCGCCCGCATGCTCGTCCAGTCGGTCGACCGCGAATTCTACACGCCGCGCATGCTCGAAGTGGCGGCGCAGACCGCCCTCGCCACCGCCGACCCCGCGGGCTTGTGCCCGCTTGTGGACGATGGCGCCCGGACCGCCGCCTGGAAGCTTTCCGAAGCCATGTGCGCGGCGCTCGAAGGCGAGCCGGCGCGCTCCAGCTCGCTGGTCGACGAAGCCCGTCGCCAGGGCGGCGTCAGCGACGTCGACGTGCTGCTTGCGCAAAAGGTGATCGGCGCCGGCCCTGAAGCCCGCCGCGCCGCCAGCATCCGATGGGAGGAAGTGGACGCGCTCAGCCCGTGGCGACTTGGCCTGGCCAGCGCCACCGGCGCCGAAATTCCGGCGCAGCTGGTGGGCCGCGCCTCGCTGCCGATGCAGGCCTGGTATGCCCGCTCGCCGATGATTCCGGTCGAGCAGCGGCTCGGCGCCGCCTCGATCGCCGCGTCGCTCGGCGTCTTCTCGTCGCGGTCCCTGGCCGAGCTTTACAGCCTCGCGTTCGACGCCACCGACATTGCCGAACAGGAAGGGACGGTCGGCGCCCGCCTGCGCGCGGCCTGGACCGAGCGCGACCCGGGCGAGCGGCTCGAGGCGCTCCGCGCGCTGTGGGACGAGGGGGAAGGCGACCATGGCCGCCATGCCCGCCTGATCCTGACCTCCGGCGCCGCCGCCCGAATCCCGGCCGTCGAGGATTTCGCCGCCGATTCGGCCAATCTGGTCGCTTCGATGTTCGCCGGCGGCTATGACCGCGAGGCGGCCCGCTGGGGCGCCGTCGTGGAAGACGGCGGCAACGACCGCGGCTGGGCGATGCTCGCCGTCGGCGCGCCTTCGGCGGTGGTCGACGTCAGCGCGGGCAGGGTCAGGGACTATATCGGCGGCGACGAGAGCGCGGGCCGCCGCCGCTCGCAGCTGCTGGTGGCGGCGCTGGCCGGGCTGGGGCGGATCGGCGAGGGCGACGTTCCCAGCCTCGCCTCCGAGCTGGATTTGCGGCTCGGCGGCGACGATCGCTGGAGCGCGGCCATCGATCGGGCCGCGCGCGATCGCGAGCCCGGGACGGTCGTCCTGCTCACGGCCGTGGGGATGCAGACCGGCGGCTGGCGCGGCGTCCCGCCGCAATATCTCTTCCGCGCGTTGCGGGCGCTGCGGACGGTCGGGCTGGAATTCGAAGCGCGGATGATCGCCGCCGAGGCGATGGCACGGCTGTGACCGCCGGCGAGGATCGCCGGCTGATCGCGGCCTTCCTCGAGATGATGGCGGCCGAAGCGGGCGCGGCCCGCAACACCTTGCTCGCTTATGGCCGTGACCTGGAAGGGGCCTCGGAACTGCTCGACGGCCGTTTGGCCGCGGCCTCGCCGGAGGCGCTGCACAAGCTCGGCGAGGCCTGGCTGCCGCTCAAGCGGGCGACGGTGGCACGCAAGTCGGCCGCCCTGCGGCGGTTCTTCGCCTTTCTGCAGGACGAAGGCCATCGCGCCGACGACCCGTCCGCATCGCTGCCGCGCCCGGGGAGCGAGCGGCCGCTTCCGAAGGTTCTCGACCATCAGGCGGTAAAGGCGCTGTTCGCCGCCGTCGAGCGTCGCAAGGCGGAAGGCGGTGAGGCCGCGCTGCGGCTCGAGGCACTGGTCGAGCTCCTCTACGGCTCGGGTCTCCGCGCCACCGAGCTGGTGTCGCTGCCCCGTAACGCCGTTTCGCCGGACAAGTCGTTCCTGATCCTCAAGGGCAAAGGGGGGCGGGAGCGGCTCGTCCCGATCTCCGACCGCGCCCGCGCGGCGGTCTCGGCCTGGGCCACTCGCGTGCCGCGGGATTCGCTCTATCTTTTTCCCTCCGGCAAGGGCCATCTGAGCCGCGTTCGGCTGCATCAGCTGATCAAGGCGCTGGCGGCCGACGCGGGCATTCCTCCGGAGCGGATCAGTCCACACGTCCTTCGCCACGCCTTCGCCACCCATCTGCTCGAAGGGGGCGCGGACCTGCGGGCCGTGCAGATGCTGCTCGGCCATGCCGACATCGCTACCACGCAGATCTATACCCATGTCGATTCGCGCCGGCTGATCGAGCTGGTCAACAGCCGCCACCCGCTAGCCGACGCCGGCCGCGTTGACGCGGCCCGGAAGCACGCTTAACCGCCGCCGCTCATGCCCACCTTCCTCGATTTCGAAAAGCCTATCGCCGAACTAGAGGCGCGGGTCGCGGAGCTTCGCGAGACGGCGTCGGCCGGCGAGCTCAACATCGAGGCGGAAATAGGCCGGCTCGAGGAACGCGCGCAGCGGCTGCTGCGCGACACCTATTCGCGTCTGACGCCCTGGCAGAAGACTCAGGTGGCCCGCCACCCGGAACGGCCGCATTTCATGGATTATGTCGCCGCGCTGGTGGAGGATTTCGTGCCGCTCGCCGGCGACCGCGGCTTCGGCGAGGACGAGGCGATCCTCGGCGGGTTCGGCCGCTTCGCCGGCCGCAAGGTGATGCTGATCGGCCAGGAGAAAGGCGACGACACCACCAGCCGGCTCAGGCACAATTTTGGCATGGCCCGCCCCGAGGGCTATCGCAAGGCGATCCGGCTGATGGACCTCGCCGACCGTTTCGGCCTCCCGGTCATCACGCTGGTCGACACACCCGGCGCCTTTCCCGGCGTCCAGGCCGAAGAGCGGGGGCAGGCGGAGGCAATCGCCCGCTCGACCGAGCGCTGCCTCGCTCTGGGCGTGCCGTTGGTCGCCGCGGTGGTCGGCGAGGGCGGTTCGGGCGGAGCCATCGCCATCGCCGCCGCCAACCGGGTCCTGATGCTGGAGCACAGCGTCTATTCGGTGATCTCGCCCGAAGGCTGCGCCTCGATCTTGTGGCGGACCGCGGAAAAGGCGGCGGAAGCGGCCGAGGCGATGCGGATCACCGCGGCCGATCTCCTCCAGCTCGGCGTGATCGAGCGCGTCGTGCGGGAGCCGGTCGGCGGCGCGCACCGTGACACGGCGGCGACGGTGGCGTCGCTCGGCGCCGCCATCGCCGAGGAGCTTGAAGCGCTGACCCCTCTCGGGCGCGAAGAGCTGCGCGCCCGGCGCCGGGCCAAATATCTCGCGATCGGCTGAGGCGCGCCGCCGGACGGCGCATGGAAAAAAGGCGGCGGGATCGCTCCCGCCGCCCTCTTCAACCTGTGCGTGAAGCGAAGCTGATTACTCAGCGCCGCCCATAGCGGTCGAGATGTTGGTGAAGGTCGAGTTCAGGCTGCTGCCGAGCCCCTGCATCGCGGTGATCGCGGCAACGGCGATCAGAGCGGCGATCAGGCCGTATTCGATGGCGGTCGCGCCCTTGTCGTCGCGGATAATCTTGCGAATGAACTGCATTTCCGGTCTCCTTGGTTCCAATTCCACTCTTGGAAGTCCACACTTCCACGCCGCCCGCGCATTCATGAATTTGGGTCAGCTAGCGTTGGTTTAAGTGAGCAAAGTTGCCAAACATTTAATGTCGCTCAGGCTTTGCTCACCTCGTTCGCGACATGGTCCCACATGTTGATCGTGGTCTGGCCGAACTGGGCGACGGCGCCGACCATCGCCAAAAAAATCAGCGCCATGATCAGGCCGTACTCGATCGCGGTGGCGCCGCGCTCATCCTTGAAAATCGAGAAGAAACCTCGCATCGCCCAACGTCCCCTCAGCGGCGGGCATTGATCGCCCATTTGCTGCGACGGATAGCCGGAACGCCGTTAACGGAGTCCTAGCGGAAGGACCGCGCTTGCAAAAAAAACCGACAATGACGGTGGTAGCCGCGGCGCTCCTCGATGCGGACGGACGCATCCTCCTCCAGCAGCGCTCCCCGGGACGCCAGATGGAGGGGCTATGGGAATTTCCGGGGGGCAAGGTCGAACCCGGCGAGGTTCCCGAAAATGCGCTGGCCCGCGAGCTCGAGGAGGAGCTGGGAATCCGGGCGCTGCCGCAGGACCTGCAGCCGGCCTGCTTCGCCAGCGAAGGCCTCGGCGAGCGCCACATGATCCTGCTCCTCTATTTGTGCCGGCGATGGGAAGGCGAGCCGCGCGCGCTCGACGCCGCCGCGCTCAAATGGGCCCGGACCGAGGAGATGCGCGGTCTCGCAATGCCCCCGGCGGACCGGCCGCTGATCGCGCTGCTCGAGGCTTTGACTTAGGATTTCGGCCGCAACGCCTCCGCCAGCGACGCGGTCGCGCTGCCGCGGCGCGCCGGTCGCGGTTGATCCGGTGACGGCGCCCAGCCGCTGAGATAGAGGATCTCGAACCGCTCCGCAGTCTTGCCGTCGGGATCGGCGGCGCTTTCGAACCGAGCCACCGCCGCCGCGAGCGCTTCGCGTCCCAGCGGGCGCCGCGCGCGAGCGGCGAGCAGGTTCGAGGCGGCCATCCCCCTGAGGTCGCGGACGAGATGGAGAAAGGAGGGAAAGCGCACCGTGAGGGTGTCGCGGTCGACCACCGGAAGCGCGAAGCCCGCGCGGCCGAGCAGGTCGCCGGCGGCGCGCACGTCGATCTGCGGATGGAGGCGCGGCGAAGGGTCTAGGCCCGCCGCTTCTTCGGCGGCCGACAGCGATTCGCGCAGTCGCGGCAGGCTTCCGGCGCCGGTCAGCGCCGCCAGGAACAGGCCGTCCGGCCGAAGCGCGCGGCGCACCAGCGTCAGCGCGCCGGGAAGGTCGTTGACTGTCTCGAGCGCGCCGGCCGAGACGACCAGGTCGAAGCTTCCCTCCGCGAACGGGAGCCGGTCCTCGTCGCACTGCACCCCGGCCGCGCCGGCGGCGAAACGGCCGCCGGAATCGGCCGGAACGACGTCGAGTCCGCGCTCCCGCAGCCGCCGGGTCAGATACGCTTCGCCGCAGCCGAGATCGAGCGCGGTCCGAAAGTCCCGGCTCACCAGGTCGAGCCGCTCAATCAGCTCGTCGGCCATGCGGCGGTGCAGATAAGCCGCTTCGGCGCCCGACGCCGCCGCGCGGTCCCGGCGAAGCCGGCGCAGCGCGCGGTGGAACGGTCGGTCCTGTCCGTCCAGGGGGGTCACGGGCCGCCCTATAGAAGCGCGTCGAAGCGCTGTCCGCCCCCGAACAGAAATGTCCGATTCCGGACGTCCTCCAGCCGCCTCGCACCCGTTCCCGTTCGCACGGTCGCATGGCACGGCTCTTGCTCCCCAACAGGCGATGACGTTGCCACTCTCCGCTTTGATTTGTCGGCGCGGACCGATAATAGCCGCGAGGGGGAATAAGTGTATTGCACGACTAAGACAGCTGTGCGATTAAGCGGAGCAGCATGACCGAGCACAATTTCGAGCATATGCGGCGCGCCATGGTGGCGAGCCAGCTTCGCACCACCGGCGTCAACGACCCGCGGGTGGTGACGGCGATGGGCGAGGTGCCGCGCGAGCGCTTCGTGCCGGCGGAGCGGTGCGCGCTCGCTTACGCCGACGCGCTGGTGCCGCTCGGCCACGACCGGGAGCTCAACTCGCCGATGGCGGTCGGACGGATGCTGACCGAGGCCCACCTCACCGGCGACGAGCGCGCGCTCGTGATCGGCGCCGCAACCGGCTATTCGGCCGCGGTCCTCGACCGGCTGGTCCGGTCGGTGGTCGCGGTCGAGGAAGTGCCGCAACTGGCGGACTTTGCCCGCTCGGCGCTGGCGGGAACCGGCGTCGAGCTGGTGGAGGGGGCGCTCCAGGCTGGGCACCCGGCCGGCGCCCCTTATGATTTCATCCTGATCGACGGCGCGGTCGAATATGTGCCGCAGGTGATCGTCGATCAGGTCGCGGACGGGGGCCAGTTCGCGCTCGCCCTCGTCGAGCCGGGGGTGAGGGGCGTTTCGCGCCTGTGCGTGGGGAGGGTGGTCGCGGGCGCCTTCGGCACCAGCGCCTTCGCCGACGTCGCCGCGGCGGTGCTGCCGGGCTTCACAAAGCCCCGCAGATTCAGTTTTTGAGGAGCAAGAGGTTGATGCGGGGACGGTGGCTGGCGGCCGCGGGGGCGGCGGCGATGACGATAAGCTCGGTGGCTAACGCCGCCACCGAGACCCTGCGCGAGGCGCTGGTGAAGACCTATACGGCCAATCCGACGATCATGGCGCAGCGCGCGCAGCTGCGTACGCTCGACGAGGACGTCGCGCTGGCGCGCTCGCAGGGCCGGCCCCAGATCAGCACCGACATCGGCGTCACCCAGGACGTGCTCACCCGCAACATCATCGGCGCCAACGGCCGCAATCTCGACGTCAGCGGCAATATCAGCGTTCCGATCTTCACCGGCGGACGGGTGCGCAACGGCATCCGCGCCGCCAACACCCGGGTCGAGGCCGGCCGCGCCGACCTTCGCGCCACCGAGGGCGACATCTTCACCGAGGCGGTGGCGGCCTATATGGACGTGATCCGCGACCGATCCATCGTCCAGCTCAACCGGGGCCAGGTCCAGGTTCTCCAGACGAACCTCCAGGCCACGCGCGACCGCTTCGAGGTCGGCGACCTCACCCGCACCGACGTCGCCCAGTCCGAAGCCCGGCTCGCGCTCGCCCAGAGCAACCTCGCGACCGCCGTCGGGCGGCTCGAATCAAGCGAGGAGAATTTCCAGCGCGTGATCGGCGACGTTCCGGGCGATCTGCAGCCGCCGCCGCCGCTGCCGCCGCTGCCGACCAACTCCGAGCAGGCCGTCGAGATCGCGCTCGCCAACAATGCCGACCTCGTGTCGATAGCCGCCCAGGCCCGGGCCGCCGGCTTCGACGTCGCCTCGGCGCGCGGCGAGCGCCTGCCGACCATCTCCGGAGTCAGCACGACGCGCTATTCCAACGCGCTCGGCACCGGCGACGAGCAGATCGGGCAGCCGGAAGGGACCGTGCCCAATTCGACGACCCGGACCGGCATCGGCCTTTCGCTTAGCCTTCCGCTCTACCAGGGCGGGGCCGCCGGCGCCCGGGTGCGTCGCGCACAGGCGTTCCGCGCCCAGCTGATCGAGCAGGCGATCGGCGTCGAGCGCCTCGTCGTCGCCAATACCCGCGCCGCCTTCGCGACCTACCAGGCCGCGCTCGAGGCGATCGAATCGAACACCATCGCGGTTGCCGCCAACGAGCTCGCGCTCGAAGGCGTCCGCGCCGAGCAGACCGTCGGCACCCGCAACGTGCTCGATGTCCTCAACGCCCAGCAGGAGCTGCTCAACAGCCAGGTGGCGCTCGTGACGGCGCGGCGTGACGCCTATGTCGCCGGCTTCCAGCTCTTGAACACGATGGGCATGGCCGAGGCCGACGACCTCAACCTCGATGCCGGCCCGCTCTACGATCCCCAGGTCCATTACCGCCGCTATTCGCGCAGCTGGTCCGACTGGAACGACGGCCCGCGCCCGCTCCCGGTCTCGACACGCACCGTCGGTCCCAACGTCAACAGCCCCGTCACCCGGCTGCCCGGCACGAGCCGGCCTGAGAATCAGATGCCGGGGACGACCCCCTTCCAGGGTGGCGCTCGGAGCGGGACGATGCCGCCGCGGGGAATGGGCAGTCCGGCGCTTCAGCCGCCCGCGACGAACAGCCCCGCGACGCCGACGCAGGGCTCAAACACCCCCGTGACACAGCCGCCGCGATAAGCGATAAGGCCCTCGACATGGGGGACATTCAGCAAGATCCGTCGATGGAGGAGATACTCGCTTCCATCAAGCGCGTTATCGCCGATGACAGCCGGACCGCGGCCGCGGCGACACCCCGGACGCGCCGCGCTGCGGCTCCCGAGCCGCCGCCGGAAGAGGACGTCCTCGAGCTCGACGACCCGGTCTCCGAGGAATCGGGGCTGCTTTCGAGCGACGTTGCCGCGGCGAGCCGGGAGCGGCTGGCGGCGCTCAGCGCGCTTCGCCAGCGCAGCGAAGCCGGCGCGGGGCCGGCCGATACCGGCCCGCTCGAGGCGGTGGTGCGCGACATGCTCCGCCCGATGCTGAAGGAGTGGCTCGACGAGCATCTCCCGGAGATCGTCGAGCAGCTCGTCACCCGCGAGATCGCCCGCATCACGGGCCGAAGCGGCTGATGGCGCCGCGCTTGCCGTAGCGGCAAGCGGTGGAGTAGTGGCTACGGCCATGAACAAGCTCCTTGCCGCGGCTTTCGCCGTGCTCGCCTTCGTACCCGCGCCCGCCGCACTGGCGCGGCCAATGACCGCCACCGATCTTGCCACGATGCGCCGCCTCGCCGCGCCGGCCGTCTCGCCGGACGGTAATTGGGCGGTCTATCAGCTGCGCGAGACCGATCTGGAGGCCAATCGCGGCCGGCTCGACCTGTGGCTGCTCGACCTTCGTCAGCGCGACCCAACGGCGGTGCGGATCGCCTCCTCGCCCGAGCATAACGAGCACGATCCCCGCTTCTCGCCCGACGGCCGCTGGCTCTACTTCCTCAGCAATGCCTCCGGCTCCGAGCAGCTGTGGCGGGTGGCGCTGCCGAGCGGAATCCCTGAGCGAGTTACCGAATTCGCGACCGACATTTCCGGCTATATGATCGCGCCAACCGGCGACCGCATCGCCGTCTGGGCGGACCGCAACACCGCCTGCGCCGACATCGACTGCGCGAACGTGCCGGCCCCCGAACCGGGCGGCGGCAGCGC
>DASVVV010000083.1:0-22434 GCA_036386375.1 Allosphingosinicella sp. | reverse complement strand
ACACCGCTCGCGCCGGACGCGGAGTTCGCCCGCAGCCTCGGCCTCGAGGACGCCGAAACGGTCGGCTTCATCGGTTCCTTCTACGATTATGAAGGCCTGGACGACCTCATCGCCGCGATGCCGCGGCTGGTCGGATTGCGGTCCCGGGCCCAGTTGCTGCTGGTCGGCGGCGGGCCGATGGAAACGGCGCTGAAGGCGCAGGCCGCGGCCTCGCCGGCGGCGCAGCGGATCCGTTTCGTTGGCCGCGTGCCCCATCAAGAGGTCGAGCGCTATTATGCGCTCGTCGACGTTCTCGCTTACCCGCGCAAGGCGATGCGCCTCACCGAGCTGGTGACGCCGCTCAAGCCGCTCGAGGCGATGGCCCAGCGCAAGCTGGTCGCCGCCTCCGACGTCGGCGGCCATCGCGAACTGATCGAGGATGGGGTGACCGGCACCCTGTTCCCGCCGGGCGATCCGGCGGCCCTTGCCGATGCCCTCGCCGGCCTGTTCGAGCGCCGCGGCGAATGGGAGGCGCGGCGCGAGGCGGCGCGCGCCTTCGTCGAGCGCGAACGTAACTGGTCGTCAAACAGTTCCCGCTATGCCCCGGTTTACCAAAGGCTGACGGGCAAGGCGGCATAATGGCTTCACGTTTCATCGGCGGCGCGCTTCCGGGCCGGAACACGCTCGACGTTCCGGTGGCGGCGCTTGCCGGCCTCTCCGTGGCCTTCGCCGCCTTCGCCGCGCCCGCCGACCTGCTGGGCGAGCTGGTGGGGTCGAGCGGCATCGCCGCCTTCCTCCCCGCCGCCGAGCCGCCGCTTGGCCTGAACGCCCGCCTGGCAATCGGTGCGGCTGGCGCTGTGATCATGTTCGCGTTGGCCTTCCTGCTGCTGCGCTGGCTCGATCGCTTCGGGACGCGCCGTGACGCCGAGCCGGAACCGGATTTCGCCGCGCCGCGGCTTCGCCGCCGCGATTTCCATCCCGACGCGCCTCCGCGCCCGCCGCTCTCGGCGGCGGCCGAACTCAGCGAACCCGATGAGCCCGGCATCCTCGACCTCGCGCCGGAGCCGCCCGAGTCCGAGCCGGCACCCCGGCTCGTTTCCGAAGGCGAGCTGGTCGCGGAAGAGCGCGCCGCTGAGGTCGACGTCACGGCGCCCGAATCTTACCCGACCCGATCGCACAGCCTGGCCGAGCTCCTCGACCGGCTCGAACAGGGTCTCGCGCGTCGCCGGATCGAGCCCGCCCCCGCGCTCGAACCGCCGGCCGCGCCGGTGCGCGAAGCGCCGGTACCCGCGCCGCAGGTTTTTCCCGAACCGGGCGACGATCGCCTGCGCAGCGCGATCGACAGCCTGCAGCGCCTCGCAGCCCGCCAGGACTAGCTCGCTTCCACCGTCAGCGCTTCGAGCCTTAGGCGGATCAGCGTTTCGCCGTCGTCCTCAACCGCCGTCACTGCGATGTCGGCGACGATATGGCCTGGGACGTCGAATTCGCGATCGGCGAGGCCGTCGAGGAAGCCATCGATCGCCGCTCGAGCGTCCGGCCCCTCCAGGCGCATCATCACTTCGTGCCGCTCGCCGGCGAACGTGACGCTCGCCCAGCGCCGGCGGGCGCGCGCCTCCACCGTCACTCGTCCGCCGAAGCCGGCGAAGGCGGCGCCGAGTGCGCGGCACAGCGCATCGGAGGCGGGGCTCACCGGGATTTCCTCCGGCGGCGGATGAGCGTCCCCTCGCGGGCGTCCAGCCAGGCGAGCGCGCGCGCGATCGTCGGCGGTTTGGGCTTCCGCCCGTGCCGAAGGTCGAGCACGAAGCGCGGATCGCGCATCGCCTCGCGCCCGAAGCGCGTCGGCGACATCCGGGTGTGCCTCAAGTGACGCTCGATGCGAAGCAGCAACTGCATGGGGCCTCCGAATCAGTGTTCCTGTTGTGTTCCAGTTTCGGAGGTAGTTTCCTATTTGTCTAGGAAAATTCCTATCCACTATGGAGCCAGCGCGCGCTCCGCCCGTACGGCTGGACAGGCAAGCGATCACGCTCCAAGGAATTGTCACTAAGCAGTTGGAAAGCGGCGATGCTCGTTTGGGGTGACTACGCTCCCTGGTTCAGCGCGGCGGCCTTGTCGGGGTCGCCGATCTACAAGTTCGACACGGTCGGCGGGCGCCATGTGCTGATGCTCTTCTACGGCTCCACCAGCCATGCGCCCTGCATCGAAGCACTCGGCGTCGTCGCCAAGCACCGAGCGCTGTTCGACGACGAGAACGCCTGCTTCTTCGGGGTCACGGCGGATCCCGGCGACGTCAGCTCAGGGCGGATCACCCAGCAGCTTCCCGGCATACGCTTCTTCCTCGATTTCGACCGCAAGGTCAGCGAGCTCTACGATGCCGCGTCGGGCACCGAATATCGGCCGCACTGGCTGGTGCTCGATCCGGCGCTTAGGGTGATCGGCCGCTTCGAGCTTGAACGGGGCGAGGAGGCGGTGGCGCTGCTGCGCGCGGCGATCCGCATGCCGCCGGCCCCCTTCGCTCCGGTGCTCATCGTGCCGAACGTGTTCGAGCCGGACCTCTGCCGGCACCTGATCGGTCTCTACGAGGCCCATGGCGGCGAGGAATCAGGCTTCATGCGGGAGGTCGAAGGCAAGACGGTACGGATCCTCGACCCCTCGTTTAAACAGCGGCGCGATTATCTGGTCGAGGACGAGGAGTTGCGTGGCGGCATCGTCGCGCGGATGCGCCGCCGCCTGAACCCGGCGCTCGAGCGTGCCTTTCAGTATCGCGCCACGCGAATCGAGCGCTACCTCGTCGCCTGCTACGAGGCGGGCGCCGGCCATTTCCGGCCGCACCGAGACAACACCACCAAGGGCACCGCCCACCGCCGCTTCGCGGTGACGATCAACCTCAACGCCGAGGAATATGAAGGCGGCGACCTGCGCTTTCCAGAATATGGGCCGCGCACCTACCGTGCCCCCACCGGCGGCGCCGTGCTCTTCTCCTGCGCCTTGCTCCACGAGGCGACGCCGGTGACGAAGGGTCGCCGCTTCGCCTTCCTCCCGTTCCTCTACGATGAAGACGCGGCGGCCCTGCGCGAGGCCAACAACCGGCACCTCGGCGAGGGCGTCGGCGAATATCGGATGAGCGTCTAGCTCAGGGCGGCGGGGGGCCCTCCGCGACGGGTGCGCCCGGCGACCGCCAGGGATCGGCGGGCCGCTTCACGTAATTGGCGAAGACGTAGCGCCACGGGATAACGAGCAGCAGCAGCAGGCCGAGTGCGGTGTCGACGATGCTGCTCCGGTGGGCCGCGTCGAGATTGCCGGCCAGCCATAAAGGGAGCGCGAACGCGACGAGCCAGATGACCTTCCAGCTCAGCTCGAACAGGAGCAGTGGGATCATCTGCAGCGGGTAGCGGAGGCCGATCACCGCCAGCAGGCCGATCGTCCCGAGCAAGGCGAAGGCGACACCGGTCATGTGCGGCGTAGACGCCTTATGGTTGAGGATGAGCGGCCAGATCATCGCCGCCAGCCCGAGCGCCATGAAGGCGTAAAACGCTCGCATCACCAGGAGGCGGGCTGGAGAAACGTAGGGCATCCTTCTTGTCTCCTTCGTTGGCGGCTCCGACCAATTCATCGCCCAGCGGCCGACCGGGCCGGTCGCGGCTCTTCCAGTTCCTCTTCCTTCGGGTCGAAGGCGAGGATGTCGCCAGGCTGGCAGCCGAGCGCCCGGCAGATGGCGTCGAGCGTCGAGAAGCGGATCGCCCGCGCCTTGCCGGTCTTGAGTATCGACAGGTTGGCGAGCGTGATCCCGATCCGGTCGGCGAGCTCGGTCAACGTCATCCGGCGCTCATGGAGCACGTCGTCCAGCTTGACGGCGATCGCCATGTCAAACCGTCCCTTCGAGGTCGTCGCGCATCCGCGCGCCGTCGGCGAACACCCGCGCCAGAATGAAGAGGAGGATGACCGCGAGCCAGCCGCTGATCGAGAAGCCGGCGTCGAGATGGACCGGAAATTCGGGCGAGGAGATGGCGGTGCCGATCCCGCCGATGGCCATGCTGAGCAGCTGAATCGCGAGCAGCGCCCAGGCGATCGCCTGCAGCCGGTCGGCATTGGCCGCTTCGAAAGCGTCGCCGCGGCCCACGCTCCGTGCGATCCGCAGCAACCGCACGAGGATGAGCTGGTTGAGAGGCACCGCCAGCAGCCCCAGCGCCGCGACGCCGCGAAGCCCCGTCATCACCGGCGCCACGTGCGCTCCGGTCGGAAGGCCGAGCGCTCTCGACGTCCAGGCCTCGTCGATGAACGTATAGGCCAGCAGCGCGAAGATAGCTGCGCCGTACAGCCAGTTGAGCACGATCAGCACCCGAAGCGCGGCACTGGCGATCGCCAAAGCAGGTGAGGAACGTTGTTGCGACATTCATTGCGCCTCCAGGTTAATATCGATAATCGATACATCATTTATCGATAGTCGTAAAGCAATAAACCACGGCGACGGGTGCCGTCATATCGTAGGACAATAAATCACTTGCTTCCATACGATGGAGGGCTTATCGCTGGACGATATGAGGAGGGAGGATCGTTTGCCGCACAGTCACTCGCAAGCGCTGGGTGTCTCACGGATGCTCCTCAGGATCTTCCGCGTCCTGAACCTGCTCACCGCCGCGCTCGTGGTCGGAGCGTTGGCGGCCACCTTCGTCTTCGAGCCTCAAGTCCGGGACTTCTTCACCCGGCAGCCGGCCCGGTCGGATTCGGCGCTGCTCATGCCGATCCTTCGCGTCTGGCTGCTTGTGGCGCCCGTTGCGATCGCAGCGGTTCATGTTTCGCTCACGCGGCTGCTCGAAATGGTCGAGACGGTCCGCTCGGGCGATCCGTTCGTGCCGGAAAATGCGGCTCGTCTGAAGACGATCGCCTGGTGCGTGCTCGCCCTCCAGCTCTTCCATCTCCTCTCCGGCGGGATGGCGGCGGCGATGAACGCCGCCGGCTCGAAGATCGATTGGTCGCTCTCGCTCACCGGCTGGCTCGCCGTCGCCTTGCTGTTCGTCCTCGCCCAGGTGTTCGAGCAGGGTACGCGCATCCGCGACGATCTCGACGCGATGGTCTGACATGCGCATCGCCGTGAAGCTGGACGAAATGCTCTACCGTCGCCGGATGACGCTCACGGAGCTGTCGGCGCGGGTCGGGATCACGCTCGCCAACCTTTCGATCCTGAAGACCGGCAAGGCCAAGGGCATCCGCTTCGCCACGCTCGAGGCGATTTGCGACGTGCTCGACTGCCAGCCCGGCGACCTGTTGGAGTTCGAGCGCGGCGGCGAGGATCGCGAGGAACCCCGGGTCGCGGCGGGCGGAGGAGGATGATCATGAACCCCGTACTGCACGCTGCAATCATGTGGACCCACATCGGCGCGGGCCTGCTTGCCCTGGTGGCGGGGGCGATCGCCGCCGCCATGCGCAAGGGCGGCGCGACCCACGCTCGGGCCGGCAAGGGCTTCGTCGTCGCGATGCTCGTCCTCGGCATCACCGCCGCCGTCCTGGAGCCGTTCAGGCCCGAGCCCGGCTCGCCGCTCGGCGGCATCCTGGTCTGCTATTTCGTGCTGACCGGGTGGGTCGCCGCCCGGCGGCGCGACGGGCGGCCCGCCCGCATCGAGATTGCCGCCTGCATCTTCGTGCTGGGCGCGTCGGCGGCCATATTTTGGGCGGGTCTTTCCGGAACCTCCACCACGCCGGCGGGCGTCGGCCCGCTATTCGTCTTCGCCGCCGTCTGCCTGCTCGCGGGCCTGGGGGATCTGAGGGCGATCCTGAGCGAGAAGCTGGCGCCCGCCCAGCGCCTGTCGCGCCATCTCTGGCGGATGTGCGCCGCCTTCTTCATCGCCACCGGCTCTTTCTTCCTCGGCCAGCAGGACGTATTGCCGGCGGCGGTTCGGGGCTCCCCGGTCCTGTTCGTGCTCGGCTTCGCGCCGCTGGGGCTGATGGTCTATTGGCTTGTCCGGCTGCGCGTCGGCAGGAAGCTGACCCGGCTGACTTTGCGCAGGCCGGCCGAGCAGGCGGGCGCCTGATGATGCTCGGCCGTCTCTTCCCGCGCCAGTTCGACAACCGCTTCGGAGGCGAGCGCGCCTCGCTGTGGCTGCTGACGGCTTTGGTCGCGCTGAAGCTGGTGATCGCAGTGAACTCGATCCTCAACACCGCCGCGGTGGCGAGCGGTGCGGACGGCTTCGACCTCCATGGCTATGGCGAGGGCGGCGCGGCCGCCGTGCTGATGCTTTTCGCGCTCAATGCGGTCGGGCAGGTCGCGCTCGCCCTGCTTTGCCTCCTCGCTCTCTGGCGGTACCGCTCGATGGTGCCGTTCCTCTATGTGCTGCTGCTTGCCGAGTTTATCGGCCGCCGGCTCGTCATCCAGGCCTATGCTGTGGATCGAGCCGACACGGCATCGATCGCCCTGACCATCAACATCGCCATGCTCACGATCCTCGTTCTCGGACTCGGTCTGTCGCTCCGGCCCCGCAAGAGGCCAGCGACAAAGGCGTCGCGATGATCGCGGGCCCCTAGCGCCGATCGAGGAACCAGACTCCGCCGAGCAGCACCAACCCTAGAGTGAGGCCCGCGAGGAAGCCGATGCTCGGCTGGCCGGCGAGGCTGCCCACCACCGCGCCCAGCAGGATCGAGCCCGCCAGCAAGGCGCCGCCGGCGCGGGGGAATCGAGTCGGTGGCATCGGCGGCGAATGGCACCTGGGGCGGGGACTTGCCAGCTTTCTGTCTCGGTTTACGCGGTGTTGACGATGGCGCTGCGCGATTTGGCAAGGCCGGCCGGGCTAAGCGGGCGCCACACGAAAAGAATGGGGAAAGCGGTGCAATTCCATGTCCATCTGCCGGACCGTTCCGCGGCTGCTGAGGCCGCCGAGCTGATCGCCCGCTTCGGCGACTATGCCGCAAGCGAGGCGGCGGCGCGCGCCGATCGCAGCCGCGAAGTCGGCAATGTCGATCATTTCTGCCGCTGGCGGCAGATCGAACGGATGATCCTGCTTTTGGCCACCGGACCGGAGCGCCAGACCATCCATTGAGAAGAAAGGGAATTCCGTTCTGGCGCGGTACAGCCGCGACCGCTAGGATTCCCCCTTATGTTGCAAGTCGTTGCGGGGCGGCGTGCAGCGGCCCTCGCGGCTGCCTTAGCCCTCACTCTGTCACCCGCCGCCGAGGCGCAGACTCCCGATCCGCTCGGCCAGGTCGATCAGCCGCTCGACCCTTCCGCACCGCTCGATCCCTGGCCGGACCTCGAAGTGGACTGGCCGGACATGGAGGCGGCGCCGGACGAGGCCATCCCCGACGCGCCCGATCCCGACAATGCCCAGGCCGTCCGCGGCTACAGCTATCGCATCGAAGGCCTCGATGGGACCGCCTCCGCGGCGCTGCTGGACCAGTTCCGACAGCTGTCCACGCTGGAGGAATATCGCGGCGAGGCGGCCAATGCCGCGCAGATCGACCGGCGGGCGCGCGCCGACGCCGACCTGCTCGCCGAGCTGCTTCGCGCCTACGGCTATTATGCGGCGCTGGTCCGCACCGACGTCAGCGCAACGCCGGCGGGCGGCTATGCCGTTACGCTCAGCGCCGAGCCGGGCCTCGTCTACACCTTCCGCGAAGTGAGCCTCCCAGGGCTCGAAACGGCGGCCGGCGAGGATGCGGCGGCGCTTCGCCAGACGTTCGACCTGGCCGAGCGAGACCCGGTCGACGCGGGGCGCGTGAATTCGGCGCAGGCGGCGCTGCGCGCCGAACTCGGTCGACGCGGCTATGCCTTCGCCGAGGTGGGGGACCCGGAGGTGGTCGTCGATCACGACACCGGCACCGCCACTCTGGTCATGGCCGTCCGCCCGCAGGGCACTCGCCGCTTCGGGGGAGTCATCGTGGAAGGCCGCCCGCTGTTTGGGGCCCGCCATATCGAGCGGATCGCGCGCTTCGAGGAAGGCGATCCCTATCGCACGGCGCTCGTCGAGGACCTGAGGCAGGCGCTGGTCGCGACCGGATTGGTCTCGGCCGTCACGATCCGACCGGCGGCGCGGCCGAACACCGACTTGGTCGATCTAGCCGTCGATCTGCAGCCGGCGCCGATGCGCACCATAGCCGGCGAGGCCGGCTACGGCAGCGGCGAGGGCTTCCGCGCGGAGCTCAGCTGGCAGCACCGCAACCTGCTTGCGCCCGAAGGAGCGGTCACGTTCCGCGGGGTCGCCGGGACGCGTGAGCAGCTCGTTTCGGCGATCCTTCGGCGAAGCAATTTCGCTCGCCGCGACCAGGTGCTGAACCTTCAGGTCGCCGCCGCCCATGTCGACCGCCCGGCCTTCGACGCGCGCACCTTCATCGTCGCGGGCGGCATCGAGCGGCAGAGCAACATCATCTGGCAGAAGGACTGGACCTGGTCGATCGGCGCGGAGCTCGCCGCCACCGACGAGCGCGACGTCGACGTCGAGTCCGGGACGACGCGCCGGCGCACCTTCTTCATCGGCGCGCTGCCTGGCTATATCGGATATGACGGGTCGAACGACCTCCTCGACCCGACCCGCGGCTTTCGTCTCGCCGGGCGCTTGTCGCCGGAAGCCTCGCTCGAATCCGGCAGCTTCTTCTACGCCCGCGTCCAGGTCGATGCGAGCTTCTACCAGCCGGTTTCGCCGACCGTGACGGTCGCCGCCCGGACGCGGCTCGGGACGATCTTCGGGGCAAGCCGCGACCGCATCGCCCCCTCGCGGCGCTTCTATGCCGGCGGCGGCGGATCGGTGCGCGGCTACGGCTTCCAGGCGCTCGGCCCGCGCGATCCGGTGTTCGACGATCCGATCGGCGGCCGCAGCCTCGCCGAATTCGCGCTCGAGGCGCGGGTCCGCTGGCGCGATTTCGGCTTCGTGCCTTTTTTCGACGGCGGCAATATCTCGACCTCGCCCTGGCCGCGCTTCGACAATCTGCGCTTCGGCGCTGGCGTCGGGGTCCGATACCATACCCGCTTCGGACCGATCCGGGTCGACGTGGCGACGCCGCTCAATCCGCGCGAAGGCGATCCGCGCGTCGCCGTCTACGTCTCGCTCGGTCAGGCCTTCTGAGCGTGACCGACATCGCCCTCCAGGCCGATCCAGCCGGTACCGAGGGGCAAAGCCAACTGCTCGCCGTCCGCCGGAACTGGCTGACCCGGCTGATCTCGAGCGTCGCCAAGTTCATCGTCGGCCTCGCGCTCGGGCTGCTGCTGGCCTCGGCGGGGCTGATCGCCGTCCTCGACACCGGCCCGGGCCACCGCTTCATCGTCGACCGGATCGCCGCGATGACGCCCAAGTCGGGGCTTCGGATCCGCATCGGCCGGATCGAGGGCTCGATCTGGGGCCGCACCCAGCTCAAGGACGTTCGCCTCTACGACCCGCACGGGCTGTTCGCCGAATCGCCCTCGATCGAGATGGACTGGCGGCCGGTCTCCTTCCTGTTCAACCGCCTGTTGATCCACGAGCTCGAAAGCGAACTCGTCATCCTCCACCGGCTCCCCGACCTGATCGAGGGCGTCGAGGCGGGGCCTGTGCTGCCGGAATATGACATTCACGTCGGCCGCCTCGACGTGCGCCAGCTCAGGGTCGGCGAGCCCGTGACCGGGCGCGAGCGCAGCGGCACGCTGACCGGCGAAGCGGAGATACGCGCCGGCCGCGCGCTGATCGGCCTTCAGGCGCAGATCAGGGACGGCGGCGACCGGCTTGCACTCCGCCTCCACTCGGAACCCGACCGCGACCGCTTCGACCTCGAAGTGCGGGTCCGCGCGCCCGCCGACAGCGTCGTCGGCGCGATGATCGGCACGCGCCGCCCGCTCGCCCTCGACGTCAGCGGCGACGGCGCCTGGACGCGCTGGCGCGGCGCGGCGCGGTTCGATCTGTCCGGCCGGCGAACCGTCGAGCTCGCGCTGGCGATGGACTCGGGGCGCTTGCGCGCGAACGGATGGGCCGCCCCGGCACCGTTCGTCGGCGGCATGGGTCGGCGCCTGTCGACGCCGCGCGTCCTGCTGAACGCGAGCGGCGCGGTCGACGGGAGCCGCTTCGACGGCCGGCTCTCGGCGCGCTCGCCCTCGATGCGGCTGGAGGGCAGGGGGCGGATCGACGCCGGCGAAGGCCGCTACGACGATGTCGCGCTCGCCGCCGAGCTGCTTCGCCCGTCGGCAATGTTCGGCAATATGACTGGCCGGCAAATCCGGATGACGGCCCTGCTCGACGGCCGGTTCGGCCGCGCCGATTTCGTCTACCGCATCACCGCGCCCCAGGTGGCACTCGGCTCGACCGGCTTCGAGGACATGAGGGCAACCGGCCGCGGCCGGCTCTCCCGAGCGCCGGTCGCGGTGCCGCTGCTGGCGACCGCCCGCCGAGTCACGGGCGTCGGCGAGACGGCCGGCGAGATATTGGCCGACCTGCGGCTCGAGGGCACGCTTCGGGCGACCGGGCGCCAGGTCACCGGCGAGCGGCTGACGCTGACGTCGCGGCGGCTGCGGGGGCCGGTGAACCTCGCCGTCGAGCTTCGCACCGGCGACTATGTCGTCGTCACCAACCCCGGCATGCAGGCTTATCCGATCGCCGGCTTCGGGCTGATCGACGTCGAGAGCCAGCTTCGCGCGGTACCGGGGCCGGGGCGGCGCGGCACGCTGGTGACCGGCCAGACGCGGGTGCAGGTAAGGCGGCTCGACAATGGGTTCCTTCAATGGGTCGCGGGCGGGCTGCCGCGAATGGACAGCGCGCTGACGCGCACGCCAGACGGCACCGTCACCTTCAGCAACCTTCGCGTCGCTGCCCCCAAGCTGGCCCTCGCCGCGCAGGGCGTCCGCCGGCGCGACAACACCTACCGGTTCGAAGGCGGCGGCCGTCACGGCGATTACGGGCCGCTGCGCGTGACGCTGGAGGGGCGGCTGGAGCGGCCGCGGGTGGCGCTCAGGCTCGAACGGCCGGTGCCGGCGCTCGGCCTCGCCAACGTGGTCCTCAATTTCGAGCCCAATCCCGCCGGCTTCGCCTGGCGCGGCGAGGGCGGCTCCCATCTCGGGCCGTTCGCCGGGACCGGCGCGATCCTGCTGCCGCGCGGCGAGCGGGCGCTGATACAGGTGGCGGCGCTGAACGTCTCCGGCACGCGGGCGAACGGCGCTCTGCGCGCCGATCCCGGCGGCTTTACCGGGCGACTCGACGTCGCGGGCGGCGGCGTCGCCGGGCAGCTGCTGTTCAGTCCGTTGCGCAACCATCAGCGCATCGCGGTCAACCTGAGGGCGACCGATGCGCAGTTCGTCGGACCGCCCGCGATCGTCGTCCGGCGCGGGACGATCGAGGGGGTCGTGCTGCTCGATCCGGCCGGGACCTCGATCGAGGGACGGCTGGCCGCGCGCGGGGTCCGCCGCGGGCCGCTGTCGATCGCCCGGCTCGATGCCAGCGCGAGCCTGCGTGGCGGCGTTGGCCAGGTGAACGCCCGCATCGCCGGTTCGCGGGGCCGCGACTTCGTCTTCTACGCCCTCGCGGATGTCGCGCCCGGACGCTACCGGATCAGCGGGAGCGGCACGCTCGACCGCCGCCCGATCGAGCTCGTCAGCCCGGCGGTTCTGATCAGGACGCCCGACGGCTGGCGGCTCGAGCCGACCCAATTCCGCTTCGCCGGCGGCCGCGCGAGCCTCGCAGGCCTCTTCGGCGAGCAGACCGAGATCGATGCCCGGCTCGACGCCATGCCGCTGACCGTGCTCGACATCGCTTATCCCCGTTTGGGCCTCGGTGGCATCGCCTCCGGCCTGTTGCGCTACCGTTGGCCGGCGGGCGGCGCGCCGCCGGTCGGCGAGGCGAACCTCAGGATCCGCGGCTTGACCCGGGCTGGGCTCGTCCTTTCCTCGCGGCCGATGGACATCGGCGTCAATGCCCGGCTCGACGGCGTGAATGCCGCGCTACGTGCCGTTGCTGTCAGCGCGGGACGGACGATTGGTCGCGCGCAGGCGCGGGTCTCGCCGATCGGCGGCTCGGGTACCCTGCTCGACCGGCTGGCGCGGGCGCCGCTGCGGGCTCAGGTCCGCTATAACGGCACCGCCGACACGCTGTGGCGCCTGACCGGGATCGAGCTGATCGACCTTTCCGGCCCCGCCGCGATCGGCGCCGACATTCGCGGGACGCTCGAAAATCCGGTGATCAACGGCTCGGTGCGGACCGCCGGCGCCCGTCTCGAAAGCGCGGTCACCGGCATGGTGATCGAGAATTTGCAGTCGGCCGGGCGCTTCGGCGGTTCGCGTCTGCAGATCCAGCAATTCCGCGGCACCACGCCCGGCGGCGGCAACGTCGCCGGCACCGGCGCGCTCGATTTCGCCGCCGCCCGCGGGGTCGGCATGCATTTCGACCTCCAGGCGCAAAACGCCCGACTGCTCGACCGCGACGATATCCAGGCGTCGGTCACGGGGCCGCTCGCGATCCGCTCCGACGGCGCCGGCGGCACCATCTCCGGTGACCTGCGCCTCAACCACGGCCGCTTCCGGCTCGGCAGCGCCGTAGCGGCGGCGCAGGTCCAGCGGCTGAACGTGCGCGAGGTCAACCGTCCCGACGGCGACCTCGCCCCGGTGGCAGTGCGGATCGAGCCGTGGCGGCTCGCCCTCGACGTCGCCGTGCCCGAGCGGCTGATCGTCACCGGCCTCGGCATGAACAGCGAATGGGGCGCCAACCTTCGCGTCGCCGGCACCGTTACCGAGCCGCGCATCACCGGCGAGGCCGAGCTTATCCGCGGCACCTACGACTTTGCCGGGCGCCGCTTCGACCTGGTCCGCGGCATCATCCGCTTCCAGGGGGAGAGTCCGGTCAACCCGCAGCTCGACATCGCCGCCGAGGCGCGGGTGCGCGGCCTCGCCGCCCAGATCCGAGTCGCCGGAAGAAGTCAGCGGCCGGAGATCGCCTTCAGCTCGACCCCGGCGCTGCCCGAGGACGAGCTGTTGTCGCGGATCCTGTTCGGCACTTCGATCACCAGCCTGTCGGCACCCGAGGCGGTGCAGCTCGCCGCCGCGGTGGCGTCGCTCAACGATCCCGGCGGCGGCCTCGATCCGATCAACGCGCTCAGGCGCTCGATCGGCCTCGATCGCCTCAGGATCCTCCCCGCCGACGTGACCCAGGGGATCGGCACGCAATTCGCCGCCGGCAAATATCTCGGCCGCCGCGTCTATGTGGAGGTGGTCACCGACGCGCGCGGCTATTCGGCGACGATCGTCGAATATCAGATCAGCCGCTGGCTCTCGATCCTCTCCAGCATCTCCACCATCGGCCGCGAAAGCGTCAACGTCCGCGTCTCGCGCGATTACTAGCCCCCGACGTCATTCCCGCGAAGGGGGACCCCAGCCTGCGTTTGACCGGATAAGCGCGTGGTCCGGACTCCCGCTTTCGGGGGAGTGACGTAGAAGGAGGCATATGAACGCCGCTGCCCCCCCTGCCTGCACTTCTCCGACCACCGCGCATCGCATCCGCAACATCGTCGGGGGGTCGGCGGGGAACCTCGTCGAGTGGTACGACTGGTACGTCTACGCCGCTTTCGGCCTCTATTTCGCGCCGGCCTTCTTTCCCGAAGGGGACCGCACGACGCAGCTGCTCAACACCGCCGCGATCTTCGCGGTGGGCTTCGTGATGCGGCCGATAGGCGCCTGGCTGATGGGCATCTACGCCGACCGCAAGGGGCGCAAGGCGGGGCTGTCGCTCAGCGTCAGCCTGATGTGCCTCGGCTCGCTGATCATCGCAGTGATGCCCACCTATGCGACGATCGGCGCGGCCGCTCCGGTAATCCTGGTGCTGGCGCGCATGATGCAGGGCCTCAGCCTCGGCGGCGAATATGGCGCCAGCGCCACCTATTTGAGCGAGATGGCCGGGCGGCAGCGCCGCGGTTTCTACTCATCCTTTCAGTATGTGAGCCTGATCGCCGGGCAGCTGATCGCGCTCGCCGTGCTGCTCCTGCTCCAAGCCGCGATGAGCGAGGCGGCGCTGGAGGGGTGGGGCTGGCGCATCCCGTTCGGCATCGGCGCGGTGCTGGCGGTGGTCGTCTTCTACATCCGCCGGCGCCTTGCCGAGACCCAGAGCTTCGAAAATGCCAGAGCGCCCGACGCGCCGCGCTCCAGCACCTTCAACCTGTTCCGCGAGCATCCCAGGGAGGCGTTCCTGGTGATGGCGCTGACGGCCGGCGGCACCTTGGCGTTCTACGCCTACACGACCTACATGCAGAAATTCCTGGTCAACACCTCCGGCTTCGACCGCGTGACCGCCAGCCGCGTCATGACCGCGGCCCTGTTCGTCTTCATGTGCCTGCAGCCGCTATCCGGCGCCATCTCCGACCGGATCGGACGAAAGCCGGTGATGGCGACGTTCGGCGTCCTGGGCGTGCTCCTCACCGTGCCGCTGTTCACCGCGCTGGAGCGCGTGCAGGATCCCGTCACCGCTTTCCTGCTGGTGATGGCCGCTTTGGTTATCGTCACCGGCTACACCTCGATCAACGCCGTGGTGAAGGCCGAGCTCTTCCCGGCCCATATCCGCGCGCTCGGCGTCGCGCTCCCTTATGCGCTGGCCAACACGCTGTTCGGCGGCACCGCCGAATATGTCGCGCTTTGGTTCAAGGACGCGGGCGTGGAGCGCGCTTTCTACTGGTATGTGACGGGCATGATCGCGCTGTCGCTGATCGTCTATCTGAGGATGCGCGACACCAAGCAGCACAGCCTGATCGCGGAGGATTAGGGACAGTCACTTTCCGCATGGGCCGCTGCAAACGCGCACAGTCGGCGGCGAAAGTGACTGTCCCCTTCGATCAAGCGCTGTAATACATGTCGTATTCGACCGGGCTGGGCGTTGTCTCCCACCGCATCACTTCTTCCCACTTCAATTCCATGTAGGCGTCGATCTGGTCGTCGCTGAACACGTCGCCCTTGGTCAAAAAGGCGCGGTCGTTGTGAAGGGCGATCAGCGCCTCGCGCAGGCTCCCGCAGACGGTGGGCACGTCGACCAGCTCCTGCGGCGGCAGGTCGTAGAGGTTCTTGTCGATCGGATCGCCCGGATGGATTCGGTTCTGGATGCCGTCCAGGCCGGCCATCAGCAGCGCCGAATAAGCGAGATAGGGGTTGGCCATCGCGTCCGGGAAGCGGAACTCGACGCGCTTCGCCTTCTCGCCGGTGCCGTAGGGGATGCGGCAGGAGGCGGAGCGGTTGCGGCTCGAATAAGCGAGCAGCACCGGTGCCTCGAAGCCGGGGACCAGCCTTTTGTAGCTGTTGGTGGTCGGGTTGGTGAAGGCGTTGAGAGCGCGCGCATGCTTGATCACGCCGCCGATGAAATAGAGGGCCGTCTCGGACAGCCCCGCATAGCCGTTGCCCGCGAACAGCGGCTTGCCCGCCTTCCAGACCGACATGTGGGTATGCATGCCCGAGCCGTTGTCGGACTTGATCGGCTTCGGCATGAAGGTCGCGCTCTTGCCGTAGGCATGGGCGACCATGTGGACGACATATTTGTAGACCTGCATCCGGTCCGCGGTCTGGGTCAGGGTGCCGTAGGTCAGGCCGAGCTCGTGCTGCGAGGCGGCGACCTCGTGATGGTGCTTGTCCATGGGCAGGCCCATTTCGATCATCGTCGAGACCATCTCGCCGCGGATGTCCATCGCGCTGTCGACCGGAGCGACCGGGAAATAGCCGCCCTTGGCGCGCGGCCGGTGGGCGAGGTTGCCGCTCTCATATTTCTGGCCGGTATTGGTCGGCAGCTCGACATCGTCGATCGAGAAGCCGGAGCTCGCATAGCCGTCCTCGAAGCGGACGTCGTCGAACATGAAGAATTCCGCCTCGGGCCCGACATACACGGTGTCGCCGACCCCGATCGCCCGCAAGTAGGCCTCGGCGCGCTTGGCGGTCGAGCGCGGGTCGCGCGAATAAAGCTCGCCCGTGCCCGGATCGACGATGTCGCAGAAGAGGATGCCCATCGGCGTCGCGCTGAACGGGTCCAGATACCACGCGTTGAGGTCCGGCTTCAGGATCATGTCCGATTCGTTGATCGCCTTCCAGCCGGCGATCGACGAACCGTCGAACATGAAGCCGTCCATGAGATTGTCCTCATCGACCGCGCTCGAGCACATCGAAAGATGTTGCCACTTGCCCTTGGGATCGGTGAACCTGAGGTCGATCCACTCGATCTCCTGCTCCTCGATTGCCTTGAGGATGGTGCCGGGATCGTTGTCCTTGCGCGCCTGCGCCGGCGGGCGGGCCGCGGGCGCCTGGCCTTCCCCCTCGCCATTCCCCTTCACCATCGTGTCCGCGTCCGTTGCCATCGCTCAAATCCTTCTTCGCTGAGCGCCCCCGAATCCGGAAGCTTGCCGGCGCGATTTTCCAGCCCGCGGCGGTGGCCGTCCAGCGGCTCGTGAATATTTCACGTGGGCGAATCAGAAAGGCCGGCGCTGGGCCGCCACCATCATCCTCAGCAGCATCGCCACCGGCCTTGGAACGCCCACTTTACCCTCCAGCCACAGGCTGACCGCCGAGCGGCTGACCCCGATCGCATTGGCGAGGTCGCTCTGCGTGCGATAGCCGAGCGTACGCATCGCCGCCTGGAGCTCGTCCGGGGGCATGTTGGCGAGGCGGGGATCGTCGGGCACGATTCCTTCGAGCTCTACTCCGTCATTCCCGCGAAAGCGGGAATCATTCAGCCCGAGCGCAACACCCCAGTCCGTCCGGGCGTCCGCTTTCGCGGGAGTGACGGACCGCGTCAAATCGCGTCCGACCCGCGCTCCCCGGTGCGGATACGGACAGCCTCCTCGATCGTCGAGACGAAGATCTTGCCGTCGCCGATTCGGCCGGTGTGAGCGGCTTGGGCGATCGCCTCGACCACTCGCTCGGCGAGATTGTCCTCGACCACGACTTCGAGCTTCACCTTGGGGAGGAAGTCGACCACATATTCGGCGCCGCGATAGAGCTCGGTATGGCCCTTCTGGCGGCCGAAGCCCTTGGCCTCGAGGACGGTGATCCCGGAGACGCCGACCTCGTGCAGCGCCTCCTTCACGTCGTCCAGCTTGAACGGCTTGATCACCGCCTCGATCTTCTTCACGCCAGCCTCCACCCTTCGCTCAGCGGCAATACCAGGTCCACTGCTCGGATCCTTCTTCCATGATCGCGTTGCAAGCCAAGTCGTCGAATCCACCGGGCGAATTCGCATTGGCCGTGCGAACGAATCCGACGGCGCGACGGGCGTCTTCGCGGATCAGATGCACGTCCAGCACCGGGAATCCGCGTCCCTGGTAGTGCCGCCGGATCTCCTGCCGGACTAATTCAAGCACTGCCGGCGTGAAGCCCTCAGGTTCGGCCCGAGCGGCCGGTGAGGGGGGAGTGGGGGGCACTTGGCGTTCAACCTGACCGGCAGGGTCGCAGCGCCAGGCCAGCCGGCTGTCACCGCCTTCGATCGCGGCGGAGCAGTTCAGCGCGCGGGTGTTCGTGCGATCGTCGGGATCGACGAGCCGGACGTGCCCTGTGGCGTGGCGGCCGTCCTGACGGACCAGCGCGATCTCGCTAACGAGCCATCCCTGTGCGCGGAAGCTGTCGTTTATCTCCTGCTTGACCCTCTCGAGATCGGCGGGCGTGTACTGGCTTTGGCAGCCGACGGCCAGAAGGGAGAACAAGGGGATCGACAATCTCATTTCATCCACTCCCCGAAGATCGGTCGCCCACGCTCCTAGCATCGTCGAAACCGGGTTCGAGGCAAGCTCCCTTCTGCCGGCAGGTTAGGTCAGCCGACGTTCAGGCGGGTCGTGCCACTGGCTCCGCAGGAGCCATTCTCGAGAACGAAGGCAAGACCATGCGCAAGCTTCTTCCCCTTCTCGCCGGCGCATTGCTGATCGGCGGCGCCGCCCAGGCCAAGCCCGCCGACCGCGAGGCGGAGCTCGCCCGGGCTCTCCAGGGCCGGGTGGCCGGCGAGCCGGTCGACTGCATCGACCTCCACCGCGTCCGTTCCAGCCGGATCATCAACGACACGGCGATTCTCTACGACGCCGGCGGCACCGTCTACGTCAACCGCCCGCGCGCCGGCGCCGAGTCGCTCAACCAGTGGGACGCGCTGGTGACGCGGCTCCCCACCACGCGCCTGTGCAGCATCGACACCGTCCGCCTGGTCGATCCCTCGACGCACACAATGACGGGCATCGTCTTCCTCGGCGAGTTCGTTCCGTACCGGCGGGTGCGCGATTGATCTCGCAACAGGAGATTAAGGCTTGGTTCCTAAGAAGCCGACGCGAGGAAATTACCGGGCGATGGGTGCGCCGCCGCGCGATGCAGTTGATGTTCACGCACGTTCCGGCACCACGAGATGTCTTCAAAATGCACTACTCCTCACCTCTCAGGTGACGAAGACTCGGCTCGATCAGCGTGGCGACAGCCCCCATGGAGTTCAGATCGTTATCAATCCAATTGCAAGCTGCCCCTCGTAGTGCGTGGGCTTCCGGACCCGCACCCTTCCTGACTGCAGCCACACGACGACTGACCGCTAGTCTTCGCCGGTCGTGAGTGTCGCGGTGCAGGACATCATCGTCATCAATCTGAGCCAGATGCATTCCAACGAGGAGATCGAACCCGTATTTGGAGTGAGGGGCCAACATGAACAAAACGAGATCGACATCCCGCCTGGAATCTGCGCCTACCAGATACAGAATGTGCTGGGCGGCGAGAGCGTGCCCTTGCCATTCGATCTCGTTGACTGCTTCCCTGGTTGACGGCTCGTCGCGGTAATTGAATCCAAAGTACTGGTTCCCAGATCCTATAGGATAAATGTTAAGAGAGTACCGTTTCCTTTTTTGCCATTCCGGGCGCTCGGATGCTTCTACGTAGTGAAATCCTGGGCGGTATACGTCGTACTCGGCGACTGCTTGGAGAAGCATTCCGACCGCATCACGATTATTTGCAGCAAATTCGTAGAGATAATCGGGGAAATTGCAGTCGTGCCCGAAAACTCGAGGCAAACTCTCAGATCCCGAGAAACTTGGTATGCGAAATATGGCCGCAGCATCTCCCCACGGAAGCTGCCGTGGCGTCATCCGGCCAGATCGAATCCGCCGGCATAGCATACGTCTCTCGAAGCGCAGGAAGAGTCGAATCACGATAGCTCGAACCCCCCTGATCAGGAGGATCGCCGTCGTCGTTGGGGCAATGATGAACTAGGCTTGAGAATACCTCCTTGCACATTCTGAAGTAATCTTGAGTGTCTAGGATGTGCTCATGCCAAACGTGATCCACGTCACCTGCCATGCCATAGGACGTAGAAGGGCTCAATGCGATAAGCCCAAGAAACCTGCGGTATTCTTCTTCTACTCGGTCCCGATATTCATTGGACCAGCCAAGCTTCCGCTGTGCCCTTCGAGACACGCGTGTTAGATCCCATTCAGCTATTGCGCTGAGGCGCCGGATCTGCTCCGACCCTGAGGTCGCCAGGACCTGCTCTCTAACATTAAGAACCGCCATCTCGCGCTCCCTATCACTGCGCCACCCGTATCGTCAAACAGGCACCTCCTCGGCCCGGAGTTACGATTTAGTATATGGCGGTCCGTCCAGCCCCTTCGGACTCTTCGTGAAGACCTCGCAGCCGGTCTCGGTGATGCCGATGCTGTGCTCGAACTGCGCCGACAGGCTGCGGTCGCGGGTGACGGCGGTCCAGCCGTCCTCGAGCAATTTGCAGTCGGCCCGGCCGATATTGATCATCGGCTCGATCGTGAAGAACATGCCCGGCCTCAGCTCCGGTCCGGTGCCGGGGCGGCCGGCATGGACGACCTCCGGCGCATCGTGGAAGACCCGCCCCAGGCCGTGGCCGCAAAAATCGCGGACGACGCTGAAGCGGTGCTTCTCCGCATGGGTCTGAATGGCGTTGGCGACGTCGCCGAGCCGATTCCCCGGCCTGGCCTGCTCTATCCCCAGCATCAGGCATTCGTAGGTGACGTCGACCAGCCGGCGCGCCTTGAGCGGCACGTCGCCGACCAGATACATGCGGCTGGTGTCGCCGTGCCACCCGTCGAAGATCGGCGTGACGTCGATATTGACGATATCGCCATCCTTCAGGACGCGGTCGCCCGGAATGCCGTGGCAGACGACATGGTTGATCGAGGTGCAGCAGCTCTTGGTGTAGCCGCGATAGTTGAGCGTCGCGGGGATAGCGCCGCGCGCGCGCATTTCGGCGAAGACGACGTCGTCCAGCTCCTGGGTAGTCACCCCCGGCACCACGTGCGCGACCAGCGCGTCCAGTATCTCGGCCGCGACCCGACCGGCCGCGCGCATGCCGGCAAAGCCTTCCTCCCCATGCAGCTTGATCGCGCCGTGGCGGCCCACGACATAGTCATCACGGTCGAGAGTGGTGAGCGTCGTCATCGCGGCGAATATAGGCGCCGGCGGCCGGCTTGACGAGAACTTCCGTCAGTCGACCTGGCGCTCGAGCCAGGCGGCGGCGTAGCGCACCGGGTCGCGGATCTCATCAGGGATCCGGATGTCGGGCGGGATTCCGTCGGGATCGACCGGGTCCTCGGGCAGGCGGAGCGAGCGCGACGTCGCCCATTGCAGCGCATAGCGCCCCGACGGCGCCGGCATGCCGACGACATTGGCGAAGTCGAGCACGCCTGCCGAATTGCGCTGGCCGAACAAGGTCGTCTTGCGGCTTTGCCTCGCGAGCAGCAGGAACTGCTCGCCGGTCGAGGCGGCGCCGTCGATCAGCACCGCCACCCGCCGCGGGAAGGGCAGCACCGTCGCGTGCCGCTCGATCTCGAACGGGCGCGGATCGGGATTGACATATTGGCCGAGCCGCTCGCGCATCAGCCGGTTCTGCGCGTCGATCGCGGCGGCATTGTCCGCCGCTTCGGCGCGGATCCGCTCCGCCACTTGCTCGCGCATCGCGATATTGTCGGGGCTGGCGCGCAGCTCCATGCCGATGGTGACGATCGGCCGGGTGTAGAGGAGCGGCACGAGCGGGGCATAGACATAGTCGCTGCCGCCGCCATTGTCGCGCAGGTCGATGATCAGGTTCGGCGTCGAGGCGAGCTCCCCGCGATGGGCCTCGATCAGCCGGCGGAGCGGCGCGGCCCGGTTGTCGTTGAAATCGGGAATGCGCAGCCACAAGGTCCGGGGCGAAAGGCGGCGCAAGAACAACTCGGCCGAAGGGAAGAGCCGCGCCGCCGCTTCCGGGTCGACCGGGGCCGGCCATTCGCGCGCCCATGGCCCCCAGTCCGGCACCATAAGCACGTCGCCGTCCGCTACCAGCCGGCCCTCAACCGGATTCTCGCTGTGGTCACCGGCGCGGAAGACCATGTCGAAGCCGCCGTCCGCGCGCCGCGCGAGCTCGGCCTTGACCTGGCCCGGGCGCCAATTGTCGGCGGCGGTCGTCAGGATCACCGCCGCGAAGCGACCGGTCCCGTCGCCGGTGCGGAGGACGCCGACGCGGTAGCGGTCGCCGGCGATCCGCCAGATGCCCTCGACCGGTTCGCGCCGCGTTCCCAGCGCCTGCAGGCGCGCCCGGACATCGGCCTCGGTCCACGGCAGCGACGGCGTCGGCGGCTCGCCGCCCGCGCCGGCCGCCACCGCCTGGCGGCGGACGCCGATATGACGGTCGTTGAAGAAGCCGAGCCACTCGCCCATCAGCGCAAGCAGCTCCTCGTCGGAGGCCGCCGCCGCGCGGGCGCGGAGCCGCGCCGTCAGCGCATCCAGCCGGGGGCGAGTGGCATCGGTGACCTTGGTGTGCCAGCCCGCATAATTGTCGCTGATCTTCTGCACGACGAAGTCGAAGTCGGCCAGATTGCGCTGCGCCTGCGCGCTCGCGGCGGTGGGCGCGCGCTGCGCCGCCGGCACGGCGGAGGGGAGGGCCAGGGCGGTCGCGACCAGGAATGCCAGAACCGGCAGCCGCATCGGCAATCTCCTTCACGAAGAGCGACAGGCTATCGCAGCCGCCCGAGCCTCACAAGCTACAAATGTAGCACCTCGCCGCGGCTTGTCGGCGGGCGGCCGATCCGCCATTCCAGCTTCTGTTCGTCCAGTGCGGCGACGGGAGCAAAGGTGCCGATGGCCGAGGAGCGGATCTGGACGGCGGGGCTGCTGATCATCGGCGACGAGATCCTGTCCGGCCGCACCCAGGACCGCAACATCGCCACCGTCGCGGGCTGGGTGAACCTCCAGGGCATCCGCCTCGCCGAAGTGCGGGTGGTGCCCGACGACGTCGAGCGCATCGCCGCCGCCGTGAATGCACTCCGCTCCGCCTACGATTATCTCTTCACCACCGGCGGCATCGGCCCGACCCATGACGACATCACCGTCGATGCGGTTGCCGCCGCGCTCGGCTTGCCGGTGGTGATGGACGAACATGCACGCGCGGCCCTCGAACGGCATTATGCGACCCGCGGCGGCCTCACCGAGGCGCGCCTGCGCATGGCGCGCGTGCCGCAAGGCGCGGCGCTGATCGACAACAGCATGTCCGGCGCTCCCGGCATCCGCGTCGGCAACATCTTCATTCTCGCCGG
>DASVVV010000082.1:0-65859 GCA_036386375.1 Allosphingosinicella sp. | reverse complement strand
CGCTGACCTGCTCGCCGGGCGACAGGAACATGGTCGAGCCGGCCTGCGGCCCGTGCCAGCGCTGCCAGGTTTCCGGGCGGACGGTGCACATCCGGTTCGGCTGCAGCTCGCCGCGCTCGATGAGGTCGAAGGCGACGTGGGTGGTCATCATCTTCGCCATCGAGGCGGGCGGCATGCGGCGGTCGGCGTCCTTGGCATAGAGCACGGCGCCCGAGGAGAGGTCGATCATGTAGGCGATCGGCGCGGCGGTCTCCAAAGGCGGCGCGGCGGCTCCGGCAGGAAGGCCGAGACAGGAGACGAAAAGCAGGGCGTACAGAGGCTTGCGCGACATTGCTCAGGACATTCCTCGAAGCTTCAGCGGGCGACCGAATCGGCCAGGAGGCCGACCGTCAGTGCGTAGAAGTTCGAGCAATTATAGTCGAGGATGGTGCGGTAATTGGTGGTGAGAAGGTAAGCGGTCTGGCCCGGCCCGTCGGGCTCGATCAGCGAGGCCAGGGTACGCTCGGGAAGGCCGTTAGAAATGCCCATCCGGCGCCATTCGCCCGCGCTCAGCCACCGGCTGTGACGGGCATGGACCTGCGGGCAGCGCGGCGCGCGCAGGCGGTTGCGCACCGCGGCGCGGTTGAAGCCGGGCGGGACGCGCACCGCCGTGCCCCAGGGAATTCCGGGCCGCCAGCCGGCGTTCCTGAGATAGTTGGCGATCGAGGCGAGCGCGTCGAGCTGGCTTCGCCAGATGTCGGCGCGCCCGTCGCCGTCGCCGTCGACGGCGAGGCGGATGTAGACGGACGGCAGGAATTGGGACTGGCCGGTGGCGCCGGCCCAGCTGCCCAGCAGCTGCGAGCGCGGGAAGCCGCGGTCCATCATCTTCAGAGTCGCGATGAACTCCTGGGTGAAGAGCTGGCGGCGGCGGCCTTCGTAAGCGAGGCTCGCGAGCGAGTTCAGAAGGTCGAAATTGCCCATGATCGAGCCGTAGCTGGTCTCCTTGCCCCAGATCGCCACCAAGACCGAGGGGGGGACTCCGTAGCGCCGCCCGATCTCGTTGAGGCGCGTGATGTTGGCGGCGTAGCGGTCGCGGCCGCGGTTGATCAGCGAGGCGGTGAGATGGCGGGTGCGGTAGGGCGCGTAAGGCGGATTGGCGTTGGAGCCGGGAAGCCCGCCCGGCTGGGCGCGGTCGAGCTCGACCGTGCGCGGGCTGAAGGTGAGCGCCGGGAACACCCGGTCGAGCGTGGCGCGGCTCACGCCCGCTCGCTCGGCCTCGCGGCGGAGCTGCGGCAGATAGGCGCGAAAGCCGGCTTCGCTGAGGCCGCCGCCCTGCGCCTGCGCCGGCGCCTCGAGCTCGAAAACGGCCGTCCCGTGCCCAAGCCGGGCCGCCGGCACGCCCGCAGCCAATATCCCCAACGCCAATAAACCGAGCCAACGCATTTTCGTCCCCATCCGCTCTGGCCTATATGACACGAGCTTTCGCGCACCTGAAAGCTCGCGTCGCCGCGCCGCTTGCACGCGCGGGCGCTATCGCGGCAAGAAGAAAGGGGCGGCGCGGAGAGGTGGCCGAGTGGTTTAAGGCAGCGGTCTTGAAAACCGCCGTGGGTTCACGCCCACCGTGGGTTCGAATCCCACCCTCTCCGCCACCCGGCGGGGCTGCTCGCCCTCAGATGTAGCCGATGAAGTCGGTGTTGGTGAGCGGCGGCGCCCCACTCAGCCGGGCAAACGGGATCTGCTCGGCGCCGCCGAGGCCGTCGGCATCGTAGAAGAGCTGACCGGTCACGCCGTTATAGATGATCCGGTCGCCTGCATCCGCCGCCGCGGCGCCGACATGGAATTCGCCGGGCGCCAGCGCACCGGTGCCGGTGACGGCTGTTTCGGCGAACACGGCGCGGTCGAGCATGATCTTGTCCGTGCCGCGCAGGAAGTCCGTGATCTGATCGACGTTGCTTGTGCGGTCGAGCGCCGTGTCGAAGTAAAATCGATCGTGGCCCTCGCCGCCGGTCAGCAGGTCATGGCCTCCCTCGCCGTGAAGCAGGTCGCGGCCGGCGCCGCCGAGCAGCGTATCGCTGGCGACCCCCCCGTACAGCTCGTCGGCCCCGATGCCGCCGTCCAGGAGGTCGTCATTGCCGCCGCCGAACAGTTTGTCGTTGCCGCCGAGGCCGTTCAGCGTGTCGAAACCATTCTCGCCGCTCAGGACATTCGCCCCGAGCGTCCCGCTCATGACATTGTTCTGCGAATTGCCGATGCCGTTCGCGCCGGGACCGACCAGGATCAGGTTTTCGACATGACCGCCGAACGTGTAATCGACCGTGCTTCGAACGGTATCGATGCCCTGACCGGCGGTCTCGAATGTACGATCGCCGACATTGTCGACGATATAATAATCGTCGCCCGCGCCGCCCGCCATCGTGTCGGCGTCCCCGGCGCCGTTGAGCCTGTTGGCGGCGGCATTGCCGGCGAGGAAATTGGCAAGTTCGTTGCCCGTGCCGTCGATCGTCTCGGCTCCCGTGAGCCGCAGATTCTCCATATGCTCCCCGAGGGTGAAGCTGACCGAGCTCCTGACGGTGTCGATGCCGTGGGAAGCGTCGGTCTCGATCGCCTCGTCGCCGAGATTGTCGACGAGATAGATGTCGTTCCCAAGGCCGCCGGTCATCGCATCGGCGCCGGCCGCTCCGTCGAGCGTGTCGTTGCCTTCGTCGCCGCCGATCAGATTGTCGAGGCCGTTGCCCGTGCCGGTGAAATTGCCGATGCCCTGATATTGAAGGCCCTCGACATTGTCGCCCAGTGTCAAGGAGACCAGGGTGGTGAGAATCGCATCGTCGCCTTCGTCCGCTTGCTCCACGACCAGGTCGCCGGCGTCGTCGACGACATAGCCGTCATCGCCGAGGCCGCCGCGCATCTCATCTGCGCCCGCCCCGCCGTTGAGGATGTCGTTTCCCGCGGCTCCGACGACGACGTTCGTGCCGTCATTGCCGGTCAGCTGCTGGCCGGTGGCCGAAGTGCCCGTCAGGTTCTCGAAATTGTCGAGACCCGAGAGGCTGAAGCTGGCCAGCGACGTCAGGATCTTGTCCGTTCCGGCCGCGGCGTCCTCGGTGAAGACATCCAGGCTATCGTCGATATGATAGGAATCGTCGCCGACGCCGCCGCTCATCGTGTCGATGCCGGCGCCGCCGTCGAGAATGTCGTCTCCCGCGCCACCGTTCAGCGTGTCGTCGCCGGCCAGCGCCGTGAGCGTGTCCGCGGCGGCCGCGCCCGACAGCTTGTCGTGCATCGCCGAGCCCTCGACGACGAACGGCGTTGGGAAGGTCGGCGTCGGCTCGAAGCGCACGCCGGCCGAGAAGGGATCGGAGAGGTCGCCCTGGCTCACGTCATTGTCGTGGATCGAAAGGCCGTCCGGGGTGATGGCGTCGTCGACGGCAATGCCGACATCCATCGATGTGATGATATTGCCGCTTATCTCGCCGCCGCTGTTGACGGGCCCGTTCTGATAGATCCAGACGCCCACGACCTTGGCGGCGGACTTGTCGCCGTTGCTGCCGCCGAGGACGTTGTCGGTGATGACGAGATCGGTATTGCTGGAAGCGAGGATGGCGCCCGAATAAGCGTTGGCCGGGCCGGCATAGCCGATATCGGTGATGGTGTTGCCGGTGACCGTGCCGGTCGACCGGTTGATTGAAAAGCCGTTCTGGGCGATCACCGGCTGGGCCCCGCCGCCCGACACGGTCACGCCGCTGACGTCGAGGTCGGCGCGGACAAAGGTCGCGGCCTGCTTCTGGAAATCGCCGATCGAGCCGCCGTGCATCGCGAAGGGCAGCAGGCTGTCATTATCGACGACCAGGCCCACGCCGCGCTGAACGCCATCGACGTTTGGCTGGCCGCCCGGTGTCGAGCCGCCGGGATAGGGGTCCCGCACCGCGACGATGTCGACATTCTCCAGGGTGCCGGACGAACTGCGGTAATAAACGCCGTAGAAATTGGCGATTCCGAAACCGCCGCCTTCATCGACCGTATTTCCGGCCCCCCGACCGTCGATACCGATATCCTCGAGCGTGACGCCGAGACTGCCCTTGACGGTGAAGACGGCGTGGATCTCGCGGTCGCTGCTCGAACGAGCGGTTTCGACCAGATCCGCAGGCGCCTGGATCGTCACCACTGCTCCGGCATCGGCGCGGATCGTGAGGCCGTCCTTCTGATCGACTATGACCTGCTCGACGTAGGTCCCGGCCTGGATGACGATCGTGTCGCCGGCCGCGGCCGCGTTGACGGCAAGCTGAATGGTGGCGAAGCCGCCGGCTCCGACGATGAGGATGGGCATGGGGGCGCTCCTTGGACGGAGCTGAGACCCATGTCTCGATCCGGCGGAACGAGCCAGTACAGACTTTCTCGGCCAAAGGAAGCAATATCGGAGAATTATTGAAATTTATTTTGACAGTGTCGGGTTTTCACCTCGTGTTCATCAGACAAAATGTTTTATCAACTTAACGAACAATTTCTGTGCGACTTTAATTCCCGAATCGTTCTGCTCCGATTTATTGGGACCAATGCATCGAGGGCGGGTGGGGTCACGGCGTATACGGTAGTCGGAAAGCTGTCGCAGCCGGCGCGTCGCCCTGCGCGAGGACCCCTTTTAACCTGAATCAGGGCGATTGTTCCGGAACCCCAATTGTCGGGAGGCATTTAAGCGCAAAGGGCAATTTTTCGGCCCACGGCCGCGTACCTGGCCGCCGGGCTATCGGACATTTTGAAGGAGGCTTTCGTGGGGGATCAGGCGGTCTTCTTCGGGCGCGAATCCGATGCCGCGACGCGGCTCCTGACACAGCCGGCGTCGGTGCTCGAAGTGGGGGTGTATCGCGGCCCGCATTATTACAGCCACACGCCGATGGTGCGCATCCAGGTCGATCTGGGCCGGCTCGAGGACTGGCCGACCAACCGCATTCCCGGCTTCACCGAAGCGCTGCTTGAGCTTCTGCCCGGCGTCGGACGGCACGGCTGCTCGCTGCGGGTGCGCGGCGGCTTCGAACGACGGCTTCGCGAAGGCACGTGGCTCGGCCATGTTGCGGAGCATATCGCGCTCGAGCTGCAGACGCTGGCCGGCTCCCGCGCCACTCGGGGCAAGACCCGCTCGGTCAAGGGCCGGCCCGGCGTCTACAACGTCATGTTCGCCTATAACGAGGAGAAGGTCGGCCTCGCCGCCGGCCGCGCGGCGCTCGAGCTGGTCGACTCCCTCCTCCCGCCCGAACTCCAGGGCATCAAGGGGCTGGACCGCATCCACGAGTTCGAAGTCCCGTTCGATCTCGAGCGGCGACTCGACGCGCTGAAGCGGCTGGTGCGTCGGACGGCGCTCGGCCCGACCACCAGGGCGCTGGTCGACGAAGCGAAGCGACGGGGCATCCCCGTCATGCGCCTCGACGAAAAGAGCCTGATCCAGCTCGGCCACGGCCGCTTCCAGCAGCGCATCCGCGCCAGCATCACCGGCCGCACCGGCCTTGTCGCGGCCGATCTCGCCAGCGACAAGGACATGACCAAGCGGCTGCTCGACGAAAGCGGCATCCCCGTCCCGCGCGGCATGGTCGTGCGCAGCGTCGAGGATGCGGCGGCGGCCGCGCGCCGGCTCGGCTACCCGCTCGTCGTCAAGCCGCTGGACGGCAATCACGGCCGCGGCGTCACGATCGGCATCACCGGCGAGGAGCAGCTTCGCTTCGGCTTCGCGGAGGCGCAGGCCCAGGCCAAGGGGCGCGACGTCATCGTCGAACGCTATTTCCCCGGCAACGACCACCGCATCCTCGTCGTCGGCGGAAAGATGGTCGCCGTCGCCGAACGTATTCCCGCCCAGGTGGTCGGCGACGGCGTCAGCACGATCCGTCAGCTGGTCGACGAAGTCAACACGGACCCGCGGCGCGGCGACGGCCACGAGAACGTCATGACCCGGATCCGGATCGACAGCCTGGTCGAGGAATATCTCGGCCGCTCCGGCCTCACGCCCGACAGCATCCCCGAGGCCGAGCAGGTCGTCCAGCTGCGCGCGACCGCCAATCTCTCGACCGGCGGCACCGCCGCCGACCGGACCAACGAAATCCATCCCGACAATGCCGAGATCGCGCGGCGCGCGGCGATGATCGTCGGCCTCGACGTCGCCGGCGTCGACTTCGTCTGCCCGGACATCCGCCAGTCGGTCCGCGACACCGGCGGGGGCGTCATCGAGGTCAATGCCGCGCCGGGCCTCAGGATGCATATCGAGCCGTCCGAAGGCGCGCCGCGCGACGTCGCCCGGCCGATCATCGAGATGCTGTTCCCGCGCGGGCGCCAGAGCCGGGTGCCGATCATCGCCATCACCGGCACCAACGGCAAGTCGACCGTCGGCCGGATGACCAAGCACATATTGCGCTACACCGGCTGCACCGTCGGCCTTACCTCGACCACCGGCGTCTACATAAACGACGTCCTCATCCACTCCGGCGACGCCACCGGCCCGCGCAGCGCGCGGATGGTGCTTCGCGATCCCAGCGTCGAGGTGGCGGTGCTCGAGACGGCGCGCGGCGGGCTGCTGCGCGAGGGGCTCGCCTTCGACCGGGCGGATATCGGCATCGCCACCAACGTCACCGCCGACCATCTCGGCATGAAGGGCATCGAGACCGTCGAGGACCTGGCCAGCGTCAAGCAGGTCGTGATCGAGGCCGTGCGCCGCGACGGCCATGCAATCCTCAACGCGGACGATCCGTTGACGATCAGAATGGCGCGCCGCGCCGGCGGCAGGATCGTCTGGTTCTCGCTCAACGGCGGGCCGGAGCTGGCCCCGCTGCTTCGCGAGCATATTGACGAAGGCGGCATGGCGGTCGTGCGCGAGCCCGGCGCAGAAGGCGGCACGATCGTCCTTTACGACGATGGCCGACGCGAGTTCATCATGAAGGCCGGCGACATTCCCGCCACCCTGCACGGCATGGCCGAGTTCAACATCGCCAATTCGATGGCGGCGATCGCCGCCGCGCTGGCCCATGGCGTTCCGATCCTGACGATCCGCTCGGCAATGACCAATTTCCGTTCGACCTTCGAGCAGAATCCGGGCCGCCTCAACGTCCACGACGCGCACGGCTTCCGCGTCATCGTCGATTATGCCCACAATGCCGCCGGGCTCGAAGCGATGGGGCAGGTCGTGCGCGGCCTTTCGCACCGCTACAAGCGCACCATCGGCTCGGTCTCGATCGCCGGCGACCGGCGCGACGAGGACATTATCGAGATGGGGCGGATCGCCGCCGGCATCTTCGACGAGCTCATCTTCCGCGAAGATCCCTATACGCGCGGCCGCCCGCGCGGCGAGGTGATGGGGCTGTTGAAGGAAGGCGCGCTCCAGGCCGGCCGCTCGGCGGAGCATCTCCACCTGATCGCCGGCGAGAAAGCGTCGACGGCCGCGGCGCTGGCGATGGGCCAGCCGGGCGACCTCATCGTCATCACGCCCACCGATGTCTATGCGGCCTGGGAGCAAGTCAACGAATTCAAGCCGGCGCTGGTCCGTGCGCTGTCGCGCGCGCCGCTGGTCGCGGCCGAATAGGATGATGGAGGCACCGCCGGCCCGCTGGGCCCTGATCGTCCACGGCGGCGCGAAGGAAATGCAGTCGGGGGAAGAGGACGCGAACCGCGCCGGTATCCTTCAGGCGGCCGAGGCCGGAGCGTGGATCCTGAAAGGCGGCGGGAGCGCGGTTGACGCCGTCGAAGCGGCGATCCGCGTGCTCGAGGACCTGCCGATCTTCAACGCCGGGCGCGGTTCGGCGGCCAACGCGGCCGGCGAAGTCGAAATGTGCGCCGGCCTGATGGACGGCCGCGACCTCTCCGCGGGAGCGGTCGGCGCGATCCGGAAGGTGCGCAACCCGATCTCGGTGGCGCGCAGGCTGCTTGGAGAAAAGGAGGTGCTCCTCGTCGGAGAAGGAGCCCTGCTCTTCGCTCGCCAGCACGGCATGCCCACGGCTTCGGAAGACGAGCTCCTCGCCAAGGAGGCAAAGGAGCTCGCGACCCACGACACGGTCGGCGCGGTCGCTCTCGACCAGGGAGGAAATCTGGCCTGCGGGACTTCAACCGGAGGCATTGACGGCCAGAAGGTAGGCCGGATCGGCGACAGCCCCCTGCCGGGGTCGGGCCTCTACGCCGACAATCACATCGGCGCCGTCTCCTACTCGGGCGACGGGGAGAGCATCGCCAGGCTCTCGCTTGCCTCGCGCGTGATGGCGGCAATGGAGGAAGGACAGGACATGGAGACCGCAATCGCCCGCGGACTGGAAAAGCTGCCCGGTGTAGGCGGCGTGCGAGGCGACGGCGGGGCGATCGGAATCGGCAAGGACGGTCAACTGGCCTGGGTCCACAACAGCCCCGACTTCGCAGTGGCTTACGTCACCAGCGATCTTCCCTCGCCGAAGGCCTATCTGAGGAAGGACGAAGAGCAGCGTGGCTGAAGAGGAGCGCCGCCGCCACGGCAGCCTGATCATCATCGGCGGCCATGAGGACCGTGATCCGCGCGGCAAACGCGTGATCCTTCGCGAGGTGGCGCGGCGTGTGCGCGGCGGCAAGCTTGTCCTGGCGACCGTCGCCAGCCACCAGCCCGAGGGCTATTTCGACGATTACGAAGCCGCTTTCGCCGATCTCGACATCGGCGAGCTGGTCGAGCTGTATGTGGAGGATCGGACCGAGGCCGGCGATCGCGAGAAGCTTCGCGTGCTCGACGATGCGGCGGCGATCTTCTTTTCCGGCGGCGACCAGCTTCGCATCACCAGCCAGATCGGCGACAGCGGCATCGAGGCGAAGGTGCGCGCGCTGTTCGATCGCGGCGGCCTCGTCGCCGGCACGTCGGCCGGCGCGTCGGTGATGAGCGACACGATGCTGGTGAAGGGCACGAGCTCGGAGACGCACCGGATCGGCGACCTTCGCATGGCGCCCGGCCTCGGGCTGATCCGCGACGTCATCATCGACCAGCATTTCGCGGAGCGCGGGCGCTTCGGGCGGCTGATCGGCGCCGTGGCCCACAATCCGCGGATTCTCGGCATCGGCATCGACGAGGATACGGCCGCCATCGTCGAGGGCGACGAGTTCGAGGTGATCGGCAGTGGCGCCGTCTATGTGGTCGACGGCTCCGGCGTCAGTCATTGCAACCTTGCCGAGGCCGAGCAGGAGCGGGCCCTGTCGATGCACGGCGTTACCGTCCACGTGCTGGCCGCCGGCGACCGCTTCGACCTGCGCTCGAGACGGCCGATCCCCAACAGTAACGCCGACTGAGGTTGCGCGGCGGCAAGAAGCGTTTAGCTTCGCCGCGACTTTCGTGGTGAGGAACCGGATGCGTCGGCCCTGGCTGTTGCTTGCCCTTTTCTTGTCGTCCTTTGCATCCGCGCCGGCGGCCGCCGCCTGGCTGCGCGCCGAAAGCCCGAATTTCATCGTCTATGGCGAGATGTCGGGCGACCGGCTGCGCAACCGGGTCGAGCTGCTGGAGGAGTTCGACGCCTTCCTGCGCATCCTCACCGGGACGACGACACCGCCGGCGCCGAACAAACTCAGGGTCTATCTCACCCACGGTAGCGACGAGCTGAGCGCCGTCTGGCCGATGGGGCGCTGGGTCGGCGGCTTCTACCGCGCCTCGCCGGAGGGCGTGTTCGCCGTGGCCGACGAATATGCGGACTGGCGCGGCCACGAAAACCAGACCCTGCTCCATGAATATGCCCACCATTTCATGATGCAATATCATCCGGCGCCTTACCCCAGCTGGTACGTTGAAGGCTTCGCCGATTTCGTGATGACCGCCGAAATCCGTCCCGATTATTACGAGTTCGGCGACACCAATCCGGTCCGCTCGAGCTGGCTCACCGCCTCGGCGCCGTGGATGGCCTATGAAGATCTGCTGTTCGGCGATCTGACCCGGGTCCGGGTCGGTTCCTTCTACGCGCAAAGCTGGCTGCTGGTTCATTACATCATGTCCGACGAAAGCCGGCGGCGGGCCTTCGTCCGCTACGTCGAGGCGGTCGCCCGCGGCGAAGCGCCCCGCACCGCCTTCACGGCCGCCTTCGGGATGGACGGCCCCGCGCTCGATCAGGCGATGCGCCAATATGCCCGCCGCATCCCGATCCACCGGATCGACCGGCGCAGCCGCCCCGCCCCACCGGCGATCGCCATCGAGAGCCTCGAAGCGGCGGGCCTGAATCCGCCGCTGATCGAGGCGGCGCTGATGCTCGATTTGCCGTCCGGCCACGGACGAAGGGTGCTCAACCGGGCCCGCCGCGCCGGCCATGGCGACGATATCTTCGGCGAACGGCTTCAGGCGAAGGCGGAAATATTGCTCGGAGACCTAGCGGTCGCGGACCGGCTGCTCGCGCCTCTGCTCGCCGCCGCGCCCAACGATCCGGAGGTGCTCTACCTTCACGGGCTCCGGCATCTCGTCGCCGGACGGCGCAACGCCTCGGCGCGCGCCGCCGAATATCGTGCCGCTCAGCGCTTCTTCGCCCGGGCCTTCCGCGCCGATCCGAACCATTATCCGTCGCTGTTCCGCTATGCGGAGGCGCTGTCGACCGGCGACCAGTTCCTTACCGAGAACACGCAAAACGTCCTCCTGCTCGCCACCAGCCTCGCCCCGCAGGTCAGCGAAATACGCCTGGCGGCGGCGCACGTGCTGCTCTTGCGGGACAAGTTCGCCGAAGCAGAGGCGCTCCTCCTTCCTCTGTCGACCAGCGTCCACGATCCGAGGGGGGGCGAACGCGCCGCCGAATTCCTCCGGCTAGCCCGCGCGCATCAGCGTCCCAGCGACGGTGTCGTCTTCAAGGTCCCCGACGCGGCGCGGGCGAACTGAGCGGCCGGAAGGCTGGGCCTTCCCTCTGGGGGGGCGACAGGCTAGGCGGCAGCCCTCCCATTTTCCGAGGACGTCCATGGCTCAACCCAGACCCCTGCCCTTCGACTGGGCGGACCCGTTCGCGCTCGATGCGCAGCTCTCCGACGAGGAGCGGATGGTGCGCGACACCGCCGAGGGCTATGCGCAGGAGAAGCTGCAGCCGCGGGTGACGAACGCGTATCTCGAGGAAAGCTTCGACCGCGAGATCATGCACGAAATGGGCGCGCTCGGGCTCCTCGGCGCGACCGTCTCTCCCGACTTCGGCGGCGCCGGCCTCAATTATGTCAGCTACGGCCTGATCGCGCGGGCGGTCGAGCGGGTCGATTCCGGCTACCGCTCGGCGATGTCGGTGCAGTCGAGCCTCGTCATGTATCCGATCGACGCCTACGGCTCAGACGACCAGCGGCGCAAATATCTGCCGAAGCTCGCCACCGGCGAATGGGTCGGCTGCTTCGGCCTCACCGAGCCCGACGCCGGCTCAGACCCCGGCTCGATGCGCACGCGCGCCGAGAGGATAGACGGCGGCTACCGCCTGTCGGGCACGAAGATGTGGATCACCAACTCGCCGATCGCCGACGTCTTCGTCGTCTGGGCGAAGTCGGACGAGCATGAGGGGCGGATCAGAGGCTTTGTCCTCGAACAGGGAATGGCCGGTCTTTCGGCGCCGAAGATCGGCGAGAAACTGAGCCTTCGCGCCTCGATCACCGGCGAGATCGTGATGGACGGCGTCGAGGTGCCGGAGGAGAATCTGCTCCCCAATGCCAGCGGCCTCGCCGGGCCGTTCGGCTGCCTCAACCGGGCGCGCTACGGCATCGCCTGGGGATCGATGGGCTCGGCCGAGGCCTGCTACCAGGCGGCGCGGAGCTACACGCTCGATCGCAAACAGTTCGGCCGCCCGCTCGCCTCCAACCAGCTCGTGCAGCTCAAGCTCGCCGACATGGCGACGGAGATCGCGCTCGGCCTTCAGGCGGCGCTGAGGGTGGGGCGGCGGCTCGACGCCGGCGAGCTCATTCCGGAGACGATCAGCCTGATCAAGCGCAACAATGTCGGCAAGGCGCTGGCGATCGCGCGGGTCGCGCGCGACATGCACGGCGGCAACGGCATCAGCGCCGAATTCCAGGTGATGCGCCACGCCGCCAACCTCGAGACGGTCAACACCTATGAAGGGACGCACGACGTCCACGCGCTGATCGTCGGCCGGGCGATCACCGGGATCGCCGCCTTTTGATGGACAAGCCGCTCGCCGGCCTCAAGGTCGTGGAGCTGGCGCGGATCCTGGCAGGGCCGTGGGCGGGGCAGCTGCTTGCCGATCTCGGCGCCGACGTCGTCAAGGTCGAGCGACCGGGCGGCGGCGACGACACACGCGCCTGGGGGCCGCCTTTCGCCGCCGACGGAAGCGCCGCTTATTTCCACAGCTGCAACCGCGGCAAGGCCTCGATGGCCGTCGACCTTGAGACGGAGGAAGGCCGGGCGCGGGTGCGCGAGCTCGCGCGCGGCGCCGACGTGCTGATCGAGAATTTCAGGGTCGGCGGCCTTGCCAAATACGGCCTCGATTACGCGCCGCTGAGCGCCCTGAATCCGAGTCTGATCTACTGCTCGATCACCGGCTTCGGCCAGACCGGCCCCTATGCGGCGCGCCCCGGCTACGATTTCATCGTCCAGGGCATGGGCGGGATCATGGACCTGACCGGCGATCCCGAAGGCGAGCCGCAGAAGGTCGGGGTTGCTTGTGCCGACATTTTCACCGGGCTCTATGCGAGCGTGGCCATCCTCGCCGCATTGCGCGGGCGCGACGCCGGCGGCCGCGGCTGTCATCTCGACCTGGCGCTGCTCGACACCCAGGTCGCGGTGCTCGCCAACCAGGCGATGAACTATCTCGTCTCCGGGGAGCCGCCGCGCCGTCTCGGCAACGCCCATCCGAATATCGCCCCGTACCAGGTCTTCGCTGCCGCCGACGGGCCGCTGATCGTCGCCGTCGGCAACGATGCTCAGTTTCGGCGGCTGTGCGCGCTGCTGGGAAAGGCCGAGCTCGCCGACGAGGCTCGGTTCGCCACCAACGCCGGACGAGTCGGCAACCGCGCGGCGCTGACGGCCGCGCTGGCGGCGCCGATCGCGCTGCGGCTACGGGACGAATTGCTCGGCGCGCTTGCTTCCGCCGGCATTGCCGCCGGCCCGGTGAACGACGTGGCGCAGGTGTTCGCCGATCCGCAGGTGATCGCGCGCGGGATGCGCATCGAGCGGGGCGGCGTCGCTGCCGTGGCTTCCCCGATCGTCATCGACGGCCGCCGCCAGGTGGCCGACCGTCCGCCTCCGCCGCTAAACCCTTGGCGGGACGAGGAAACGACGAACTGAGATTATGCTGCGCTGACAGCCACTTGTATATGATAATTCGTTCCTATATTCGAACCACCGATCAACCGACCGAGGGGTGGAGGGATTCTCCGATGAAAGCGTTTGCTGTTGCGATTTCGTGTCTTTTGCTGGCGTCGCCGGGCCTGGCCCAGGCCACCGAGGGAAACACCACCAACGGTCAGGAGCCGACGACCACCGCCTCCAACCAGCAGTCGCGCAGCGACGATACCGAAGAGGGCGAAGGCGGCGAGCGCCGCATTTGCCGCCGCGTCGGCGACCGCACCGCCAGCCTCACGGCCGGCCGCCGGGTCTGCATGACCGCCGAGCAGTGGCGCAACGCTCGCGCCCGCGACTGACTTCCCGATGAACAGCCCCCTCCCCTTCGCGGGTAGGGTCGCTGCTAGGCGGCGCTGAAGGCCCGCCGGAAAAGCAGGATCGTCTCGCCGCGATAGCTTGCCTCGCTGCGCGCGTCGAAGCCGGCTCTTTCCGCGACCCTGATGGACGGGCCGTTGTCGGGATCGATGATCGCGACGATCTCCGCCGCCTCGAGCACCTCGTCGGCCCAGGCCAGCCCCGCGGCGACCGCCTCGCCCGCATAGCCCTTCCGTTGGGCGAAGGGCGCGAAAATCCAGCCCATTTCCGGCAGGCCCTCGACCGAGGGCTCCATGTCGCGCTTGAAGTCGCCGAAGCCGACCTGGCCGACCCAGGCGCCGTCCTCGCGCCGCTCCACCGCCCAATAACCGAAGCCGAACCAGGCCCACATTCCGGGGCCCGTCAGCATCCGCCGCCAGGTGTCTTCCCGCGACAGCGGCGTTCCGCCGAGATGGCGCACGACCGCCGGATCGGCCATCACCTGCGCCTGGATGTCGAGATCGCCCGCGCGGAACGGGCGGAGGCGAAGCCGTTCGGTCTCGAGGACCGGAGCCTCGCCCACGGCGAAGCCTATTTCTTGCCGAGCGTGAGGCCGCCGAAGCGCTTGTTGAAGCGCGCGACCTGGCCGCCGGCGTCGAGGACGCGGGTCTGGCCGCCGGTCCAGGCGGGGTGGACCTTGGGGTCGATGTCGAGCTGCAGCGTGTCGCCTTCCTTGCCCCAGGTGGAGCGGGTCTCGAACACGGTGCCGTCGGTCATCTGCACCTTGATGGTGTGGTAATCGGGATGGGCGCCGGACTTCATGTGATTGATCTTTCGTAATTTTCGGCTGGTTTCCAACCAGCCTTCGAACGAGCGGCCGCATCTAGCGGCTGGCGCCCCGATTGACAAGGCTGCCCCGCCCGGCCTAGCCACACGGGCGTGAAGGTGCCGTTCCAACGGAGCGGTGAAAAGGGAAGCCGGTTCAAGTCCGGCGCTGTGCCCGCAACTGTGAGCGGCGAGCTTCCCATCCGCAAAGGATGACGAAGCGACGAGGTTCCCGAGGGAAGTGCTGCTTCCAAGGGATCCCGGAGAGCCGCAAGCCAGGAGACCTGCCTTCGCCGTCGTCCGCGCCCGGCCGGGACCAGCCTGCGGCGCGTGGCGCTTCGCGGCTCGCATTGCGCCGCGCGGCACCTCCGAGGCGACACCGGTGTGTCGTTGAAGGAGGTGAGCCATGTCCGTCGCCTGTTTTGTCATTGCTGCCGCCGCGGCCGCTCAGGCCGATCCCGCGATCGTCGTCACCGGCGCCCGCGAAGCGCAGGAGGCCGAAGACGCCCCGGTCTCCGCGACCGTCTATGACGAGGGGGTGGTCGAGGCGCTCGCCCTCCCCTCCTCCGCCGACCTGCTGCGGCTGGCGCCCGGCGTCGCGGTCGCTACGACCGGGCCGCGCGGGACTCAGACTCAGCTGCGGATCCGCGGCGCGGAGGCGAACCACACCTTGCTGTTCGTCGACGGCATCCGCTTCAACGATCCCGCCGCCGGGAACGAGCCGCGCTTCGAGCTGCTGACGGCGGACCTCCTGTCACGGGTGGAGATCGTACGGGGGCCACAATCGGCTTTGTGGGGCTCCGAAGCGCTCGGCGGCGTGATCGCCGTCGCCACCGCCGATCCGCTCGAGACACGAGGCTTTGCCGGGCTCGGCGAATATGGGAGCCTCGACAGCGCGCGGCTGTTCGGCCGCTATGCGCATGGCTCAGGCAGCGTCGGAGTGGCCGCCGCGGCCGGCTGGCAGCGCAGCGGCGGCATCGACTCGTTCGGGGCGGGCGGCGAGCGCGATGGCTTCGACAATGTCACCGCCAGCCTCAAGGCCCTCCGCCGCCGCGGACCGACCGAGCTCGCCGCCGTCGCCTACTGGACGCAGGGCGAGAGCGAATTTGACGGCTTCGACCCCATCACTTTCCGCCGCGCCGACACGCTCGACCGCACCCGCAACCGCATCGGCGCCGTGCGGGCCTGGGGCGCGACGGAGTGGAATCGCTGGTCGCTTCGGGCCGAGGCGAGCTATCTCGACAGCGCCAATCGCAACTACCTGGCCGGGACGTCGCTCAACTCGACGTTCGGCGACCGGCTGACGCTGGGTATGCAGCTGTCGCGACGGATCGGAGGCCACAGCTTCATCGCCGCGGTGGAACATCACAATGAGGATTTCCGCGCCCGGGACACCGTCTTCTTCGGCGGCACGGACCAGGACCGCTCCCGCAGCGTCACTGCGGTCGTCGGAGAATGGCGGGCGGAGTGGAGCGACGCGGTGAGAACCGACATCGCCATCCGCCATGACCGCTTCAGCGCCTTCGCGGACGCAACCACATTTCGGGGCGCGCTGCTCGTTCGCCCAGCCCCCGGCTGGACGCTCCACGCCTCCCATGGCGAGGGTATCGCCCAGCCGACCTTCTACGAGCTGTATGGGTTCTTCCCCGGCAGCTTTCAGGGCAATCCCGACCTGCGACCTGAGCGATCGCGCGGCTGGGAGGCGGGCGTCCGCCGCACCTCCTCGCGATTCGACCTGGCGGCGACCTATTTCCGGGCGAGGCTTCGCGACGAGATCATCGACGTCTTCACGACGCCGGCGACCGCGGCCAATGCCAGCGGCACGAGCCGCCGCGACGGCCTGGAGCTCAGCCTTGGCTACCGACGCGCGGCCTGGCTCAATCTCGCGGCCAGCTTCACCTGGCTCGACGCGGACGAGCAACGCAACGACGGCGCGGCGCCGGCGCGCGAGATCAGGAGGCCGGGGAACAGCGCCAGCCTCCTGGCGCACGGCGCCTCCGGCGCCTTCCGCTGGGGCGCCTCGCTCGCTTATGTCGGCGCCCGCAGCGACGTGGATTCCGACACCTTCGCGGTGGTGGAGCTGGACGATTACCTGCTCGCCTCGCTCAACCTCGCCTACCGGATCCGCCCGCCGCTCGAGCTGTTCGTGCGCGTCGAGAACGGCTTCGATGCCCGCTATCAGGACGTGGCGGGCTACGACACGCCGGGAAGGACGGCCTATGCGGGCGTTCGCGTCGCTCTTGGCCGCTAGCCTCGCGCTCGCGCTTCCGGCCGAGGCGGCGGCGCCGCGGCGGGTGGCGTCGCTGAACCTGTGCACCGACGAGCTGCTGCTGGCCCTGGCGGCGCCGGGCCAGATCGCCTCTGTCACCCACCTCGCCCAGGATCCGGCGGAGACGCCGCTCTGGCGCCAGGCGCAGCGCTACCGGCGCAATGACGGCAGCCTGCTCGCGGTGGCGCCGCTGCGGCCCGACCTGGTGGTGACGATGGGGGGCGGCGCGCGCGACCGACTGCGGATCGCCTCGCGGCTCGGGATCCCCACGCTCGACCTCCCTTTCGCGCAGAATCTCGGCGACCTCGCGATGAACATCCAACGGCTGGCGCACGCGCTGGGGCGCCCCGAGGAGGGCCGGGCGCTGCTGGCGCGGCTTCAGATGCTGCGACGATCCACTCCGCGCCGCCAGCGGGACTCGATCTGGCTCGGCGGCGGGGGACGCACGGTCGGGGCCGGCGGCCTCGAGGCGCAATGGATGGCGCTCGCCGGACTTCGCCAGCGCCCGATGCGGGGCGATCGCGTGTCGCTCGAAACCCTGATCGCAGCGCCGCCGCAGGTGTTGCTGCGCAGCGACTATCGGGAGGGGCAATATTCGGCGGCGCAGCGCTGGCTCGCCCATCCGATCGCCCGCCGCGCCCGCGGCTCGCGTACCCTCGTCACCGACGGGCGGCGGTGGACCTGCATGGGTCCCCTGCTGATCGACGAGATGCTTCGCCTGCGGCGAGAGCTCGGGCGTTGAGCCGCACGGCCGGATCCCTGCTCCTGCTGGCGCTGGTCGCGGCGGCTGCGCTATCCCTGCTGCTGCCCTGGCAGTTGCTGGGCGCGCTGTTCGAGCAGGACCACGCCCTGGCGGCGGCGTTGCTGCTCGAGCTGCGCGTGCCGCGGACCGGCCTCGCCCTCATCTACGGCGCGACGCTCGGCGCCTCGGGCGCGGCGGTGCAGGCGCTGTTCGCCAATCCGCTCGCGTCGCCCGACCTCACCGGGACGACCAGCGGCGCCGCTTTGGGCGCCGTCGTCACCGCTTATCTGTTCGGCTTTTCGGCGCCGATCGCGCTGTCCGTCGGCTCTGTGGCGGGGGCGCTGGGGGCGCTCGCTTTGCTGCTTGCACTGGCCGGCCCGCGCGCCGAGACGGCGACGCTGCTGCTTGCAGGCCTGGCGATCAGCGCACTCGCCGGCGCCATGACGACGCTTGCCCTGGCGCTGGCCCCGTCCCCCTTCGCTTTCTACGACGCTTACGACTGGCTGATGGGCTCGCTGGTCGATCGCAGCCTCGCCCAGCTCGCTTTCGCCGCCGTGCCGGCGTTGGTCACGATCGCGCTGCTGTTGCGCCTGGCCGGCCCGCTCGACCGGCTGGCGCTGGGCGAGGAAGTGGCGCAGTCGCTCGGCCATAATATCCTCGCGCTCCGGCTGCAGATCGTGTGCCTGACCGCGTTCGGCGTCGGTGCCTGCGTCGCTATTTGCGGCGCGATCGGCTTCATCGGCCTCGTCGCGCCGATTTTCGCACGGCGCCTGACCCGCGGCCACCCCGGCCGGGCCGTCCTTGCCGCCGCGCTGATCGGGGCGCTGTTGCTGACTGCTGCCGATCTCGCCGCCCGGCTCGCGCCGCTCGGCCGGACGCTCCCGATCGGCGTCGTTACCGCCTTGCTCGGCGCGCCCTTCTTCCTGTGGCTTGTGGCCCATATGCGCTGGAGCCTGCGGCCGTGACCGCTCTGGTCGAGGCAAAGGCCCTGTCGCTTCCCGGACGCCTGTTCAATGTCGATCTCCAGCTCGGCGCAGGCCAGCTCGTCTGCCTGGTCGGACCGAATGGCAGCGGCAAGACCAGCCTGCTCCACGCCCTCGCCGGCATCGGCGCACCGTCGGGGCAGGTGACTATCGACGGGATCGACCCCGGGAGCGTTGGCCCGGCCGGGCGCCCCGCGCTCCTCACCTTCCTCCCCGCCTCACGCGACCTGCGCTGGCCGCTGGTCGCGCGCGACCTGATCGCGCTCGGCGGCGGCCACTGGCTGGCGGAGGAGTTCGAGCTCGAACCGCTGCTGGACCGGCGCGTCGACCGGCTCTCGACCGGCGAGCGCAGCCGCGTGCTGCTTGCCCGGGCGCTGGCGCCGCGGCCGAAGCTGCTGCTGCTCGACGAGCCGAGCGCCAATCTCGACCCGCTCTGGCAGATCAGGCTGATGGACATCCTTCGGTCGGAGCTGAACGGCTCAGGACGCGCCGCGCTGGTGGCGATCCACGACCTCGACACGGCGGCGCGCCATGCCGACCGGATCCTCGTGATGGACTGCGGGAGGATCGCGGCCGAGGGCCTTGACGGATCTCATGTCGCGCAGATTTTCGGGGTAGAGCGTCTCGGCGGCCAATGGCGCGCCGCCGTCATTCCGCCGGAGGATCGGCGATCATCGCCGTGAAATTCGCCTCGGCGGCGAGCTTGTCGCCAACGAAGGCGCGACCGGCGAACTTGCAGACGCTGGTGCGCTTCTGCACGAAATCCACCTCCAGCCTCATCAGCACGCCCGGCTCGACGGGGGTACGAAACTTCGCACCCTCGATCGCCATGAAATAAACGAGCTTGCCGGTGCCCGCGAGGCCGAGCGATTCGACCGCCAGCACCCCCGCCGCCTGCGCCAGCGCCTCGACGATCAGCACGCCCGGCATGATCGGCCGGCCCGGGAAATGGCCGGCGAAGAACGGTTCGTTGATCGTTACCGCCTTGGTCGCGACGATACCACGGTCCGGATCGAGACGCTCGACCCGGTCGACAAGCAGCATCGGAAAGCGGTGCGGCAGCGCCGCCATTACCCGCCTCACGTCGAGGGGGCCTAAGGCGGCGCTGACCTGACCGCCCATTAGCGGCCTTGCGGGCGGGGCTGCTGAGGCTGCTGCTGCTGCTGCTGCGCCGGCTGCTGCGGAGCCGCCGGGGCGTTGACGTTGAACGGCGCCGTGTTGGCGTTCATCAGCTGGAGCACCGCCGGCGTGATGTTCAGCGCGCTCGAATGGGCGAGCGTCGCGCCGATGTCGACGGCGAGGTTGGCGCCGCGCTGCCGCATCACCTGGCTGATCAGCGGGTCCATCCGCTGCAGGATCTGCTGGACGATGAAGGCCTGGTTGCGCCGGATCTGCTCCTGGCGCGGGCTCAGCTCGTTCGCCGCCGTCTGTTGCTGCGTACGGAACGCCTGGATGCGCTGCTGCATGGCCGCGTCGGGCTGCTGGCCCTGGGGCAACGCCCGCAGCGCCGTCTCGATCGCCTGGCCCTGGGTCTGAAGCTGCGTCGTCAGCTGCTGTTCGCGCTGCTGATACTGGTTGAGCTGGGCCTGAAGCTGCTGCGTCGCGGTGACGCAAGGCGTGCAGGTGCGGGCGATCTCGTCCCGGTCTACGACGGCGACGACCGCCGGCGGCAGGTTCTGCGCCTGCGCGGCGAGCGGAGTGGCGAGCGCGATCGCGGCGACAGCGGCGCCGAAGGTCAGTTTGTTCATCAGAATGCGGTCCCTACATTGAAAGCGAATAGCTTGGTGTCGTCACCCTCCTCGGAAAGGAGGGCGTGAGCGATGTCGATCCGGAACGGACCGAAGGGCGAGTTCCAGTTGACGCCGAAGCCGATCGAAACGCGCGGCGAAGGCGTGTTGCCGACGAAGCGCTCCTGGAACGGCGAGATCGGCCCGCGGATGATCGTCTCGCCGGTCGCACAGCCGTTGAAGCTTAGACGGGTCGTTCCGTTGGCCAGCCGGCACTCGGTCTGAGCGAGCGGATTGAGCGGATCGATGTCGAGCGTCTCGGGCTGGCGAAGGCCCCACAGCGCGCCGACATCGACGAACACCGACGGGCGAAGCCCCAGGTCCTGGACGGCGGCGCCCAGGGGAATTTCGAGCTCGGCGCGAGCGAGATAATAAGCGCGTCCGCCGATCGCGTCGTCGACGACCGCGTCGGCATCGTCGGAAATGGCGAATTCGGTGGGCCGGCCGGTGGTCGCGTCGCGGGCGGTGATGACATAAGGCCGGCGCTGGATGCGCGGGCCGACGCCCCGAATGTCGAAGCCGCGAATCTGCGGGCTGCCGAGAAAGAAGCGGTCGGTGAGCCGGACGGGGTCGCGGAACAGCCCGCCTTCCTCAAAGCTGTGGATGTAGCCGCCCTCTGCCGACAGCGAGAAGATGAAGTTGCCGAACAGGTTCCAGAACTTGGCGCCGCTGATACGGCTGCGCAGGTAGCGGGTCTCGCCGCCGAGGCCGGCGAAATCCTGGCTGATCAGGAAGCGCTCGCCCGAGCGGGGACGGATCGCATTGTCGAGGGTCGAATAAAGCAGCGAATAACCGATCGTCGAGGTAAGCCGGTCGCCGATCACATCGCACAAATAGCGGCCGGCCCGGAACGGGTCGCATTCCGCCGGGAGGGGGCCGCTTCCGTCGGGATCGGTGAAGAACAGCTCCTCGGCGAGCGTCACCTCGTCATATACCAGCCCATAGCGCATCGCGAGCGAGAGATGCTCGGTCAGCGGCACGCCGAGTCGCAGCTGGGCGCCGGTATTGGTCTGCTGGTAGGTCGTCTCGCGGCTGCCGCCCAGGAAGTTGAAGCTGTTGAGGTCGCGGCGGAAGACGTCGAAGCCGACGGCGATGTTGCGGTCGAACAGATAGGGTTCGGTAAAGCCGAGCTCGATCGACTTGGAATAGCTCGAATAGTTGATTCCGGCGCGAAGCTCCTGGCCGAGCCCGCGGAAATTGCTCTGTCGCACCGACAGGTTGATCAGGAAGCGTTCGAGGCTCGAGAAGCCGGCGGAGAATTGGAGCTGGCCGGTCGCGCGCTCCTCGACGTCGACCCCGAGCACGATCCGGTCCGGCCCGGTGCCCTGCTCCTGAGTGATTTCGAGATTTTCCTGGAAATAGCCGAGCGACTGGATGCGGTCGCGCGAGCGGCGCACGCGCACGCTGTTGAATGGATCGCCTTCCGCCAGGCGGAACTCCCGCCGGATCACCTTGTCGCGTGTGTTCGTATTGCCGGAAATGTCGATCCGCTCGACATAGACGCGCGGCGTCTCGGCGACCTGGAAGGTCACCGACATGGTCAGATTCTCGCGGCTGCGGTTGAAGTTGGGCCGAACGTCGGCGAAGGCGTAGCCCGCTTCGCCCGCCAGCTCGTTCAATCGGGTGACGGTGTCCTCGACCTGCTGGGCGTTGTACCAGTCGCCCTGGTCCATCGGCAGCTCGCGGCGCAGCGCGTCCGCATTGAAGTCGCGGATGTCGCTCTCGAGGTTGACCTCGCCGAACTTGTAGCGCTCGCCTTCCTCCACGACGTAGGTGATGATGAAGTCGCGGCGGTCGGGCGTGAGCTCGGCCACCGCCGAGATAACGCGAAAATCGGCGAAGCCCTGGGTCAGGTAGAAGCGCCTCAACGCCTGCTGGTCGTAGGCGAGGCGGTCCGGGTCGTAGGTGTCGTTCGCCTGGAAGATGTTCCACCAGCTCGTCTCGCGGGTCGCCATCTCGCCGATCAGTCGGCCGTCGCCGAAGCGCTGGTTGCCGATGATGTTGATCTGCCGGACCTGGCTGCGCGGCCCCTCGTCGATCTCGAAGACGACGTCGACGCGGTTCTGGTCGAGCTGGACGATCTGCGGCTCGACGCGGGCGGCGTAGCGGCCCTGGCGGCGATAGAGCTCGATGATACGAGCGACGTCGGCGCGGGCCCGGGAGCGGGTGAAGATCTGCCGCGGCGCGAGCCGGATTTCCGGAGCGATCTTGTCGTCCTTGAGGCGCCGGTTGCCCTCGAGAATGATGCGGTTGATAACCGGATTCTCGCGGATGTTGATGACGATGTCGCCAGTATCGGCGCCGGCGATGGTGACGTCCGCGAACAGCTCGGTGGCGTAAAGGTCGCGAAGCGCCTGATCGAGGCGCTCCTGATCGTAGGGCTCACCCGGCCGCAGCGCGGTGTAGGAGAGGACCGTCTCCGGCTCGAGCCGCTGGTTGCCGGTGACCGCGAGCGATCGGATCGTCAGCGTCGGCTGCGGTGCGACCGGCGCCACATCCGGAAGAGTCCCGGCCGATTGTGCAGCCGGCTGGACGACGGGAATCTGCGCGGGCTGCGGCGCTTGTCCGGTCTGCGCCGCGGCCGGGACGGCGAGGCCGCCCAGCATCGTTCCCACCAGGAGGACGGCGCACAGTCTCCGGCCGTTAGGAAATGCTTGTTTCGACGTCACGCGTCCCCGCCCTTTGGTCTTTCGGCCCAGCGCCGTGCGCGGCCATCACCCTGTCGTCGCCCGCCCTGCCCGAACACGCTTAGCCGATCAAGCCGCCAAGCTTCGAGAAGAGGCCGAACGAGGCCAGGTCGTTGAATGTTACGAAGATCATCAGCGCCAGCAACACCGCAAGCCCGGTTCTGAACGCCCATTCCTGGGCCGCCGGCTTGAGCGGTTTCCGCCTCACTCCCTCGATAGCGTAGAACAGCAGGTGTCCGCCATCCAACAGCGGGATTGGCAACAGGTTGATGAATCCGAGATTAATCGAAATCAGGCTCATGAAGAGGACGAAATCGAGCCAGCCGAGGCTTGCCTGCTGGCCGGAAAATTGCGCGATCTTGAGCGGCCCGCCCATTTCCTCGAGCGAGCGCGTGCCCATGATCAGCTGGCCGATCGTGACCACCATCATCCGCACCGTGTATGCGGTCTGCGAGATCGCCTCTCCCACCACCTCCTGCGGCGGAACGCCGACGACGATCTTCGGCGGGACTGTGACGCCCATCCGGCCGATCCGGGATTCGTTGCCGAACCGGTCGCGCTGGACGATCGGGCGCGGCGTCGCGATCGTCTCGACCAGGCGGCCGTCGCGGCCGAGCTGGAAGCGCATCGGCACGCCGGGGTGGAGCATGACCGTTTGGAAGAAGTCCTCGAAGCGGTCGATCGGCCGTCCGTCGATCGCCAGGATCCGGTCGCCCGGTTGGAAGCCCGCGGCGGCCGCCGCCGATCCCGCCGCGACGTCCGGCACCACCGGCGGCGTGCGCGGCACGCCGTGGGTCGCAAACAGGGCCACGTAGACGAGTATGGCGAAAAGAAAGTTGGTGAGCGGCCCGGCGGCGACGATGATGAAGCGCTGCCACAAGGGCTTCGCCTGAAAGGTCTCCGCCCGCTCCGCCGGCGGCAGCGCGAGCCATTCGTCCGAAGGCGTGCTCGCCGGGTTCATGTCGCCCTTGAAGCGAACATAGCCGCCCAGCGGGAGCCAGCCCACCTTCCAGCGCGTGCCCCTCTTGTCGGTCCAGCCGAACAGCTCGCGGCCGAAGCCGATCGAGAAGGTCTCGGCCTTCACCCCGAACCAGCGTCCGGCGTAATAATGGCCGAGCTCGTGGACAAAGATAAGCGGCCCGATGACGAGCAGGAACGCAAGGATCGTGAAAGGGAGTCCCGGGCTGCTCAACGGCCGTACTTTCCTGCAATTTCGGCGGCCACCCGCCTGGCCTGCCGATCGATCTCAAGCACGTCGTCGATCGACGAAGGCGCCCCGGGCTCGTACGCGGCCAGCGTGTCGCCGACCACGCTAACGATATCGAGGAAACCGATCCGTCTTTCAAGGAAAGAAGCGACTCCTATCTCGTTGGCGGCATTGAGAATGGCGGGCTCCGCGCCGCCCTGCCGAAGGGCTTCCCGCGCCAGCCGCAGCGCCGGGAAGCGCTCCAGATCCGGCGGCTCGAAATCGAGCGTGCCGATCCGCACCAGATCCAGCCGCTCGCAGGGCGTTTCCATCCGCTCCGGCCAGGCCAAAGTGTAAGCGATCGGAATGCGCATGTCGGGCGCGCCAAGCTGCGCCAGCACCGATCCGTCGACATATTCGACCAGGCTGTGGACCACCGATTGCGGGTGGACGACCACTTCGAGCGCATCCGGCTCGACCGGGAACAGATGATAGGCTTCGATCAGCTCGAGCCCCTTGTTCATCAGCGTTGCGCAATCGACCGAGATTTTGGCGCCCATCGACCAATTCGGGTGGGCGACCGCCTGCTCTGGTGTCACGCCACGCATCTCCTCGATCGGGCGCTGTCGGAACGGCCCGCCGCTTGCGGTAAGGATGATCCGCCGCACGCTTTCCGGAGCCGTGCGGTCGAAACATTGGAAGATGGCGTTATGCTCGGAATCGACCGGCAGCAAGGTCGCGCCGCTCGCTCGGGCCGCTTCCGTCATCGGCGCTCCGGCCGAGACCAGCGCCTCCTTGTTGGCAAGCGCGACAATGCCCCCGCTCTTCAGCGCGCGCATGACCGGCCTCAGCCCGGCCGTGCCGACGATCGCTGCCATCGTCCATTCTGCGCCCGCCGCGGCCGCTTCGACGATCGCCGCCTCGCCCGCCTCGATGCGGGTGGCGGTCCCCGCCAGCGCGGCCTGCAGCGTGCCGTAGAACCGGTCGTCGCCGATGACGGCGAGCCGCGGGCGAAAGCGCGCCGCCAGCTCGGCGAGCCCCTCGACGTCCCGGTGCGCCGTCAGCGCGACGATTTCGAAGCGCTCGGGAGAGCGCTCGATGAGGTCGAGAGTCGAACGGCCGACCGACCCCGTCGCGCCGAGGATCGTCACGCTCTTGCGGTGGCTCACTGGGTCCACAGCCCCGCCATCAGCAACAGGCTCGTCGCAAGCGCCACCGCCAGCAGGCCGTCGAGCCGGTCGAGCACCCCGCCATGGCCGGGGAGGATCGTGCCGCTATCCTTGACGCCCGCCCGGCGCTTCACCCAGCTTTCGTAAAGATCGCCGGCCTGGGCGATCGCCCCCATCGGCGCCCCCGCCCAGAGGAACAGCGGCTCCATCTCGAAATAGCTTGCCGTCGCCCAGCCGAGCAGGCCGGCGCCGACGACGCCGCCGATCAGGCCGGCCCAGGTTTTGTTCGGGCTGATCTTCGGCGCCAGCTTGGGCCCGCCGATCGAGCGGCCGGCGAAATAAGCGAGGATGTCGGTCGCCCAGGTGACGATGAACACCCAGAAGACGAGGATCTCCCACACCCAGCTGAGGCTGAGCATCGCGAAAGTGGGGACGCCGACATAAAGCGCACCGGCGATCATCGCCAGCCGCCGGCTGGCGAGGCCTATGACGAGCGCCGCCAGCGCGACCATGCCGAAGCCCAGCCAGTTCGGATCGAACAAGGCCGAAGTCGCTTCCTCGGGCACTTCCGTCACCCACAGGCCCACAGGGTAGAGATATTGCGCTCCGCCGAGCAGCACGGCGACGAGCCCGGCGGTGCCGACATAGGACCATATCCGGTCGACGCCGTGAATGTCGGCCCATTCGATCAGCATGATTGCTGCCGCCACCGCCGCCAGGGCGCGGAACCACCAGCCGCCGAAATAGGTGGCGAGGATGGCGACCGCGATCATGACCACGGCGGCGGCGAAGCGGGTCGGCAGGTCTGACCTGCGGACCGAATCCCCCGCGTCGCTCACAGGCCGCCGTAGCGGCGTTCGCGCCGCGCATATTCGGCGAGCGCCGAACGCATCGCCTCCTCGTCGAAATCGGGCCAGAGCGTGTCGGTGAAATAAAGCTCGGCATAGGCCGCCTGCCAGAGCAGGAAGTTGGAGAGCCGCTGCTCGCCCGAAGTGCGGACCAGAAGGTCGAGCGGCGGCAGATCGTGGGTGTCGAGCGCACTTTCGATCAGCGCCTCGTCGATGTCGCCGGCGGCGACCCGTCCGGCCACAACTTCAGAGGCGAGCCGCCGCGTCGCCTGGACCAGCTCGCCGCGAGCGCCGTAATTGAGGGCGATGGCGAGCGTCATCCGGCGATTGCCGGCGGTGCGCGCCACCGCCTCGTCTACCATTCGCGCGACGTCCGCTTCGAATGCCTTGTGATCGCCGAGCACGACCAGCCTGATCCCTTCGCGATGAAGGGCATTGAGCTCTTTCTTCACATAGAATCTGAGGAGCGCGGTCAGGTCGCTGATCTCCGCCGCCGGCCGCCGCCAATTCTCCGACGAGAAGGCGTAGAGCGTCAGGCACTCGACCCCCGCCTCGCCGGCGGCTCGAAGCGCCGCCCGCGCCGCCTCGGCGCCGGCCCGGTGGCCGGCCGAACGCGGCAGCCCGCGCGCCTTCGCCCACCGGCCGTTGCCATCCATGATGATGGCGACATGGCGAGGCACCGAAGTGGCGGTGCCGGCGCTTTCGGGCGGCGACCCCGCGCTGGCGGGCTGCGCGTTCACCGCTGCAGGATTTCCTTGTCCTTCGCGGTCAGCACCTGGTCGATCTCGGCGATGGTCTCGTCGGTCAGCTTCTGGACCTCGGTCTCGGAGCGCTTGCGCTCGTCCTCGCTGATCTCGTGCTTCTTCTCGTCCTGCTTCAGATGATCCATGCCGTCGCGCCGAACGTTGCGCACCGCCACCTTCGCTTTCTCGGCATATTGGTGGGCGAGCTTGGCGAGCTCCTTGCGCCTTTCCTCGGTCATGTCGGGGATGGGCAGGCGGATGGTCTGGCCGTCGACGATGGGGTTGATGCCGAGATTGGCGTTGCGGATCGCCTTTTCGACCGCGCCGACATTGCCGCGGTCCCAGACCTGCACCGAGAGCAGCCGTGGCTCGGGCGCCGAGACCGTCGCCACTTGGTTGATCGGCATGCTGGCGCCGTACACGTCGACCTGGATCGGATCGAGGAGGGTGGTCGAAGCGCGGCCGGTGCGAAGGCCGCCGAGGTCATGCTTCAGCGCCTCGACCGCGCCGTGCATCCGGCGCTGGAGGTCGGCTTTGTCGTAGCTGGGCATCCTATCCTCCGTCGTTCTGGACGATCGTGGCGGTGCCGGCCCCGCCGAGCACGCGGGCAAGGTTGCCGCGCTCGCGGATGTTGAACACCACGATCGGGATGTTGTTGTCTCGGCACAAGGCGATCGCGCTTGCGTCCATCACCTTGAGGTCGTCGGAAAGGACGCGGCTGAAGCTGATGCTGTCGTAGCGCGTCGCGTTCTCCACCTTCTTGGGATCCGCATCGTAGACGCCGTCGACGCTGGTCCCCTTGAACAAGGCCTCGCAACCCATTTCGGCGGCGCGAAGCGCAGCGGCGGTGTCGGTCGTGAAGAATGGGTTGCCGGTGCCGGCGGCGAAGATCACCACCCGACCCTTCTCCATGTGCCGGACCGCGCGGCGGCGGATATAGGGCTCGGAGACGGTGGCCATCGGGATCGCCGACTGGACTCGGGTGTCGACGCCGGTCTTCTCGAGCGCATTCTGAAGCGCCAGCGCGTTCATCACCGTCGCGAGCATGCCCATATAGTCGGCGCTGGCGCGGTCGAAGCCCTTGGCGGCGCCGGCCAGGCCGCGGAAGATGTTGCCGCCGCCCACGACGAGGCACAGCGTGTGGCCGTCGTCCACCGCCGCCTTGATCTCCTCGGCGAGGCTCGCAACGGTCTCCGGATCGATCCCGAACGGGTTCGGCCCCATCAGCGCCTCGCCCGACAGCTTCAGCAAGATCCGGTTGAAGCGCGGGCGCGGCATTTGGCTTTCGGGTCCGATCAGGTCAGGGTGGTGGAGCGGCGCGCACCTTAGTGACGACGCAGGGCAGTGCCAATGGGGATTGGGGATGGATTGGCGTTCGGTTCCCGAGCGTCGAGTTCGACTTCCTCGGCGCGCCGGACCGCGACTAGCGAAAAGCCTCGGCCGTGAAGCGCTCCATCTGGTTGGCGAAGACGAGCAGGTTGACCGCCAGATTGCCGCGAATGAAGCCGTAATCGGCGGTTAGATAGCGCTGCAGGGCCGGCCGCCCGTCCGCCGTCAGGAAGGCGCGCGAAAAGGCATAGCGGCGGTTGAACGCCTGGATGTTGGTCGCCAGCTGCTCCGGAGTAACCGCCGGCGGACGCGTCCACACCGCCTGGATGCTGATCGCCTTACAGGCCGCGCCTTGGCGCTCGCAGCTTCCGAACAGGATCGCCGCCCGCCGTCCGTTGGGGAAGGTGACCGCGAGCGCCGGCCGGTCCGGCGTCCCCCGGCGCTCCGACTGCGCGCCGATGGCGCCGAGCACGCTTTCGACCGTGGCATAATTGAAGGTCGGCAGCAGCTGCCGGTTGTCCGGCGCCGCCGGATTCCACGGCACCCGCTGCTGTCCCGTTGCGGCGGCAGCGGTGCCGAGCAGGATGAGCGCTGCGAAAGCGGCTCGCATCTTCTTTCTCCAGGTCCGGGGTGTCGTGCCCCGTCTTTACCGCCGTTCGCGCGCGGGTCGAGGCCCTAGCGGCGAGTGGCGGCCGCGCCGGGGTCCCAGCCGCACGTGCGTCCCCGATTCTGCTCGCGCAACCAGCCGAGCAGAGGCCGGAAATATTCCACCATCGGCTCCGCCGACATCTCGCGGCTCCCGGTGAACGCCTCGAGCGCGTCCGGCCACGGCCTCGAGGCGCCCATCGCCAGCATCTCGTTGAGGCGCCGGCCGACCTCGCGATTGCCGTAGAAAGAGCAGCGGTGAAGCGGCCCCCGCCAGCCGGCAATGTCGCACGCCGCCTTGTAGAATTGGAACTGGAGGATGCGGGCGAGGAAATAGCGGGTGTAGGGCACGCTCGCCGGCACGTGGTATTTGGCTCCCGCGTCGAAATTCTGTTCGGTGCGGGGGGTGGGCGGGACGATGCCCTGATATTGGAGCCGCATCCGGTCCCACGCCGCCTGATATTGGCCGGGCTGGATATCGCCAGAGAAGATGCCCCAGCGATAGCGGTCGATCAGCAGGCCGAACGGCAGGAAGGCGATCTTGTCGAGCGCCTGACGCAGCAGGAGCGCGCGATCCTGTTCCTCGGTGGGCAGCTGGCTCTGCTGAAGCAGGCCGATCTGGACGAGATATTCCGGCGTGACGCTGAGCGCGATCATGTCGCCGATCGCCTCGTGGAAGCCGTCATTGGCGCTGTCGAGATAGAGGAAGGGCTGCCGGTTGTAGGCGCGCTGATAATAATTGTGGCCAAGCTCGTGATGGACGGTGACGAAGTCGTCGGCATTGACCCGGGTGCACATCTTGATGCGCAGATCCTCGACATTGTCGACGTCCCAGGCCGAAGCGTGGCAGATCACCTCGCGGTCGCGCGGCTGGGTGATCATCGAGCGCTGCCAGAAGGTCTCGGGGAGAGGCGCGAAGCCGAGCGAGCTGAAGAAGGCCTCGCCCTGCCGGACGATCCGCTCGGGCGTGTAGTTCGCGCGCTCGAGCAGCTGAGTGAGGTCGTAAGGCGGCTCGCCGGAGCCCTGCGGCGCGACGACGTCGTAAACATTACCCCATTCCTGGGCCCACAGATTGCCGAGCAGGTCAGCACGGATCGGACCAGTGGCGGGCTGGACGGCGTCGCCGTAGCGACGGTTGAGCCCCGCCCGGGCGAAGCAGTGGATCTGCTCGTAGAGCGGGCGCACCTCGTTCCACAGGCGCTCAGTCATCGCCGCGAATTCGGCCGGCGGCATGTCATATTTGGAGCGCCACATCGCCCCGGTGTCCGGGAACCCCAGTTCGGTCGCGCCCTGATTGGCGATCTCGACCATGCGGGCATATTGCGGACGCATCGGCGCGCCGACATTGTTGTGCCAGCTGGTCCACATCTCGGCGAGATCCTCGGGGTCGCGCACCGTCCCCATCCGCGCCTCAATCTCGTTGCCGGTCAGCTGCTCGCCGTTCATCGTGCCGCGGCCGCGCCCATATTGCGACTGGAGCTCGGTCGCGATGCGATTGAGCTCGGCGGCCGCGCCCGCCGTGGTCGGCGCCGGCAGCGTGAGGCCGGAACGCAGGATGTTGAGCTTGCGCCGGGTCTCGGCGCTGAGGCCGGGCGCGTTCAGGTAGCGCGCGGCTTCGCTGGCGAAGCGGACCCCCATCTCCGTACCGATCGTTCCGAAATGGGCTGCGAGCGCGTCGGTATCCTCGGTGATGTAGGTCGCATTGACCCATTGAGCGCGCGAATTGATCGCGGCGAACTCCGCAAGCTCGCGTTCGGCGCGCTGGATGAAGGCCTCGGCTTCGACGGCGGTCGGCGTGTCCGCCTTGGCCCTCGGCGCGGCCGTGGTCGGCGCCGAGCCGCCGGTTTGGGCGACGGCGGCGGCGCCGGCGGCAAGCGAGACGGAAAGGGCGAGGGCGAGAAGGGAGACGCTGCTTTTCATCTTGAAGGCATCCTCATTCCGGCAGTTTTCGTGGGGCGCTATTGAACCTCAGCCTCGGGAGGGTCAACGGGCCAGGAAATCGGCGATCGCGCTGCCGAGCTCGGGCCTGGTCACCGCGCTCATATGGTTGCCGGGGACCTCGACATATTCGCCGCCGGGAAGCAGGTCGGCAAGCGCTTCGCCGGGGCCGTTGTCACGGTCATCGGCGCCGGAAAGGACCAGCGTGGGCATCGCAATTTCGCGCAGCTGCGCTTCGGTCGAATCGACGAAGCTGTCGAGCAGCGGAAGCATCGCCTGGGGATCGGCGCCGGTGGTCTTCAGGAACGCCTCGGCCAGCCATTCGGGCGAGCCGCGCTCATGGGTGCCGAGGCCGGTCAGGATGTTGCGGAAGTGGCCGGCGCGCCGGTGGGTGTCGAGCATTCCGGCAAGGCCCATGCCGCTGACGATCAGCCGCCGCGGCCGAGCGCCGAGAATCGCCATCCGCGCCGCGGTTCGTCCGCCGAGCGAATAGCCGCCGAGGTCATAATCGGTAAGGCCGAGCCGCTCGATCAGCTCAAACCCGTCGCGCGCAAGCACGTCCGGCGGGTAAGCGGCGGGATGGTGCGGCGCGGCGCTGTCGCCGTGGGCACGCAGGTCGGGCATGATCACGCGAAGCCCGCGCGCGGCGACCGTGGCCGCATGGCCGAACTTCAGCCAGTTGGTCTCGGCATTGGAAAAGAGCCCATGCAGAAGCACGACCGCGCGCCCCTCCCCCAGCTCGTGCCAGGCGAGCTCGACGCCGTCCGAGGCGGTGAAGCGGTGGGTGGTCAGACCGGCCACAGGAATATCCTGAATTTCGTCATGCCAGCAAAGGCTGGCATCCGTGCCGGCCCGGGATCGACCCCAGCCTTCGCTGGTGTGACGTTATAGGGTTTCGTCCAGCGAGCACTAGTCGGGCATCTTGCCCGCCGCCTTGATCCAGCGTTCGACCAGCGGCTTGTGCTCGTCCGTGCGATATTCGGGCAGCCCTTCGGTGTTGAGCCAGGCGCGCCGCATGCCCTCGGCGCCGAAATGGTGTTTGGGACGCAAGCGCGACGGATCGTCGAACGAGCCGACGGTCAAGTCCATATTCTCGCCGTCGGGAAAGGCGAAGCCGAGCGGCGTCCCGCATTCACGGCAAAAGGCCCGCCGCGCGATCCGCGAGGACTGCCACCAGTCCGCCTCTCGCTCCCACGTCACGTCGGCTTTCTTCACATTCTTGAAGGCGATCGAAACGCCGCCTGTGGCGCGCTGGCACATTCGACAATGGCAGAGATACGCGTCGTCATTCTCGACCGCGACGCGGTAGCGCACCCGTCCGCACGCGCAGCCGCCGGTCATCGTCTCGCTCATGTCCCAAGCTCCCTCACCCTTGCCGCATGCGCAGTCGAGGCGACCGCGCGGACGAACCGAAGGTCTGCGGTCAGAAGCTCGTCCTCCATTCCTTCGGCCAGGGCCAGATAGACGCAGTCGTACACCGGGTTCGCCAGTTCTCCGGCGAGGGCCAGTGCGCGAGGCATGAAGGGCGTGTGGTCGATCGTCCTGACATAGCGGGAGAGATCGGCGAGGTGCGCCTGCGCCTCGCCATCGTCGGCCAGCTCGCCGTTGCGGACGCGCTTCCAAAGAGCATTGGCCACTTCGGCATGGATCAGCGAGGGCCCGATCATCTCGGCGCGTTCGACCCAGCGAATCGCTTCCTCGCTGCCCGGCTCTTCGACCATCAGCTTGAAGGCGACGCTGGCGTCAATGATCACGATCGCGGTCTTCGCGGATCAGATCCACGCCGAGCGTCTGCGGCGCGCCCGGGACCTTCACCCTGCGGCTCCAGGCCTGGGACCGCCTGATCAGCTCCAGCTTTTCCTCGAGGCCGAGCTCCGCAGCCTTGTGAATGGCTTCGCGTGCGAGCGCCTCGACCGACGTCCCCTGCTGCCGCGCGCGCATTTTCAGCCGCTCGACGGCGGCATCATTCAATTGTCGGACCAGGATCTGTGCCACGGCAACAGTGATAGCATTATGCTATCACAGGCTCAACGGCCGCTAGAGCGATCGCTCCAGCCGGCTCAGCAGGCTCCGCGCCGGGCTGCCCGCCGGCGCCGCGTCGCCGAAGCTGCCTTCGTCGAGCCGCCGCACGCGCTCGTACAATTCTTCGGTCGCGCGGATCAGCTCGACCGCTGGCCCGGGGAGCCGCTCCAGCAGTGGCTCGTCGCTGACCGGCGCCTCGCCGAGCCGCCGGTCCGACTCGCCCGCCTGGGCGCGGGTCAGCTCGCCCGCAGCCACCGCGCGCTGCGTGAGCAGCCAGGCGATGACGTGCATCAGCCGGGTCGTGACCTTTAGCGATTCGCAGGAAAAGCCGACCCGGTCGACCGGTGCGAGCGTCATGCGGTCGTCGCGGGCGGCGCTGTCGAAATAGGAGCGCGCCTCGTCCGCCAGCACCATGGCGTCGACGTAAAGCGAATCCACCAGCTTGGGCGTCAGCTCGGCGCGCGGATCGGGTTCAGACATCGACCGAGCCTGCCACAGCGCCGCCGGCCCGGGAACGGCAAATAGTCGCTGGCCCGGGACAGTTCAGGCGATGATGTCGGGGACGCGCATATCCTCGAGCACCGCGATTTCGTCCTTCAAACGAAGCTTGCGCTTCTTCAGCCGCGCGAGCTGAAGCTGGTCCGGCGCGTGCATGCTCATCAGCGCGTCGATCGCGACGTCGAGATCCCTGTGCTCCATGCGCAGGACCGCGAGTCGCGCTGCCGGATCCTGAGGCGCTTGATCGGTCCTTTCCATGGACGGCCCTCGCTCCTTCTTTTGGCAACGCCGCCATTGATAAACCTTCAACCGCTTGTCGTACATATCCGTTCGGCTGTCGGAACGACGGAGACAAGCGCCCCGCAATAGCGCATGATCGGGGCACCAGGAATGAAGGAGACGCTAATGCACCAGGCGCACGTTTCGGCTTTGGAAGCCAAGCATGCCAGCCTCGAAGCGCAGATCGACGAAGAAAGCCACCGGCCGATGCCCGATTCGGCCCGGCTCGCCCGTCTCAAGAAAGAAAAATTGAAGGTGAAGGAGGAGATTTCGGGACTCTAGCCGAGACGCCCTTCATCGGCATTCCGGCGAAGGCCGGAATGCCGCGAACGCCAACCACCGCAACATGGTCTGAGATCCCGGCCCTCGCCGGGATGACGTTCTATATGAGCCGCCGCCCCGGCCTGACCGGGGCGGCGTCTTCACGTTCAGTCGTCGCGCGAAATGCGCTCGTTGCGCTCGTGACGCTCCTGCGCCTCGACCGTCATCGTCGCGATCGGGCGGGCCTCGAGCCGGGCCAGGCTGATCGGCTCGCCGGTCACTTCGCAAAAGCCGTAATCGCCGGTGTCGATCCGGCGCAGCGCCGAATCGATCTTGGCGATCAGCTTGCGCTGCCGGTCGCGCGTGCGAAGATGGATCCCCCAATCCGTCTCGCTCGATGCCCGGTCGGTGAGGTCCGCCTCCTGCAGCGGGCCGCTGGCGAGCGCCGCCATCGTCTCGCGCGATTCCTTGAGGATCTCGTCCTTCCAGCCAAGCAGCTTGCCGCGGAAATAGGCGAGCTGCTCGGGGTTCATGAATTCTTCGTTGGCGCTGGGACGGTAGCCGCCGACGAACTGCGGATTCAAAGCGTCACTATGAAGCGTAGCCATTACCCCTCCACTCCTTCGTCTCCGGCGAACCGGGCGAACTTTTCAGGCGCGGGCTGCGCTATGGTCTTGAATTTAATGCCTCCCGCCCCAGCCGGCGCTATAGCTTCGGCGGCGATCAAGAACAAGTCACTCAAACGCGTGAAAAAATCGCCTTGTCGCTAAGTTGCGGGCGCGACTCGCCCGGGCCACGTGGCCGCCGCGAATCGGGTCGCTGGGGCGGGCCGAATCGGTCGGCGGCGCCGGCGCTCCATTGCGGCGGGACGGAGCATCGGCGTTCACGGGCGTTTCGGTCCTGTTCCGTAGTGGGACGGAAGCTCGCTCGGGGGGTCGAATCCGGGCGTTTGAGGGCCCCAACAGGGTTAACGCGCTTGCGCTTAAACGGATCGTTTGCATCTGGTCGCTTAGTGCCCGCCGGTTGATGGAGACGGGCCAGCAAGCCTCTCCATCACCGGGTCGGCCAGGAAGGATGCTGGTTATGTCGGTAAGAATGGCTTTGGCGAAACTTTGCGCCTGCACCTGCGGCGGCGCAATCATCGGCGGGGGCGCCGTTCACGTCGCCGAGAATCCGCCCCCTCGTCCCGCGATCGTCAAGCAGGCGAAGGCGCGGACGGCCCATGCCCGGCGAGCCGGAGCCCGGCGCGTCGTGCGCCGTACCGTTCGCCGGGTCGCCTGCGCCGCCCCGGCAGCGGCGGCCGGCGCGGTCACCACCCGAACCATCGTGCCGCCGATGTTCATTCCCCCGCCGCCGCCGCCTCCGGTCGCGGTGGCGAGCAGCGCGGGCGGCGTCCCGGTCCTGGCGATCGGCGGCAGCGGCGGCTTCGGCAGCGGTTTTGGCAGCGGCTTTTTCTCGGGCAGCTTCTTCGGCGGCAGCTCGACCGGCGGCAACACCGTCGTCACCGTCTCCACCTCCGGCGGCTCAACCTCGACCTCGACCGGCGGCAGCTCGACCTCGAGTGGCGTCTCGACCTCGACGGGCGGCGTCTCCACCTCCACCGGCGGCGTCTCGACCTCGACCGGTGGCGTCTCCACCTCGAGCGGGGTTTCCACCTCGAGCGGCGTTTCCACATCAACCTCGACGGGGGGAAGCTCGACCTCGACTGGCGGAAGCTCGACCTCGACCTCGAGCGGCAACGTCTCCAGCACGTCGTCGACGAGCGGCGGCTCGACCTCGACGTCGAGTGGCGTTTCGACCTCGACCACCTCGTCCTCGTCGAGCTTCGGCGGCGGCACCAGCACGTCGAGCTCGACCAGCTCGAGCAACAGCTCGGCTTCCTCAACCAGCAGCTCGACCTCGAGCTCGACTTCGAGCGGCGGCTCGACCTCGACTTCGACCGGCGGCACGCCGGTCCCGGCTCCGCCGATGGTGCTGCTGTTCGGCGCCGCGGCCCTCACCCTGGTGGCGCGCAGGCGGCTCGGCAAGCGCTCCGCCTGAAGCTGGCATCCGAGCCAAAAAAGGCCCCGCCGGACCCGAAATCCGGCGGGGCTTTTCGTGTCGGGCGACGGTCCGACGCGTCATTCCGGCGAAAGCTGGAATCTCATTTCTTGTCGTGCGCTCGGGCAAGGCGGTGAAATCCCGAGCTTTCGCTGGGATGACCGCCGGGCAGCCCGCTATTGCTCCTGCAATATTCGCTCGATCTCTTCGACCGGAAGGTTGGTGAGATCCTTGGCGACCTCGGCGGCGAGCCGCTTCTCGACCTCCTTGTGATAATGCTTCCGGAGCTCGCCGAGCGTCTTGGCCGGCGCCACCACGACCAGCGAATCGAAATCGTTCCTGAGCGCCCGCTCCTTCAGGAGCTCGGCGGCTTCGGCGGCGAAACGGTCCTCCTGGAGCTGATGGAAGTCGGTATCCTCGTAGGCGCTGCGGGCGGTCCCGGCGGTCGCGGCAAGGCTGCCGCCGGTGCGCGGGTCGCCGCGGTTGCTGGAGAAGGTGCGGCCGGGCTCGTCCGTGCCCTGATCGGCATCCTTCGGATTTTCCTCGACTCGCTTCTTCTCGACCTCCAGGTTCGGAAATTCGCCGTCGCCCTGGTTGCGGAAGAAGAGCATCTTGCGTCCGTCCGCGACGAGGACGCAGCCATTGTGCGGGACCCGCATGATTCAAAGCCTCCTTGCTCAGCTGCCTTCGCGCCCAACGCCGCATCGGCGCGGATGTTGCCGCCTCGCTTGCCTCGGATCGGGCGCGCGTCCATTGATGCGCCTCCATGCGTATCCTGCTTACCAACGATGACGGCGTGCGGGCGCCGGGGCTCAAGGTGCTGGAGAAAATCGCGCGCGAATTGTCGGACGACATCTGGATCGTCGCGCCGACCGAGGAGCAGTCGGGCGCCGGCCATTCGCTCACCCTCACCCGCCCGATCCGGCTCAGGAGGCTCGGCGAGAAGCATTTTTGCGTGACCGGCACGCCGACCGATTCGGTGATGATGGCGATCGCCTGGATCATGAAGGACGAGCCGCCCGACCTCCTCCTTTCCGGCGTCAATCGCGGCGCCAATCTCGGCGAGGATGTCTCCTATTCCGGCACCGTCTCCGCTGCGATGGAGGGCGCGCTCGCGGGCATTCCCTCGGTTGCGCTGAGCCAGAGCTATGCGCGCGAAGGCATGGGCGACACCGTCCCCTTCGCCGCCGCCGAAGCCTGGGCCGACGAGGTGCTGCGGCCGTTGATCGCGGCGCCGATGGAGCCGCGCACGCTCGTCAACGTCAACTTCCCCGCCCTGGCCCCGACCGAGGTGCGCGGCATTCGCGTTGCCCGCCAAGGGCTGCGCGACTACGGCCGCCTCAGGATCGACCAGCGCACCGATCCGCGAGGCTACAATTATTACTGGTTCGGCCTTAGGCCGATGCCGCACACGGCGGGCCATGATACCGACCTCGAGGCGGTGGCGGACGGCTATGTCGCCGTGACCCCGCTGCACCTCGATCACACCCATGAAAGTTCGCTCGAGCGGATGGCGGAGCTCTACCCGCGATGAGGCCGCGCAGGATCGTCGCCCACCTGACGCTTCGCCGCAAGGCCCGCGCGTCTCCCTTTGTCCAGCTCGGCTGGCGGATCGGGCTCGTCATTGCCCTCATCCTGTTCGTTGTCGCGGTGCACTGGCTCGAGCGGGACGGGCTCAGGGACAATCACGACGGCCAGGTAAGCTTCGTCGACGTCATCTATTTCACCATGGTGAGCATAACCACCACCGGCTATGGCGACGTCGTTCCGGTGACGCCGCGCACGCGCATGTTCGACGCGCTGGTCGTAACGCCGATCCGAATCTTCTTCGTTTTGATCTTCCTCGGCACGGCCTATCAGTTCGTGCTTCGGCGAACCTGGGACAAATGGCTGATGGCGCGAATCCAGAAGAGGCTGACCGGCCACATCATCGTCGCCGGCTACGGCACCAGCGGCTCCGAGACGGTCGCCGAGCTGATCGCCCGCGGCACCGACCCCTCCTGCATCGTCGTCATCGATCCCGACGAAGCGGCGATCGCCGAAGCCGAGGCCGTGGGCTGCGCGGTCCTCCACGGCGATGCGTCGCGCGACCAGACGCTGGAGGCGGTACGGCTGCGCGAGGCGCGGGTGATGATCATCTCCGCCGGCCGCGACGACAGCTCGATCCTGATTTGCCTCACGGCGCGCCATCTCGCGCCGAACCTTCGCATCAGCGTCGCGGTCCGCGCCGAGGACAATGAGCTGCTCGCCCGCCAGGCCGGGGCAAGCACGGTCATCAATCCGGTGAGCTTCGCCGGTCTGTTGCTCGCCGGCTCGGCGCACGGCCCCAACATCGCCGATTACATCGCCGACCTCGCCTCGACCCACGGCCGGGTCCGCCTCGCCGAGCGCGACGCCCGGCCCGAGGAATATGGCAAGCCGCTCTCTTCGATCGCTACCGGCCTTGGCGTTCGCATTTACCGCGACGGGAGGCCTATCGGCTATTGGGAACCCGCCTGCGAGAAGATCCAGAGCGGCGACCGGATCATCGAAATCATCCCCAGCATCGGGCGCGAGGCCGACCTGCCGCTGCAGCCCGGGCTCAGCAATTATACGGCCTCCCACGCCCGCTAGGTCACCTACTCGCCCGGCCGGTAGGTACGCTCGACATGTCGGGCGAGCTGCTCGGGGTGGAAATAGACGTCGCGCAGATTGCCGGTCGCATAGCGCTCCGCCTGATCGTTGAAGTGGGGCGAGCGCCGATCGCCGCTCTCGCCGCCGGCCGTGACCGCGACCGCCCGCACGCGCGGTCCGAACTCCACGACGGCGACGAAGCTGTTGCCACTAGTCCCGTACCAGCGCCGCGAGCCGCCCCGGGGCGCTGCGACGAATGAGGCGAGCGAGCCGTAGCGCCCGGAGGCGAAGCCGACGGGAATGCTCGGCCCCCGATCCGAGAAAGGATGGTCGATGTCGCCGGTCAGCCGCTGGAAGCGATTGATCTCGCCCCACGCCACGTCCCAGCGGCCGAAATCGCGCTCCATCCTCACGACCGTGTCGTCGAGCGCGGCCAGCCGCCGCTGCGCGGGCAGCGCCCCGATCCGGCGCACGCGTTCGCCGGGCGGCGGCGAGCCTTGGCCGACCTCGCTCCACAAGCTCTCGGCCCAGATCATCGCCAGACTCGTCGGGACGGACTCCACCGCCCAGCGATAGTCCCAGCGGCGCAATGCCGCGACGGGACGGTCGAGCCGACGCTTCAGCGCATTTTCCGGGGCCTGGTCCCAAGCCCGGATCAGGTCGGGGATAAGCTGGGCGAAAGCGGGCTGATAGGGGTCGTAGGCCGCTGCGCGGAGTCCCTCGAGCGTCCAGCCCCGCCGCCCCTGCAAAAGCATCAGCGCGTGCAGGCCGCGATGATTCTCCCCGAATGTGTCCATGTAGCGCGGGAAGCCTTCCGGGCGCGGGCTTGCCGGACCGGCGGCGCTGTAGGGCCAGTTGTTGGTGTTCTGGATCCACCCGGTCGGCGGGTTGACCACCTGCGGCGCCTCGTCGAGCGCGTGAAGCCCGCGCCAGTCGCTCGCCGGATCGCTCCCTTGGACCGGCCGCGTGTAATCGAAGCGGTCGTCGCGGCGCGGGATGAATTGTGGGTGGAGATAGGCGATGGTGCCGTCTGCGTCGGCGTAGACGGTGTTGTTGGACGAATTGGCCTGCAGCGCCATCACCCGGATGAACGAAGCGAAATCGCGCGCCTTGGTGCGCAGAAAAGACTGGCTGAGCGCCTCGATCGGGCGGTGCATCATCGCGAAGCTGACCCAGCGCCGCCCCTCCTGCCGCACGATCGGGCCGCGGTGCGTGCGGTAAGTCTCGAACGTCCGCGCCACGAGGCTGCCGTCACCGGCGCGATAGCGCAAAGTCACCCTCCGCGTCTCGATCGGCCGCTCGTCATTGCCGTAGCGGTAGAAGAGGCGCCCGCCGCGCTCGACGATCGTCTCCAGAAACTCGTCGACGACGTCGACGCCGCTCGACGTGTGCATCCACCCCGCGCGGTCGTTGAAACCCTGGTAGATGAAGAACTGCCCCCAGGTCGCCGCGCCATAAGCGTTGAGGCCCTCCTCGCTCGTCATCTGCAGCTCCGAGCGGAAGAAGAAGCTGGTATGCGGGTTGATCAGCAGCAGCGCGTGGCCGGCGGCCGTTTTGGCGGGCGCGATGGCGATGCCGTTCGAGCCGCGCCGCTCCTCGGCCGCGCTCCCCGGATCGCCGTTCTGAACTTGATTCGGCATCCAGGGATGAGCCCCCCGGGCGCGCGACGGACTGGACCTGGAAATAAGCGCAGGGTGACGGCTGGAAGAATAGAAAGCCTCGAGTGCTGCCAGGTCCACTTTCTCGATGTCGCCGCCGATGCTTCCTTCGGTAAAGCTCAGCGCCATCCAAGGCTCGAAGCGCGCGATCGCCCGAGGCCGTACCTCCGGATGGGTGCGCAGATAATAGTTCAGCCCGTCGGCCCAGGCGTCCATCAGCCGCCGCAGCCATTCCGGACTTGCGGCATAGCGCGCCTGCAGGTCGGCCGGGTCCATGTAGAGCCGCGCCCGCAGATCCTGCCAGATCGCCGCCTCTCCTTCCGCTTCGGCGAGCCGCCCGAGCGAGGTCAGATAGTTGGTCTCGACGCGGTTGAAGTCGTCTTCGGCCTGGGCGTAGATCATCCCGAACACCGCATCGGCGTCGGTCCGCCCGCGCACATGGGCGATCCCCCAATCGTCGCGGATGATCGTCACGTTCGCCGCCTGCCGCTGCCAGCGGGCAAGCTCGCCGTCGGGGCCGGCCGCCGGAGCGGAGGCGCAGCCGACCAGAAGGAGGAGCGCCAGGAACGGAGTAATCAGCCGCTGCAGGGAAACGCCGGTCATTTCATCAAGCCTTCGGTCGCGCCTGCCCGTGCGGCACAGCCGATCCGAAGTCCAGCGGCGCCTCGGCCGCCCTAGGAAAAAGCGGCGATGATCGCTATCTCGCGCGCCTCAATGGAAATCGAGCTCCCCTCCGCGCCCAAGGTCGGCATGGTTTCGCTCGGCTGCCCCAAGGCGCTGGTCGATTCCGAGCGCATCCTCACCAAGCTCAGGAGCGACGGCTACAGCATGTCGCCCGATTATGCGGGCGCGGACGTCGTGCTGGTCAACACCTGCGGGTTCCTCGATTCCGCCAAGGAGGAGAGCCTGGCCGCGATCGGCGAGGCGATCTCCGAGAACGGTCGCGTCATCGTCACCGGCTGCATGGGCAAGGAAGCCGAGCTGATCCGCGAGAAATTCCCCCAGGTCCTCGCGATCACCGGCGCCGCGCAATATGAGGAGGTCGTCGGCGCCGTCCATATCGCCGCGCCGGTGCCGCCCTCCGCCTATCTGAACCTCGTCCCCGAGGCCGGGCTGAAGCTCACGCCGCGCCACTACAGCTATTTGAAGATTTCCGAAGGCTGCAACCATCGCTGCGCCTTCTGCATCATCCCCTCGCTGCGCGGCGACCTCGTCAGCCGCCGGCCCGATGCGGTGCTGCGCGAGGCCGAGAAGCTGGTCGCCGCCGGCACGAAGGAATTGCTGGTGATCAGCCAGGACACGTCGGCTTACGGCGTCGACCTGCGCCACGCCGCCTGGCCCTGGAAAGGCGGCGACGTGCGCGCCCACGTGACCGACCTCGCCCGCGAGCTCGGGAAGCTCGGTGCCTGGGTGCGGCTCCATTATGTCTACCCCTATCCGCACGTCGACCAGGTCATCCCGCTGATGGCCGAGGGGCTGGTCCTCCCCTATCTCGACATCCCCTTCCAGCACGCCTCGCCGACGGTGCTGAAGGCGATGAAGCGCCCGGCCAACCAGGTGAAGGTGCTGGAGCGGATCCGCACCTGGCGCGCCATCTGCCCCGACATCGCCATCCGCTCGACCTTCATCGTTGGCTTCCCGGGCGAGACGGAGGGGGATTTCGAATATTTGCTCGATTGGCTCGACGAGGCGCAGCTCGACCGCGTCGGCGCCTTCCGCTTCGAGCCCGTCAAAGGCGCCGCGGCCAACAGTCTACCCGGCGTCGTGCCCGAGGAGGTCAAGGAAGAACGCTACGCTCGCTTCATGGCCAGATCGGCGGCGATCTCCGCCGCCAAGCTGCACGCCAGGATCGGCCGCACGATCGACGTCATCATCGACGCCGTCGACGGGGAAGGCGGCGCGACCGGCCGCTCCACGGCCGACGCGCCCGACATAGACGGCGAGGTCCACCTGCGCGACGCCGGTCGCCTGAAGCAGGGCGACATCATCGCCGTGCGGATCGAGGACGCCGACGAGCACGATCTGTACGGGGTACCGGCCGCGTAGCGGTTCTGCTATCTTACCTTCGTCTTACCTAAGGTTCGAGAATGACCAAGCCCGTCACCCGCCTCTCCACCAAGGGGCAAGTCATTGTGCCGAAGGAAATTCGCGACCGGCGCAAGTGGAAGAGCGGCATGCGCCTCATCGTCGAGGAGACGCCCGAAGGCGTGCTCCTCAAGCCGGAGCGCCTGTTCCCGCCGGCGACCCTCGATGAAGTTGCGGGCAGCCTCAAATATGAGGGGCGGATGAAGACGTTGGAGGAAATGGACCGGGCCATCACCGAGGAAGTGGAGGAACGCCGTGCGCGCGGCCGATACTAACCTGCTGATCCGGTTGCTCACCCAAGACGATCCCCGTCAATTCCCAATCGCCAGGGAATTTTTCGCCGTCAACGAGGTGTTCGTGCCGGTGACGGTGCTGCTCGAGACGGAATGGGTGTTACGCCGCACCTATCGGTTTGAGCGGAAGCGGATTGCCTCCGAACTCCGGCGGCTGTTGGCGCTTCCCTCAATTACCATCGATCAGGCGGATCGCGTCCTCCAGGCGCTCGACTGGGTTGAAGCGGGCCTCGACTTTGCCGACGCGCTGCATCTCGCCGGATCGGCGGAGTGCAGCGATTTCGTCACTTTCGACGCCGCGCTGGCGTGCACCGCCGCGGACGCCGCTCCGCCTGTGACATTCCTCGAAAGCAACGGATGACCGACCTTGCTGCCCTCCTCCAAGCCGATCGCGGACAGGCCGCGATCCAGCTGGCTCTCGTCGACAAGAAGGGCTTCGATGCGTGGCTGAAGGGCGAGCCCGAGCGAGTACGGCGGTCGGCGCAGGCGCAGGGGTTCAAGGGCGAAGGGTTCCAGCTCGCCATCCTGCCCGCCGAACGCGACGGCTGGTCGGCCGTGCTCGGCGTCGCCAATGTTGACGAGCTCAGCCCCTGGTGCCTCGCCAAGGCCGCCGAGGCCTTGCCCGAAGGCAGCTATCGCGTCGCGGGCCGCTCGCCCGGGCCGGCGGTGCTCGGATGGCTGCTCGGCCAGTACCGGTTCGACCGCTATCGCGAGAAAAAGGAGCCGAGGGGGCCGCGCGTGCTGCTGACCGACGATCCGGCGCGGATCGACGAGACTGTCTTCATCGCCGAATCGACCAGCCTCGTTCGCGACCTCGTCAACATCCCCGCCGGCGACCTCGGGCCTGCGGAGCTCGAGTTGGCGGTGCTGGCGGTGGCGGACGAATGCGGCGCCAAGGCGAAGGTCACCCGCGACGCGGCGCTCGACGAAGGCTTTCCGATGGTCGCCGCGGTCGGCCGCGCCGCCTCGCCGGAACGGGCGCCGCGCCTCGTCGAGCTGGATTGGGGTGACCAGCGCCACCCCAAGGTCGCGCTGGTCGGCAAGGGCGTGTGCTTCGATTCGGGCGGGCTCGACATCAAGCCTTCGGCCGGCATGCGCCTGATGAAGAAGGACATGGGCGGCGCCGCGCACGCGCTCGCGCTGGCCCGGCTCATCATGAAGGCGAACCTTCCAGTCCGGCTCCATCTCGTCATTCCGGCGGTCGAGAATGCGCTCTCCGGCGCGGCTTTCCGCCCCGGCGACATCCTTAGGAGCCGCAAGGGTCTCAGCGTGGAGGTCGGCAACACCGACGCGGAAGGGCGGGTGATCCTCGGCGACGCGCTCGCCCTCGCCGCCGAGCGCGGTCCGGAGCTCATCCTCGATTTCGCCACCCTCACCGGCGCGGCCCGAGTGGCGCTCGGGCCGGATCTGCCGGCCCTCTTCGCGAATGACGACGCGCTCGCCGACGATCTCCTGGAGGCCGGCACCGCCGTCTCCGACCCGCTGTGGCGGATGCCGCTATGGAAACATTATCAGGAGATGCTCGCCTCGGACGTCGCCGACCTTTCGAACGTCTCCGAGGTGCCGATGGCCGGCGCGGTGACGGCCGCGCTCTTCCTTCAGAAGTTCGTGCCCGAAGAGATGCCTTGGGCACATTTCGACACCTTCGCCTGGCGTTCCTCGGCGCGGCCGGGACGCCCGAAAGGCGGCGACGCGCTCGGCCTTCGAGCCGCCTGGCAGACTCTGCGCAAGCGCTATCCCCGGTGAGATTTTGCCCTTTTTCCGGGGAATTGGTGAAGAAGGCGGAAACGAAAAGGGTCCTTGCTGGTTTTAGTCCCGAAACGTCGTCCTCGAGGATTCGGAGCAAAAGCCGTGGCGGACCAAGCGCTCAGAAGCTGGATGCACACGCTGATCAATTATGTCCGGTCCGGCCAGCCGGACCTGACCAACCGGCAAATGGCCCTGATGCTGCTCGTCTATCTGACCCCCGGGCCCCACACGGTCAGGGGCCTCGCGCACATATTGGGCGTGTCGAAGCCGGTCATCACCCGCGCCTTGAACACGCTCGGCTCGCTCGGCTATCTGCGCCGCGTGCGCGACGAGACCGATCGCCGCAACGTCTTCGTCGCCCGCACCAACACTGGACAGCAATTCCTTGAAGGCTTCGAACGCAATCTCGAGCAGGACGGTACAAGCCGCAAGGCCGCCCGCGAACGAGGGCTCATCCTCCAGCACGGCTGAGCGTTTCGCCTTGACCGGCCCGTCGCCAGCGCTCGATCCGCGAAACCATGCCGTCCGACGGGACTTGGCCGACCGCGCCCTCGCCGGCCGTGTGATCGCACCCCATTATGCCAGCCCGGTCCGGCGCAGCTGCGGCGCCCATGCCGCCTTCGTCCGGCGAAGCCCCTCCGACGAAGCCGAGGCGGTCACCGAGCTCCTCCCCGGCGAAGCGTTCGAGGTCCTCGAATATGCCGCCGGCTGGGCCTGGGGCTATTGCGGAGCCGACCGCCTCGTCGGCTATGTCGAGGCGATCGCCCTCGCCTGCCCCACCTTGGGCACCCATATTGTCTGCGAGAAATGCGCGCCCGTCGCCGCCGACGACAGCATCATCTCGCCGGTCCTCGCCCATCTGCCGATGGGCTCTCGGCTGTGCGGGAAGGAGATTGGTGCATGCCTCGCCACCGAATATGGCTGCGTCTCGCTCGCCCACCTGCGCCGCTTCGACGAGCATGACGAAGATCCGGTCGTGGTGGCGGAGCGGCTGATCGGGACCCCTTACCTTCCCGGGGGCCGCAGCTTCGGCGGTATCGACAGCCCCGGACTGATCCAGCTCGCCCTAAGCCTGTGCGGCCATGAGTCCCCGCGCCTCCCGGAAGAGCAGCGCCGCCTCGGCATTCCGCTGCCCCAGGGCGCGCCGCTCCGCCGCGGCGACCTGATCCTTTTCGACGGCGACGGGGGGCTGATGGTCGACGACCTGCTGATGATCCACGCCTGTCCCATGGCCGGCAAAGTGACCGTCGATCCGGTTGCGATTATAGACCGCCCGGGCATGGAACGGCGCCGCCTCGCCCTTTGAGCCTCACATCTCCCCGCGGGCTCGGCGGATGGCATACCAGCGCTGAACGTTGGCGTTATGCTCGGCGAGCGTGTTGGCGAAGACGTGGCCGCCGGTCCCATCCGCGACGAAGTAAAGCGCCTGGGTCGGCGCCGGGTTCAGCACCGCCGCGATCGACTCGCGCCCTGGGTTGGCGATCGGACCGACCGGAAGCCCCGGGCGCGCATAAGTGTTGTAGCCTGTGTCGGCGCGCAGCTCCGACATTCGGATGCGCCGCCCCAAGGGTCGGCCGCGGGTTATCGGGTAAATGACGGTCGGATCGGCGTCGAGCTTCATTCCCTGCTTCAGCCGGTTGGTATAGACCCCCGCCACCATCCGCCGCTCGGAGGGCTTCCCGGTCTCCTTCTCGACGATCGAGGCGAGGATGATCGCCTCGCGCGGGGTGGAGACCGCTGAGTGCGGCCGGCGCTGTGGCCAGAGCCGCGCAAGCTCGCCCCGCATCGCAGCTTGCATCCGCGCCAGCACCGCCGCGCGCGTCTCGCCGCGCTGATAGCCGTAGCTGTTGGGCAGCACCGTCCCTTCCTCCGGCACCGCGATGTCGCCGGTCAGATAAGGAATCCGCATCAGCCGCTCGTGCACGAGCACCGAAGGCGTGCCTTCGGGGATCGTGACGAGCCGCTGCACCGGTCGACCGTGCTGGAGCAGGTTCAGGATGCCGTCGGCGCTGAGGTTGGGCGGAATCAGGAACTCGCCGGCCTGGACCGGATCGGACGAACCGAACACCCGGGCGAAGGCGCGGAAGCTGCGCGCCCCGCCGCGTATCGCGCCGGCATCCTCAAGCTGGCGGGCCACCTGCCTGAGGCTCGAGCCCTGCTCGACGATCACCGTCGTCGGCCGCGAGGCGGGGCCCGGACCCGCCCACAGCATCCAGAACGCCGTCCCGGCGGCGACGATGGCCAGCGCGGGCAGGACGAGCAGCAGCAGGCGCTTCATGAGGGTCGGATCACACCGCTTTCATGACCAGGCTGGCATTGGTGCCGCCGAAGCCGAAGCTGTTGTTGAGCACCGCCTTCACTTCGCGCTCCTTGGCGACGTGCGGGACCAGGTCGACGCCGGCCGTGCCCTCGCTCGGATTATCAAGGTTCAGCGTCGGGGGGACGATCTGGTCGCGGATCGCCAGAATGCAGAAGATCGCCTCGACCGCCCCGGCGCCGCCGAGCAGATGGCCGATCGCCGATTTCGTGGAGCTCATGGACAGCTTTCCCACGGCATTGCCGAACAGCTTGCGCACCGCTCCGAGCTCGAGCTCGTCGCCGAGCGGCGTCGAAGTGCCGTGGGCGTTGATATAGTCGATTTCGCTGAGGTCGAGCCCCGAGCGCTTCATCGCGACTTCCATTGCGCGATAGCCGCCGGCGCCCTCGGGGTGCGGCGCGGTGACGTGATAGGCGTCGCCCGACATGCCATAGCCGACGACCTCCGCGTAGATCTTGGCGCCGCGCTTCTTCGCGCGCTCATATTCCTCGAGGACGACGACGCCCGCGCCTTCGCCCATCACGAAACCGTCGCGGTCGACGTCGTACGGGCGGCTGGCTTTTTCCGGCTCGTCGTTGCGGGTGGAAAGGGCGCGCGCCTGGGCGAAGCCGGCGATACCGAGCGGACAGAGCGCGCTTTCGGCGCCCCCAGCCACCATCACGTCGGCATCGTCCAGGATGATCATCCGCGCCGCGTCGCCGATCGAATGAGCGCCGGTCGAGCAGGCCGTCACCACGGCATGGTTCGGCCCCATCAGGCCGTAGCGGATCGAAACCTGGCCGGAAATGAGGTTGATGAGCCGGCCGTGGACGAAATGCGGGCTGACCCGGCGCGCCCCCTTTTCGTGGAGGACGAGCGATTCCTTCTCGATCCCCGGCAGGCCGCCGATCCCCGAGCCGATCGACACGCCGACGCGGTAGCGCTCCTCCTCGCTCATGTCGGTGAGGCCGGCATCCTCCAGCGCCTGGCCGGCGGCGTCGAGGCCGTAGATGATGAACGGATCGACCTGGCGCTGGATCTTGTGGTCGATGCGCCTGGCCGGATCGAAGCCATATTCATGCTCGGGCGGCTTGACCTCGCAGGCGATCTGGCAGGCCTGGTCGCTCGGATCGAAGCGGGTGATCCGCCCCGCGCCGCTCTTCGAAGCGAGGATGTTGCTCCAGCTGGTTTCGACGTCGCCGCCGAGCGGCGTTACCAGACCCAGACCGGTGACCACGACACGGCGCATGATCGTTCACTCCTGAGAAGACGAACGGCCCCCCGACCTAGGACGGGGAGCCGTTTTTACAACTAGCGGCCCATCACCGCCGGGCGGGCGGAAAGGCCCAACGACGATCAGGCCTTGTTCTGCTCGATATAGTCGATCGCGTCCTTGACGGTGGTGATCTTCTCGGCGGCGTCGTCCGGGATCTCGACTCCGAATTCCTCCTCGAAGGCCATGACGAGCTCGACGATGTCGAGGCTGTCGGCGCCGAGATCGTCGATGAAGCTGGCTTCCTCGGTGACTTTGTCGCCTTCGACGCCCAGATGCTCGACGACGATCTTCTTCACGCGGTCAGCAGTCTCGCTCATAATCCACCTTTCCCTAGAGGCTTTTTCGGGCCCCGCCCTAGCCGCTGAAAGCGGCCGTGCGCAAGTGGGAGGGGGGCGGACGCGGCTATTCGAGCGGCAGCCCGCGCTCGGTCCTTTCGACCATGAGACGGGCGGCGACATAGGCTCCGAGCAGTTCGCCATGCGCCTCCAGCGTCGGCATCGGTATCCCCGCCTGATGGAGGTCGAGGGCGAGCCGTTCGGCGTCGGCCCGCTGAATGACGGGATTGGCGCGCAGCTCTTCGCTCTGCCGCGCCAGCCACGCGTCGACGGCGGCCGGATCGACGCCGACCCGCCGCAGCTGGGGGCCGTATTCGTCCCTCAATATGGTGGCAATCGCGAGACCGATGATCGGGGGAGCGCTCTCCGGGGTCCAGCCGCGACTCTCGGCGCAGCGGGCGCCGACGTCTTCGAGGCGGCTGCCGAGCTGCGCCGACGGGTCGGCATTTTGACGCGTCACCGTTGCGAGCTCGGCCTTCTCGGCGGCGGTGAACTGGTCGGTGATGCAGCGGGCCTCGCCGTGCAGCGTCGACGCCTGGGCCGCCGCGAACAGAGCCAATGCGATTGAACCGATCACGGCGCTTCCCCCTCCTCGGGCCCGTCGGGCGACAGGACCGACCCGAGCTTAGCGGGAAATCAGATCATTGCCATACCGCCGTTGACGTGGAGCGTCTGGCCGGTGACGTAGCCGGCCTCCTTGCTGGCGAGAAAGACGGCGGCGGCGCCGATATCCTCGCCTTCCCCGAGCTTGCCGGCGGGAATGCGGCCCAGCAGCGCCTCCTTCTGCGCGTCCGCGAGCACGTCCGTCATCGCCGAGCGGATGAAGCCCGGCGCGATGCAATTGACGGTGATGCCGCGGCTCGCCACCTCCTGCGCCAGCGCCTTGGACATACCCACCAGGCCAGCCTTCGAGGCGGCGTAATTGGCCTGGCCCGGATTGCCCGTGGTTCCGACGACGGAGGTAATCGAAATGATCCGCCCGAAGCGCGCCCGCATCATCGGCTTCAGGGCCGCGCGCGAGAGCCGGAAGGCGGCCTCGAGGTTGATCCGGATAACCTCCGACCACTCCTCGTCCTTCATCCGCATCGCCAGATTGTCGCGCGTCACCCCGGCATTGTTGACGAGGATGTCGAGCTTGCCCAGCGCCTCGACCGCCCGCGGCACCAGCGCATCGACGGCCTCGCCGTCGCCGAGATTGGCGGCCAGCGCGACGTGATCCCCGCCGAGCCCGGCGCGAAAGCCCTCCAGCCTTTCCGCATTGGACCCAGACAGCGCCACCCGAGCCCCCCGCCCCGCCAGCGCCCCCGCAATCGCCGACCCGATCCCCCCCGAAGCCCCGGTCACCAACGCGGTCATTCCACCGAGGTCGAACATGCTCAAATCTCCTTCACCAGCGCGTCGATGTCGTCGGGGGTGACGACGCTGGTCACGGCGGCGTCGGGGGCGATGCGCCTGACTATCGGGCCGAGCACCTTGGCGCCCAGCTCGATAAAATGGGCGACGCCGGCGTCAACCAGGCCGGCGACGCTCTCGCGCCAGCGGACCATGCCGGTGACCTGCTCGACCAGCAGCCGGCGTATCTCGTCAGGCTCCTTCACCAGCGCCGCGGACACGTTGGTGAAAACCGGCACCGCGGGCCGCGAGATAGCCGCCTCGCCCAGCGCCTCCGCCATCGCATCGGCGGCCGGCTGCATGAGCGGGCAGTGGAACGGCGCCGACACCGGCAGCAGGATCGCCCGCTTCGCGCCTTTCTCCCTGGCGATGTCGAGCGCGCGTTCGATCGCGCCGCGATGGCCGGAGATCACGACCTGGGTCGGATCGTTGTCGTTCGCGACGGTGCAGACTTCGCCCTGCGCCGCCGCTTCCGCGACGGCCTTGGCCACCTCGACATTCGCGCCGAGCAGAGCCGCCATGGCGCCTTCGCCGACCGGCACCGCCGCCTGCATCGCCCGCCCGCGCAGCTTGAGCAGCCGCGCCGCCGTGGCAAGGTCGAAGGCGCCGGCGGCGCAGAGCGCGCTATATTCGCCGAGCGAATGGCCCGCGACGAACGCGGCCTTATCCGCGACCGAAATGCCGGACGCGCGCAGCACGGCGATCGAGTGGGCCATGATCGCCGGCTGCGCATTCTCTGTGAGCGTCAGCGCCTCCTGCGGCCCCTCCGCCATCAGCCGCGACAGGTTCTGCCCCAGTGCCTCGTCCACCTCCCCGAACACGTCGCGCGCCGCCGAGCTGGCCTCGGCCAGCACCCGGCCCATCCCCACCGCCTGGCTCCCCTGCCCGGGAAAGATGAAGGCTCGCATTCAATCAGCTCCCGATCCTGTGAGCATAGTCGAGACGGGCGGCTGGTAGGCCAGCGCCGGGCGGGGGCGCAAGCTGGGGTTGATTTTCCGCCCCTCCTCGGCCATGTGCGCCCTCGTCCGGGGCCAAGGCTCAGCCTTTCGCCCCGGCTTTAGCTTTGAGACGACAGCCGGAGGGGCGTCCGCAGCGGGCGGCGTCAGCGATCGGCCAAAAGAAGGAACAGCGCCACATGCCGCTCTACGAGCATGTCTTTCTGGCGCGTCAGGACCTGGCCCAGGCCCAGGTGGACGCGCTGGCGGAAAACGCCACCAAGATCGTCGAGGACAATGGCGGCAAGGTCGTCCGCACGGAGACCTGGGGCCTCAGGAACCTCGCCTACCGCATCCAGAAGAACCGCAAGGCCCATTATGTCGCGCTCGATTTCGAGGCGCCGGCACCGGTGGTCGCGGAGCTGGAGCGCCAGACCCAGATCAACGAGGACGTCATCCGCTACATGACGATCCGCGTCGACGAGCATGAGCAGGGGCCGTCGGCGATGATGCGCCGCGGCGACCGCGACAAGAAGCGCGATCGCGACGACGACCGCGGCGACCGCGGCGATCGCGGTGACCGGGGCGGTCGCAACGGCCGCGGCCGCGACGATTTCGACGCTTAAGGGAAGGGACCAGAAGCCATGGGTCGCCCATTTTTCCGCCGCCGCAAGTCCTGCCCCTTCTCCGGCAAGGACGCGCCCAAGATCGACTATAAAGACGTCCGTCTTCTGCAGGGCTTCGTCTCGGAGCGCGGCAAGATCGTTCCGAGCCGGATCACGGCCGTCTCCACCAAGAAGCAGCGCGAGCTGGCGCAGGCGATCAAGCGCGCCCGCCATCTCGGCCTTCTGCCCTACGTCGTGAAGTAAGGAGCGCTCAGCGATGGAAGTCATCCTGCTCGAGAGGATCGAGAAGCTCGGCGCGATCGGCGACGTGGTGAAGGTGAAGAACGGCTATGCCCGCAACTTCCTTCTGCCGCGCGGCAAGGCGCTGCGCGCCAACGAATCGAACCGCAAGGTCTTCGAGGCCAATCGCGAAAAGATCGAGTCGCAGAATGCCGAGCGGCGCAGCGAGGCCGAGAAGGACGCCAAGAAGATCGACGGGCTCAAGCTCCAGCTGATCCGCCAGGCGTCGAACACCGGCCAGCTCTACGGATCGGTCTCCGCCCGCGACCTCGCCGAGGCGCTGGAGGCGGACGGCCACAAGGTCGCCAAGAACCAGATCGTGCTCGACCGGCCGATCAAGGCGGTCGGCGTCCAGGACGTCAAGATCGCGCTTCACCCGGAAGTGGCGGTGACGATCCAGGTCAACGTCGCCCGCTCGCCGGAAGAGGCCGAGCTTCAGGCGCAGGGCAAAGACGTGATGGCCGAGATGTTCGAAAAGGACGTTGCCGGCTTCACCGAGGAACGCGATCCGAATGCCGAACCGGGCGAGATCCCCGAGACGCGCGAGACCGGGGGCGACGAGGGCGAAGCGGCCGGCGCCGCCTGAGTTCATTGCGGGTTCGACGTGAACGGGCCGGCTGCTCTCGCGCGGGCCCGTTTTCGCTATCGGATGTCGGCCAGCTCCACGCCCTTCGTCTCCCTCGCCAGCAGGGCCGAGAGGCCGCTGAGCGCGCAGGCGGCGGCGACGTAGATCGCCACCGGCGTCGCCGAATCCCATTCGGTGTAGAGCCACAAGGCGATCATCGGGGCGAGCGAGCCGGCGGCGATCGAGGTCAGCTGGTAGGCGATCGAGACGCCCGAGTAGCGAATCCGGGTTGGGAACAGCTCGGTGATGAACGCCGCCTGGGGTCCGTACATCGCGCCGTGAAGGACCAGGCCGACCATTAGCGCCGTATAGATTTCGAGATGGCTCCCGCTTCCCAGCAGCGGGAAGAGGACGAAGCTCCACGCCGCGAGGCCAAGCCCGCCGAAAGCGTAGACCGGCCGGCGTCCGATCCGGTCGGAAAGCCGGGCGAAGGCGGGGATGGCGAGGAACTGGACCGCCGCGCCGATCAGCAAGGCGTTCAGCGCCAGGCTTCGGCTTTCTGCCGCCACGTCGACCAGATAGGTGAGCGAGAAGACGGTGAGGATGTAATAGGAGATATTCTCGCCGACGCGCAGCCCAGCGCCGAGCAGCACCGCCCTCGGGCGCTCGCGGAAGACGTCGATGGCCGGCAGCCTCGGCGGCGCTTCGGCCTCGTCGAGCGACCGGCGGAACATCGGGCTCTCCTCGACCCGGTTGCGGATGTACCAGCCGACCGCCACCAGCACCGCCGACAACAGGAACGGCACGCGCCAGCCCCAAGCCAGGAAATCCGCTTCCGACTGCACCCCGGCCATCAGCGCCAGCACGCCGGCGGCGAGGAGGTTGCCGGCCGGGACGCCGGCCTGCGGCCAGCTCGCCCAGAAACCGCGCCGCGCGGCATCGCCATGCTCGGCCGCCATCAGCACCGCGCCGCCCCATTCGCCGCCAACCGCGAAGCCCTGGACCAGCCGCAGCACGATCAGCGCGGCCGGCGCCCAGACGCCGATCTGTGCATAGGTCGGAAGCAGACCGATGAGGATCGTCGCCGCGCCCATCAGGATGAGGCTCAGCATCAGCAGGCGCTTGCGGCCGATGCGGTCGCCGAAATGGCCGAAGACGATGCCGCCGACCGGCCGCGCGACGAAGCCGAGCGCGTAAGTGGCGAAAGCCAGCAGCGTGCCGGTGAGCGGGTCATATTCGGGGAAGAACAGCCGGTTGAAGACCAGAGCCGCGGCCGAGCCGTAGAGGAAGAAATCATACCATTCGATGGTCGTGCCGACCAGGCTGGCCAGCACCACGCGCCGCAGCCTCGTCCTCGCGTCCGATACATCTGCCGGACTTGCCGCCGCCGCCATCGCCCCGCCTCCCGCTCCCGCTCAGGCGCCGCAGGTCCAGACGCCCCGCAGCTGCTGCTGGGCGCCGGTACGGCGGTTGGTGACGCTGGCCCGGCCGGTCCAGCTCGAGCCCTCGTCCAGGGCGGCGGCGACGTCGCTGGTGCGGCCGACGCTGACGGCGATCTCGCCGTCCCGGAAGAAGCCGCCGGTGCCATCGACCGGCGCGGAGGGCGCAAGCCGCCGCAGCCGGCCCTCGATCCGAACGGCGCCCGTCCCGTTGGCGGCGACGAGGAACATGCCGGCCTCGGTGCTGAAAGCGCAGCCCGCGCCGAGCAGCCCCTCGCGGTCGAGCTCCTCGGGCGCGATCGGCTGCAGCCGCGCCGTCGCCGAAAGGTCCGGCTTCAGTTCCTTCGGCGTCGACAGGCGCTCGATCTGGTTCTCGCTCGCCGACCCGTTCGCTTCGAGGCCGCCGCCCGAGCCGCAGGCGACCAGCAGCAGCGCGGCGGCCATCGCACGCATCAATAGCCCATCAGTGCGAGCACCTCGCGGCGGCTTCGCTCGTCCTCGCGGAAGACGCCCATCATCCGGCTCGTCGTCATCATCACACCAGGCGTCAAAACGCCGCGGGCGGTCATGCAGGCGTGGCTGGCCTCGATGACGACCGCAACGCCCTGCGGCTGAAGGTGGTCCCAGATGCAGTCGGCAACTTGCGCCGTCAGCCGCTCCTGAACCTGCAGTCGGCGGGCGAAGCCGTGGAGCACGCGCGCCAGCTTGGAGATGCCGACCACCCGGTCCTTCGGCAGATAGGCGATCGCCGCCTTGCCGATGATCGGCGCGAGGTGATGCTCGCAATGCGACTGGAAAGGGACATCCTTCAGAAGCACGATCTCATCATAGCCGCCCACTTCCTCGAACGTGCGGCTGAGATGGTAGGCCGGGTCCTCGGCATAGCCGCGCGCATATTCTCGCCAGGCGCGCGCGACCCGTGCCGGCGTGTCGAGCAGCCCCTCGCGGTCCGGATCGTCGCCGGCCCAGCGTATCAGCGTCCGCACGGCCTCCCTGACGTCGCCCGGCACGTCCACCGCTCTGGGCGAGCGCACAAGGTCGCCGTCTTCAGGTTCGCGCTTGTCGCCGCTCATCCATGCCTCCGTCGGCGGCAGCGTTACACCCGCTCGCGGGCGAACGGAACCGCTCGCAGGGCATGCTGCGGCTACATGACGTTGCAGCCGCCGCCGGCGCAGTCGGCGGCGTTCAGGTCGATCATGTTCAGGTCGAGACCGCCCATATCCATCGTCGACTGCTCATGCAGATAGGCTGCGAACGCGGGTTCGAAGCCGTCGGCGATGCGCGCTGTCAAGTCCTCGCCAACGCCGCACAAACGCCGCGCTTCACCCAGCATGCGGACGATCGCGACATTTAGTTCCCGGCTCTGGGCGGGGCCGCCGTCGACGTCGGTCTCGAAAGCGCGCGCGTCGCGTGGGCCGCCGCATCGTCGCACCAGCACGCTGACGGTATAATCGTCGCCGCTTTGGAAAAGGTCGATGCTGACCGGTCCCTCCGTCCGGCCGAGGCCCATGCCGCGGCCGTGGGTCGGCGCCCAGCCGTCCCCGCTCCACGGCTCCTGCTGCGCCGCCGCGACTCCGGCAAGGGCCAGCGCCGCGCCCAGGGCGAGCAAGTTCATTTTCATCGCCTCTCCTCCCAGTGGCGCCGTTTGGCGACTACATCGCGTTGCAGACGGCGCCGCACTCGGTCGCGTTCATGTCGATCATGTTCATGTCCGTCATATTCATCTGCGCCGCCATTTCCGTCTGCTCCCGCCGCCACGCGGCGAAGGCCGGCTCCAGTCCCTGCGGCATCCTCATCGCGAGCCGCTCCTCGAACCCGCAGACGCGTCGCGCCTCGGCCAGGAGGCGCGACAGCGCCGCCGCCGCGGCCCGCGCCTCCCCCTCGCCGCCGACCAGTTCGGTGCCAAAGCTGCGATAGTCGCGCACTCCGCCGCAGCCGGCGACGGTGACCGCGATGCCTGACCCGCCGTCAATCTCCCAAATGTCCGCGGTGACCGGACCTTCGGTGCGCCCGAAGCCCATATTGGTGCCGTAGCCTGGCCCCCAGCCTTCGATCGGCCAGCTTTCCTGCGCCGCCGCCACTCCGGCGAGGCCCACCAGCGCGGCCGCCGCAACCACCAACTGCCTGTTCATCCTCCCCTCCTTCGCTGGCGCGGGCCCCCGCGCCCCGCGGCCGCAGATCCGGATCGCCGGCGCCGCCTCGGAAAGCTTCCGCCCCGACGCGCCGCCATGCAAGGATTTTCATTGCGGAGAAGGAAGGAAGTGGTGACCCCGACAGGATTCGAACCTGTGGCCTACTGATTAGGAATCAGTCGCTCTATCCTGCTGAGCTACGGGGCCGCCGGCGCGTCGCCGATGTGGCCGAAGCCGCGCGGTGCGTCAATTCTCCTGGCCGGGCTCCGGCACCGGAAATGGGAGCGGCGAAACCGGAATGCCTTCCTCGGCGAGGCTCTTCGCATCCTCGAGACTCGCGCGGCCGTGGATCGCCCGCGCCGCCGCCTCGCCGAGGTGAATCGCCCGCGCCTCTTGCGGGAAACGGTCGCCGACATGTTCGCTTTTCTCGAGCATCTTCTTCTGGAGCTTGGCGATTTCGGCGAGCATCGCCTTCGTCTCCGGCGCCGAAGCCTCGACCTGCCGGTTGCCCCTGGCGCCGAGGCGGGCGGCCATCGGTGCCTTCCCGACCTCCGCCGACCCGCAGATCGGACAGCCGACGAGGCCCCGCGCCTGCTGCGCCTCGAAATCGACGGTCGATCCGAACCAGGCTTCGAAAACATGGCCTTGCGGGGCGCATTTGAGATCAAAGATGATCAATGTCTGACCCGCTCCGGCGGCGGAATCGGGCGCCGGTGCCAGATCGCCGGAAGCCGCTCGCGCACCTCTTCGACGACGCCAGCGTCGAGCTCGGCGAAGCCGAGTCCGGGTCCGTCCGCGCCCATGTCGAGCAGCAGTCGCCCCCAGGGGTCGACGACCAGCGAATGACCGTAGGTCGTCCGGCCGTCCTCGTGCCGGCCGACCTGGGCGGCGGCGACGACGAAGGCGGCGGCCTCGATCGCCCGCGCGCGCAGCAGCACGTGCCAGTGCGCTTCGCCGGTCGGCACGGTGAAGGCAGCCGGAATGCTGAAGGCCGTCGCGCCATGATTGCTGAGCGCGGTATAGAGATCGGCGAAACGCAGATCGTAGCAGATCGACAGGCCCAGCATGCCGATCGGCGTGTCGGCCAGCGCCGGACGGTCGCCGCCGCGATAGGCCGCCGATTCACGCCAGCTTTCGCCGGTCGCCAGATCCACGTCGAACAGGTGGATCTTGTCGTAGCGGGCGCGGATCTCGCCTTCGTCGTCGATGACGAAGCCGCGATTGACGAGCTTGTCGCCCTGCTCCGCAAGCAAGGCAAGCGAGCCGAGATGGACCCAGATGCCGACGCCCCGGGCTGCGTCGCGAACGGCGGCGAGCACGGGGTCATCCTCCTCGCGCCGCAGATGCACTGCGGCGCGCTCGCGATCGCGGTCGAGCAGGCCGCTCATCTCGGGCGTGAACAACATCGCCGCGCCGCCGGCCGCGGCTTCGTCGACCCTGCGGACCAGCTCGGCGGCATTGGCGGCGGGGTCGATCCCCGTCTGCGCCTGGAAAAGCGCGACCCTCATTCGCCCTTCAGCAGCGGGTCGAGCCGGCCGTCGCGCTCCAGCGCATGAAGGTCGTCGCTGCCGCCGACATGGCGGCCGTCGATGAAAATCTGCGGCACGGTCGTGCGCCCGTTGGCGCGCTGCAGCATCTCGGCGCGCTTCGGCCCGCCCAGCGTGATGTCAAATTCCTCATAATCGGCGCCCTTCTCGTCGAGCAGCCGCTTGGCGCGCGCGCAATAGCCGCAAAAGGCTTTGGTATAGATTTCGACCTTGGCCATCGCACTTTCCCTCTGAGGGCAAGTGAGGGCGCGCCGTGGCCTTGTCAATGATCGCTGCCGCGCACCACCCTCGCCCAGGCGAGGACCTGCACTTCGGCGGCGCCGGCGCGCTTGAGCACCTTGGCGCAGCCATTGGCCGTGGCACCGCTCGTATAGACGTCGTCGACGAGGATGACGGTGCGGCCGCGCAGCGCCGGCCTGTGGCGCGGTGTCACACGAAAGGCGCCGCGCACCGCGTCGCTGCGCGCCTTCGGGCTCATCCCCTTGAGCGGCGGCGTCGCTTTGATCCGCTCGAGCAAATCCGCGCGCGGCTCCAGTCCGTGCGCGTCGGCGAGGGCGGAGGCGATCAACGCGGCCTGGTTGTAGCCGCGCTTCCAGATGCGCCAGCGATGAAGCGGCACCGGCGCCAACAGCGCGTCGGCAGGACCATCGAGGTGCCGGCCGATGAAGCGCGCCATCGTCGCCGCCAGGCCGGGTCGGCCGCCATATTTGAGCTTGAGCGCGACCTTTCGCGGGATGTCGCCATAAGCGACCGCGGCCCGCATGCGCTCGAACGCGGGCGGGTCGGCGAGGCAGGCGCCGCACACGGCCGCTTCGCCCTGCCCATATTCGAACGGGAGCGCGCAGACGGCGCAGCAGGGCTCGCCGAGGAAGACGAGCTGCGACCAGCAGCCGAGGCAGAAGCGGTGCGGCTCCTCGGTCACCGCGCCGCAGCCCGGGCAGCGCGGCGGCAGCGCGAAATCGAGCACCGGCCGCAACAGGGTCCGCGCAATGGCAATCGTCTCAGCCATGGCCCGGCCTTACCACGTTCGTCGGGACCGTAGGAGGTGGTCGCCGGCCGCCAATGGCATTGACAGCCCCGGTCGCCCCGCCCATTTCGGCGCCCTCGGCCCGATGGCGGAGTGGTTACGCAGAGGACTGCAAATCCTTGCACGCCGGTTCGATTCCGGCTCGGGCCTCCACTGTTCCCCTTTTCCGAGAATGGTCCCAAGGCTAGGGGAGCGGGGATGAGCGCGCCTTACATGTCCGGCTTCGGCAGCCATTTCGCCAGCGAGGCGGTGGCGGGCGCGCTTCCAAAAGGCCGCAACTCGCCGCAGCGGCCGGCGCACGGCTTATACGCGGAGCAGCTCAGCGGCACCGCCTTCACCGCGCCGCGCGCCGAAAACCGCCGCTGCTGGCTCTACCGGCTGCGGCCGAGCGCGGAGCACCCGCCCTACCGCCGCTACGAAGGTGCGCCATTGTTGGATGCGGCGACGCCGGCAGCGCCGCTGCCGCCGAACCGGCTGCGCTGGGACCCGCTCCCCGACGCCGCAACGGGCACCGACTTCGTCGACGGCCTGACGACGATGGCCGACAATGGCGACCCGGCGTCTCTGACAGGCGTGGCCGTCCACATCTACCGCGCCAACCGGAGCATGGCGGATCGCTATTTCTTCGATGCCGACGGCGAGCTGCTGATCATCCCGCAGCAGGGCCGCCTCGACCTCGCGACCGAAATGGGGGGCCTCGCGCTGGAGCCGGGCGAGGTGGCGCTCATCCCGCGCGGCGTGCGCTTCCGGGTCGCCATCCCCGACGGCTCGGCGCGCGGCTATGTCGCCGAGAATTACGGCGCGCTGTTCCGTCTGCCCGAGCTCGGCCCGATCGGTTCCAACGGCCTCGCCAACGCCCGTGATTTCCTCAGCCCCATCGCCGCTTACGAGGATCGGGACGGCCGCTTCGAGCTCGTTCAGAAATATCTCGGCGCCTTATGGATCACCGAGCTCGATCATTCGCCGCTCGACGTCGTCGCCTGGCACGGCAACCTCGCGCCCTGCAAATACGACCTTCGGCTGTTCAACACGATCGGCACGGTCAGCTTCGACCACCCGGATCCGAGCATCTTGACCGTCCTCACCTCACCCAGCGAGGTCCCCGGGCGCGCCAATGCCGATTTCGTCATCTTCCCGCCGCGGTGGATGGTGGCCGAGGACACGTTCCGCCCGCCCTGGTTCCACCGCAACGTGATGAGCGAGTGCATGGGGCTCATCTACGGCGACTATGACGCCAAGGCCGAAGGCTTCGCGCCCGGCGGCCTCTCGCTCCACAATCTGATGGCCGGGCACGGGCCCGACGTCGAGAGCTGGCGAAAGGCCAGCGAAGCCGAGCTGAAGCCGCACAAGATCGAGGGCACGATGGCCTTCATGGTCGAAAGCTGCTGGCCCTACCGCCCGACGCGCTTCGCGCTGGAGACCGACGCGCTCCAGCGCGATTACGATACCGCCTGGGGCGGCTTTCCCAAGGCGCGGCTGCCGCAATCCGGCTGACCGGGACTCGCGCCGGGCGCCGCACCGGCTTAGAACGAGTCCATAACGAGCGGGGGCGGGAGGATGACGGCTGCAATTCCGGACCGGCGAAGCTCCTGCGCTTCGACGCTGAGCCTCCTCGTCGCGGTGCCGCTCTATCTGCTGTCGCTTTTGATGATATCCGGCATGGGAACCGGCGATAGCCTCAGCCGCGGCCTCTCCTCGGCTTTCGCGGCCATCTCCCAGTTCCTCCTTTGGCTGCCGCTCGGCGCCTTCGTCGCCCTCTCCTGCGCCAAAGGCGGAATTTCCGGACGGATGATGGGCGGCGTCGCGGCCGCTTTGGTCCTTGCCGCCCTCGCCTGCCTCTGGGCTATCGGCGAGATGGACCGGCCCGACTGGGCGGCGAGCGCGCCGGCGCTGCTGCCCGTGCTGGCGCTCGCTTTCGGCCTTTGGGCCAGCCGGCAAAGCGGCGGTTTCCGGCGCCTTCCGACGATCGGCTTCGCGGCGGCGGCGTTGGCGCTGATGGCGGTGCCCTTGATCCACTATCTGATCTGGACGCCGATCCGCGAGCGGGAATATGCGCGATGGGACGCCGAGCAGGCGGAGCAGGAGCGTCGCACCGCCGCCGAAGCCCGGGAGAAGGAGGCGCGTTTCCGGCGGCTGGGGCCGCAATCTCGGCTGGACGACTATCTGCCGTTTCTCGACATCGAGGAGCAGCATTCCCAGGAGGCGATTGCCGGCGCCAGCGCCCTGCCCTCGCGTCAGGCCGATGCCGAGCGACTGGTCGCCGGCTCGACGCCGCTGGACCAGCTCGAGCCACTGCACCAGCTCGGCCTCCAGGCGAGCCCGGCGCTATGCGAAGCCTATCGGCGCCGCATCGGCCGCCTCTCGGCCGAGATCAGCGCGGCGAATCCGGAATGGGGTTCGGTCCTCAACCTCGTGCGCAATCATTTGCCCAACCTGCGCTGGTTCATCGCGCAAGGCTGCGATCTCCGTCCAGAGGTGCGCCGCATGCGCGGGCTCGCCGGTCCGCTGGCCGGCCAATATGGCTGGGAAGACCTGCTGCAGGAATTGGACCAGGTGCTGGGGACCCCAACGGCCGCAGGCTGAAAGGCGCCTACTTCCGGGCTCAGCCCTGGAGCTGGTGCCTTCGCATCGCGTGGCGGAGCTGGTCGTAGGACAGCGACAGCGCGGCCGCGGCGGCGCGCTGGTTCCAGCGGCATTTCTCCAGAGCGGCGGCAAGGATCGCTTTTTCATATTCCGCGACGGCAAGCCGGAAGTCGGCACACCCGGCGGGGTCCCACGAAGTCGCCGGGAGCGTCGCCGTGACGGTCTGCTCCGACTCCGACACGCCCGGCGCCGGCAGCGCGGCCTGAGCGGGCGTTGGGCGGTCATTCTCGTTGGCCGGCAGCGGACGCCACGGCGATTCGAACGGGTCGAACTGGATCTCGTCGATCGGCCCGGCGCGCCCGTCCCAGCGATAGACCGCGCGCTCGACGACGTTGCGAAGCTCGCGGACGTTGCCCGGCCAGCTATAGGCAGCCATCCGCGCCGTCGCGCTCTCGGAGAAACCCGGCCAGCGCTCCCAGCCAAGCTCCAGCGCCATCCGGCGGCCGAAGAATTCGGTGAGGATGGGAATGTCGCTCTCGCGGTTGCGAAGCGGCGGAAGGGTGACGACCTCGAAGGACAGCCGGTCAAGCAGGTCGGCGCGAAAGCGGCCCTCGTCGACCAGCCGCGGCAAATGCTCGTTGGTGGCGGCGACGATCCTGACGTCGACCTCGACCGGCTTGGACGCGCCGATGCGAGTAACCTCACCATATTCGATCGCGCGCAAGAGCCGGTCCTGGGCCGGGCTCGACAGGGTCGCGAGCTCGTCAAGGAACATCGTGCCGCCATTGGCTTCCTCAAACCGCCCCGGCCGCGCCTTGGTGGCGCCGGTAAAGGCGCCGGCCTCGTGGCCGAACAGCTCCGCCTCGATCAGCGTTTCGGGCAGCGCCGCGCAGTTCATCACGATCAGCGGCCCGTCCCAGCGCGACGACAGATGGTGGAGCCGCTCGGCGATGAGCTCCTTGCCGGTGCCGCGCTCGCCGATCACCAGCACCGGCCGGTCGAGCGGCGCTGCGCGGCTGGCGCGCTCGACCGCATCGAGAAACGACGAGGACTGGCCGACCAGGTTGGTGTTGCGCTCCATTCCCCGACTTTTGGGATATCTCACCACCTCTTGGCAAGGGAAAAGCGTGCTCTGGCGCGGCCTAAAGCGCTGTTTTCTGCACTTTTACGCCGTCCCGGCCGTTTGGCACGCTCCCTGCTTACTGGATAGGCGTCACGGCCGATCATGGCCGGATGAACGAAGACCAGGGTTCAGGGAGACCGAAAATGTTCGACTATGATCGCCTCGTTCGGGTCGCCACCGCTTTGGTCGGCGCGCTCATCCTTTCCGCCGCGTCGGTCGGCGCCGCCGTCGGACCGGGCTATTCGCCCGCGACCGGCGGCGACGCTTATGCTAGCATGCATTCGGACATGCCGGCGAATGTCTGAGCGGGCGCCGGTCAGGGTCGTGGTGGAGCGGGAGCAGCTCGTCCGGATGGGCCCTGCCCCTTCCTTCCGCCGCCGCCCGACCGCCCGGCCCCGCTTCGAAATTAAGGAGTTTTTTCCCATGGGTATCTTTTCGCGGACGCGCGATATCATTGCCGCCAACGTCACCGACCTGCTCGACAAGGCCGAAGACCCGGCGAAGATGATCCGGATGATCATCCTCGAAATGGAGGAGACCCTGGTCGAGGTGCGCGCTTCGGCGGCGCGCACGATTGCTGACCAGAAGGAGATGCGCCGCCAGATCACCAAGCTCGACAAGCTTCAGGAAAGCTGGGTCGAGAAAGCCGAGCTGGCCCTCTCCAAGGACCGCGAGGACCTCGCCAAGGCGGCCCTGTTCGAGCGCCAGAAGGCCGCCGACATGGCCGACCAGCTCAAGGTCGAAATCGAGGTGCTGGACGATGCGTTGCGCGCGTCGGAAGCCGACATCGCCAAGCTTCAGAACAAGCTGCGCGAGGCCCGCGCCCGCCAGAATGCGATCATGACCCGGATGGAGACGGCCCAGAACCGTGCCCGCCTTCGCGAAATGTATTCCGGGCCCAAGGTCGAGGACGCCTTCTCGCGCTTTGACGTCCTCGAGCGCCGCGCCGACCTCGCCGAGGGCGAAGCCGACGCGCTGAGCCTCGGCGCCCCACCCAAGACGCTCGACGAGGAGATTGCCGAGCTGCGCGCGTCCGACAAGGTCGACGCCGAGCTCGAGGCGCTGAAGGCCACGCTCGCCCGCCGCACCAATGGCGGCGAAGCCGAGAAGCAGGAGGGCTGACAGGATGGAAGACGTCCTTCTGCCGATCCTGATCCTCGGCATTCTCTTCATCGCCTTTCCCTGGGTCATCTTCCACTACATCACCAAGTGGAAGACCGCCGCCACGCTCACCACCGCCGACGAGAATCTGCTCGACGAGCTGCACGACCTCGCCCGCCGCCTCGACGAGCGGATGTGCACGATCGAGCGGATCGTCCAGGCGGACAATCCCAACTGGCGCTCGATCGCCTGCGACCCCGTCGAGACCGCGCTCGAGGACCGCAGCGCGCGCATCCTCGAGGCCGACCGCTCCAACCGCCCCGCCAGGAGGAACTGATGACCTCGCCGCGCACCCGCTTCTATCTCGACAAGCAGAACAAGAAATGGGCCGGAGTCTGCGCCGGCATCGCCGATTATACCGGCATCGACGTCACCGTCGTCAGGATCACCGTCGTCGCCCTCACCTTCCTCAGCGGCCCGTGGACGTTCCTCGCCTACATCCTCGCCGCCTGGATGGCGCCGAAGAAGCCGGTCGAACTGTATGAGGAGAATCTCGAGGAGAAGAAATTCTGGCAGGGCGTGCGCGCCAATCCGCGCCGCACCGCCCGCGACGTGCGCTCGCGCTTCCGCGACATCGACCGCCGCCTCGCCGACGTCGAAACCTATGTGACCAGTTCGAACAGCCGTCTCGCCCGCGAGATCGAGCAGTTGCGCTAGCGCGGCGCCGAGCCGCAAGGGGGAAGCCATGATCACCAACGCCGTCGCCGCCTTCGTCATCATCCTGTCCGTGGTCTGGAGCGCGGGCTGGTGGGTCCATCGCCTGTCGCGGCTGAAGCTGGAAGCGCAGCAGCGCGCTGCGCCGGAGGCCGCCCGCGAGATCGAAGTGCTGGCGACCGAAAATGCCGGTCTCAAAGGCAAGGTGGAGCGGCTCGAGCAGCGTCTCGCCGTGCTCGAGCGGATCGCCACCGACCCCGCCGAGCGCACCGCCCGCGAGATCGAACAGCTGCGCTGAGGCAATTCTACCAAAGGGATCCGAACATGGACGCAAACAAGCTTGCCCTCATCATGGAGATCCTGCCCTTCGTCGCGCTGATCACCGCGGTCGCGGTCGGCGGCTGGGTCTTCACTACCTGGCTGAGGATCAGGAACGGCTACCCGCTCGAGAGCAGCTGGGGAAAGCCGATCTACCCGCAGAAGAACGAGGAGCTGGTCGAGCGGATCAAGCTCATTTCGACCGAAAATGCGCAGCTTCGCGCCGAGCTGGGCTCGGTCAAGGACCGGCTCGCCAATGTCGAGCGAATCGTCACCGACGACAGCCACCGCCTGACCCAGGAAATCGAAGCGCTGCGGATCCCGCGCAACTGAGCCGATGGAGCGAATGATGGACTTGCGACTGCTTATCCCGATCCTGGCGCTGTCGATCCCGATCTTCGCCATGCTGATGAAGACGGTCCGCCACTGGATCCGCATGCGCGAGCGGGAGATCGAGGCGATGGGCGCGAACACGGCCGAAAAGGCCGCGCAATATGCGGCTCATACCGAGCGGCTGGAACAACGCGTGCGCGTCCTGGAGCGGATCGTCACCGACAAGGGCATCGTCGTCGCCGAGGAGATCGAGCGGCTGCGCGACCGGCCGCTCAACTAGCCACAACGAAAACAGGCAGGAGAATCTCGGTGCGCGACCCTTTCATCATGGTGGTCCTGATTGTCTTGATCGTCACGATCGGAAACATCTTCCGCGCGAAGATGGGGATCAGGCGCGGCCGGCGCGGCGAGGAGATGCCGGCCGCCGGCACGGCCGAGACCCGCGCCCTGCGCGACGAGGTGAAGCAGCTCAAGGAGCGCATACAGGTGCTCGAGCGGATCACCGTGGAAAAGGAAAACAGTCTCGAGCGCCAGATCGAGGCGCTCCGGGACCGGTAGCGGCGCGATGAGCGATTCGGCCCTGGTCGTCGGCTACGCCCTCATCGGGCTGGTCGCGGTCACGATGGCCGCGGCGGCGATCCTCAGGCTCTGGACCGCCTGGCTCGACCTTCGCCGCCTCCAGGCCGGGCGTTGCTCTGCCCGCGCCCGCGGCGGCGCGAGGTTCGAGCTTGCGAACCTCAGGGAAAGGGTCAGGCGCCTCGAAGCCATCGCCAATGGCGGCGACCTCTGAGACGAGTTCGTGGTCGGAGCTTCCGCAGGTGACTCCCGCCCGCGGCGCTCTTATCTCCGCGCCATGGCCTTCCAGTCGATCGACGACGTCTATGCCGATTACGAGCTGCTTGAGAGCGACGACCGCTACCGCTTGCTCATCGACCTCGGCCGCGCGCTGGAGCCGATGCCGGACGCGCTCAAGACCGACGCGACGCTGGTGCGCGGCTGCTCGGCGTCGGTCTGGCTCTATCCGGTCCCGACCGTCGACGGCCGCCTTCACTTCCTCGCCGACAGCAACGCCGCCATCACCAAGGGCATCGTCGCCCTGATCCTGCTGGCGGTGCAGGACCGGCGGCCCGAGGAGATCCTTGCCGCCGACGTCGAAAGCGCGCTCGCGCGCTTCGACCTCAAGAACCAGCTCAGCTCGAACCGCACCCAGGGCATTCCCAACATGATCGCCCTGGTCCGCGAAACAGCGGAGCGGCTGGCGGCGTGAGTCCGTCAGATCCGCGCGGCGAGGAGCGCTTCGATCCGGCGCGCTTCATGAGCTACGTCCGGCGCATCGGCCATGGCGGCGCGCTCGGCATCGACTATCGCGCCCATGGGGAGGATTGGGCGGAGCTCACGCTCCCTTATGACGAGCGGCTGGTCGGCATGCCCGAAAGCGGCATCATCGCTTCCGGCCCGATCATCAGTCTGATGGACATGGCGACCAGCATCGCCATCTGGATCAGGCTGGGGCGCTTCCGCCACCAGGCGACGCTCGACCTGAGGGTCGATTACCTCCGCCCCGCGGTCCCGGGCCGAACGATCGTTGGGCGCGGCGAATGCTACGGCGTCACGCGCAGCATCGGCTTCGTGCGCGGCACCGCCCA
>DASVVV010000081.1:0-6999 GCA_036386375.1 Allosphingosinicella sp. | reverse complement strand
TCTGGTCCGGCGCCAGCGCCACTCCGAGCACGTCGACGTCGTAGTGGCGGTTAAGGTACAGCGCCCAGCCGCCCCACCCGCAGCCGATGTCGAGCACCTTCATCCCGGGCTTGAGGTTCAGCTTCGCGGCGATGTGCGCCTTCTTGTCGAGCTGGGCCTGCTCCAGGCTGTTCGACGTGTCGCGGTAATAAGCGCAGGTATATTGCCGGTCCTCGTCGAGGAAGAGCTCGTAGAGGCGGCGGGTGAGATTGTAGGTGTGCTCGGCGTTGCGGGCCGAGCGGCTGCGCCAGTTGATCTGGTCGAGCTTGCCGAACACCTTGCCGCCGAGCCGGCGGATGACCCCGCGCTGGCGCAGCGCGCCGGGTTTCTCCCACGGCGCGTTGTAGCGGGCGAAGAGCAGCAGGTCGCGAATGTCGCGCGGCGCCTCGATCACCATCCGGCCGTCCATATAGGCCTCGCCGGCGCCGAGCCGGGGGTCCTTGGAGATGTCGAAGGCCGCCCTGCGGTCGGTGAGGCGAACGGTGATCGGCCCGTGATTGGGGTCCGGCTTGCCGTAGCGATAGGTCTTGCCGTCATGGTCGATGACGGTGAGCTCGCCCTTATGGACAAGCCGGCGGAGCATCTTGTCGAGCAGCCACATGTTAAGGTTCCTCCGTCAGCGGCGCTAAGAACATGGCGGGCAGGCGCCGGTCAAGCCGTGGCCTGCAGCTTCGCCTCCGCCTCGAACTGGTAATTGCGCGTCATCGGCGCGGAATCGCGCCGGCGCAGATATTGAAGCTGGTAGACGGTCATGCCGCCGTCGCTGAACATCGACAGGCCGGCGGCGAGATAGAAGAGCCAGAGTCGGTAGAAGCGCTCGTCGTAGCGGCGCACCACTTCTTCCTTCACCGCCTTGAAGCGCTCGTACCAGTGGAGGACGGTGGGCGGATAATGGAGCCTGAGCGCCTCGCAATCGGCCATGATAAGCCGCGCCGGCTCGCTCGCGCCCACGATCTCCGAGAGGGCGGGGATGTAACCGCCGGGCCAGATATATTTCTGGATGAAGGCGTCGGTCGTGCCGGGCTTGCCCATCCGTCCCATCGTGTGGAGCACCATCACCCCGTCGGGCTCGAGCAGGTCGCGGCACTTGCGGAAGAAGGCGCGGTAGAAAGGCGGTCCGACATGCTCGAACATGCCGACCGAGACGATCCGATCGAACGTGCCGGTCAGGTCGCGATAGTCCATCAGCTCGAACTTGACCCGGTCGGCCACCCCGGCGGCGGCCGCGCGTTCGCGCGCGAGCTGGAGCTGCTCGGTCGAGAGGGTGACGCCGAGCACGTCGACATCGGCGACGCGGTTCAGATAGAGGGCGAGGCCGCCCCAGCCGCAGCCGATGTCGAGCACCCTTTGCCCCGGCTTCAGGTACAGTTTCGACGCCAGATGCGCCTTTTTGTCGAGCTGCGCCTGCTCGAGGCTGTTGCCGGGGTCCGTGAAATAGCCGCAGCTATATTGCATGTCGGCTTCCATCCACAGCCGATAGAAGTCGTTGCCGATGTCGTAATGGTGGGCGACGTTGCGCCGCGCCTGCCGCTTCCAGTTGAGATGGGCGATCGGCCGGGCCAGCCGGCTGCCCTTCTTCAGGAACCGGCCCTTGCCGGCGCGATCCTCCCAGCGGCGGTTGCGCCGGATGATCAGCACAAGGTCGAGTATCTCGCCCTGTTCGACGACCAGCCGGCCGTCCATATAGGCTTCGGCGGTGCCGACGCCGGGATCGCGGGCGATGCGGAGCGGCGTCATGCGGTCGGTGATCCGCACCGTCACCGGCTTCAGCTCATGGTCCGGCGCGCCGTAGCGGCGCGTGCGGCCGCGATGGTCGATCACAGTCAGTTCGCCGCGCTTGATGAGCTTCGCAAGCATCCGGTCGAGCAGTCGCATGGCGCTCAGAATAACCGGAGCGCGCGCCGGAGCAAGCGCCGCGGCCCAGGAAGGAGAAATGGCCTCAGGCGGCCCCGCCTCCCATGCCGGCGGCGAAGGCGAGCCGAAGCGCCTCCGAGAGGCTGCGAACGGCGAGCTTGTCCATCAGATTGGCGCGGTGAATCTCGACGGTGCGCGGGCTGATGCCGAGATCGTAGGCGATGCTCTTGTTGGGTAGCCCCTGCGCCAGCCCCTCGAGCACTTCGCGCTCGCGCGGCGTCAGCGCGGCGATGCGCACCTCGGCGGCGCGCTGCCGGTCGCTTCGTGCCTCCGCGCGGCGGAGCCGGGCGAAACCCTCCTCGAGGCTGGCGAGCAAGGCCGCCTTCTCGAACGGCTTTTCGAGGAAATCGACCGCGCCCGCCTTCATCGCGCGGACCGCGACCGAAATGTCGCCATGGCCGGTCATCACCACCACGGGGAAGGCGATGCCGCGCTTGCCCAGGGCCTGCTGGACCTCCAGCCCGTCCATTTCGGGCATGCGCACGTCGAGCAGGATGCACCCCGGCTCGAGCCGGCGGTCGCGCTTCAGCAATTCGACGCCGGATTCGTAGGTCTCGACGCGATAGCCGACGCTTTTCAGCATGAAGCCGGCCGAGCGGCGGATCGCGGCTTCGTCGTCCACGAGGTGGACGAGGGGACGGTCTTCATTCGCCATCGGCTGCTCCGGCGTCGGGAAGGGTGAAGTGGAAGTCGGTGCCGCCGCGCCGGCCCGGCTCGAACCAGATGCGGCCGCCATGGGCCTCGACGATGGTCCGGCAGATGGAAAGGCCAATGCCCATGCCGTGCTCCTTCGAGGTGACGAACGGTTGGAAAAGCTGGGCCGCGACCTCGTCGGCAATGCCGCTGCCGGTGTCGGAGACGGTGATCCGTACCAGCCCGCCGGGTTGCCGCTCGGTGCGGATGGAAAGCGTGCGAAGCCGCGTTTCGAGCATGGCATCGATGGCGTTGCGGATCAGGTTCACGAGCACCTGCTGGATCTGGACGCGGTCGACGAGGACCCGGTCGGCGGCGGGATCGAGCTTCACGTCGACGTCGATGCCGTGCTCGCGCGAGCCGACCAGCGCCAGCGCGTTGGCCTCGTTGATCAGCCGGGGCAGCGGCTCGACCCGGCGCTCGGTCTCGCCATAAGCGATGAAGTCGCGCAGCCGGCGCACGATCTGCCCGGCCCGCACCGCCTCCTTGGCGGCATCGTCGAGCGCCTCGCGGACCGTCGCCAGGGTCTCGGCATCCACGTCGGCGGCGAGGAGATCGCGTGCGGCCTCGCAATAATTGGCGACCGCAGTCAGCGGCTGGTTGAGCTCATGGGCGAGCGAGGTGGCGAGCGTGCCGATCTCGCTGACGCGGCCGACATGGGCGAGCTCGGTCTGCAAATCCTGGAGCCTCAGCTCCGTCTGCTGCCGCTCGGTGAGGTCGCGGATGAAGCCGGTGAAGATGCGGTTGCCGTGGACCCAGGCCTCGCCGACCGAGAGCTCGATCGGGAAGGTGAAGCCGTCGCGGTGGCGGGCGGTGGTGAGGCGGCCGATGCCGATGATCCGGCGCTCCCCGGTACGCAGATAATTCTCCATATAGCCGTCGTGCCGCTCGCGGTCGGGCGAAGGCATCAGCATGCTGACATTCTCGCCCAGCACCTCGGCCTCCGCGAAGCCGAACATCTTCTCGGCCGCCGCGCTGAACGAGAGGATGCTCGCTTTCTCGTCGATGACGACCATCGCGTCGGGGACCGTGGCGAGGATCGAGCGAAGATGCGCCTCCTCCTGCCGCGTCTGTTCCTCGAGCCTGCCCATCGTTCGCGCCCCTAGCATCGCCGGCCGGCAAAGGTGGAGGGGGTCAGGCAAGCGCGCGCAGGCTCGCCACCCGGAAAGGGAGGCGGGCGCCGTCGGGCTCGGTGACGAGGACATGCTCCCCGATCCGCAACGGGCGCGGATCGACCGGGCAGAGGGCGTGGGCTTGCGCCTCGCCGGCGCCGTAGCTGAAGGCCCAGCCCTCCGGGGTCCCGACGACGTAGCCGATCAGGTCCGGCTCGCTGGGGAAGAAGCGACGAACGGTCGCTTGCGCGGGTTCGTTGGTCAGCGCGGAGCGGTCGACCAGCCCGCGCCGGTCGAGCGGCAGGCGCAACAGATACGCCCGGCTCGCCGACCCGTTGGGAAAGTCGCGGGTCCGCGCCAGCTCAAGTCGGATGCTCTTCCAGTTCATGCCCCCCATGTGGCGCTCGCGGGCGCCCCGCTGAATACGGAAAGATACGCAGAGCCGCTTCGACGCCCCGCATGGTTCGTCAATCCGTCCGGCACCGGACGCGATCGTCCGGATCCGGACAACGAGAAGCCGGCGAAGGGGCGATTCGCCGTGACACGGGGCGTGGCATGTCAATTGCATGGAGAGGCGGACGGGGAAGGTGGGAGTCGGCGATGCTGAATCACTATCTGACGATGGCGCTGAGGAATCTAACCCGGCGGAAGGGCTATGCCTTCATCAACCTGTTCGGACTGGTGGTGGGCCTCGCGGCCTGTCTGATCCTGCTGCTGTTCGTTCGCCACGAGCTCAATTACGACCGCTGGCTCCCCGACGCGGATCGGGTCCACCAGGTCCAGCTGACGTTGAAAGATCCCCAGTCGGAGCCGGTGCGGCTGCAGATGGCCCCCTATCCGGCGGCGGCGGCGCTTGCGGCCGACTTTGCCGACGTCGAAGCGGCCGCCGGCTCGTTCACGGCCCGGCCGGTCATCATCCAGGACGGCGCCGCGACGCTGCCGGAGCGCGACGCGCTGATGGCTGATCCTTCCTTCTTCGACGTCGTCGCGCTGCCGTTCGTCCGCGGCGACCGCCGCCAGGCGCTCGCCCCCCCGGGGGCGGTCGTGCTCAGCGAGACCGAGGCGATGCGGCGGTTCGGGACGCTGGACGCGGTCGGGCGCACGCTCACGATCATCCATCGCGGCGTGACGCGCGACGCCACCGTCACCGGGGTCTTTGCCGACCTTCCCGGCAACAGCCACCTCGCCTTCCCGATGGTCTTCCGGCTCGTGCCGGCTGATTATGGCGACGCGCCCGGCCTGCTCGAGGATTGGTCGAACATCAGCGGCTATGTTTACGTCAAGCTGAGGCCCGGAGCCGACGCCGCGGCGGTGAACGCCCGGCTCGGCCCGTGGCAGCGGCGCCACCTCCCGCCCGATCCCTCGACCGGCGCCGCGGATCCCAGCGAATACCGGCTGGTGGCGGCGCCCGACGTGCATCTCGGGCCGAACCAGGTCGCGGCGATGACCTCCGGCAGCGACTATCGAACCATCGCCACCTACAGCCTGATCGCGATCCTGATCCTGGCGGTGGCGTGCTTCAACTTCGTCAACCTCGCCACCGCCCGGGCGACGCAAAGGGCACGCGAGGTCGGCGTTCGCAAGGTGCTCGGCGCCAGCCGGCGCAACCTGGTCGCGCAGTTCCTGACGGAGACGCTCCTGATGGTCACCGGCGCGATGCTGGTTGCGCTCACGCTGGTGGAGCTGGTCCTGCCGGTCGTCGGAGACCTGTTCGGCGCCCGGCTCGAAATCGCCTATTTCGGCGCAGGCGGCCTATGGTTCCCGATCGTCGCGCTGACGCTCCTCGTCTCGCTGGCGGCGGCCGGCTACCCGGCTTTCTATCTCTCGCGCTTCCAGCCGGGCAAGGTGCTGAAGGCGAATAGCGGTACGCTCGAGACGGCCGGCACGGGTCGGGTCCGAAGCACGCTCGCTCTCTTTCAGTTCGCGATCATGATCGGCCTGACCGTCTGCACCGCCGTGATTTATGCGCAGACCCAGCACGCGCGCAGCCTCGACGCCGGCTTCCAGCGCACCGGCCTCCTCAAGATCGACAATCTCCAGCGCGGCGAGCTCGCCGCGTCCAGCGACACGCTGGTCCGCGAGATGGATGCGATCGACGGGGTGGTGGGCGTGGCGCGGACCTCGATCGCTCCGGGGAGCGGCAATGTGAGCGTCACCGACGCTTTCCTGCCGGGCCAGCAGCGGGGCGTCTCGCTCGGACTCTATCGCATCGACGTGGATTTCTTCCGCGTGATGCAGACGCCCGTGCTGGCCGGACGCGGTTTCGACGCCAATCGCGCGCTGGACGATTCGTCGCTTCCGGCGGAGGCGGAGCCCGGCGCGGAGCGAGCGCTGGCGGCGCGCGGGGCGAACATCGTGGTCAGCCGGCTCGCGGCGCGGCGGCTCGGCTTCGCTTCGCCGCAAGCCGCCCTCGGCAAGCAGATCGCGCTCGGCTTCATCGACCCGGCGAACGGGCGTATCCCGGCGACCATCGTCGGCGTCGTCGAGGACGTGCGCTATCGCTCCGTGCGGACCGAGCTCGAACCGATCGTCTACCGACTCGCGCCGCGCGAGACGACGAACCTGGTGGTGCGGATCGCCGATCCGGAGCCCGCGGCGGTCGCGGCGCGGATCGAGGCGCTGTGGCGGAGCCGCGCGCCGGAAGTGCCGTTCGAGTCGGTGTTCGTCGAAGAGGCGCTGGCCTCCATGTACGCCGGCGAGGACGCGCGCGGGCGACTGTTTGCGCTGTCCTCGCTGCTCGCCATCGTCATCGGCTCCCTGGGCCTGTTCGGCCTCGCCGCCTATATTGCCGAGCGGCGGATGAAGGAGATCGCGCTTCGCAAGCTGTTCGGCGCGCGCGTGCCGCAGATCGTGCGGCTCCTGGTCTGGCAGTTCAGCCGGCCGGTGCTGTTCTCAAACCTGATCGCCTGGCCGGTCGCCTGGTGGGCGATGCGCGACTGGCTGAACGGCTTCGACGATCGGATCGCGCTGAGCCCGGCTTACTTCGTGGGCGCGGGGGCGCTGGCGCTGATCGTCGCCTTGGGGACCGTCGCCGCGCAGACGCTCAAGGTCAGCCGGAGGCGGCCGATCGAGGCGCTGCGCTACGAATAGAGACGCCGCAATGGTGACCCCAACGGGACTCGAACCCGTGTTTTCGCCGTGAAAGGGCGACGTCCTAGACCGCTAGACGATGGGGCCGGAAGGCGAGGCGGCGACTTAAGGCGCGGGGGGTGAAGGGTCAAGCATCGGCCCAGGCAGCGTC
>DASVVV010000080.1:0-11978 GCA_036386375.1 Allosphingosinicella sp. | reverse complement strand
AGCTCGAAGCGGCGCCCTTCGAGCGCGCCCGACCAGGTGCCGCCGCCGCCCGCTCCGGGGCTGTAGCGAGTCCAGACGCGCGTTCCCTGCTGGTCATCGGGGTGAGAATAAGTGACGCAGCGGCCCTCGATGCGGGCGCCCCAGAAGGGCTCGGTTCCGACCGCCCGCAGCGGCGCTACTTGCAGGCGCTCGCTGCCCTGCATCATGCACGCGCCGGCCGGCCCGGGCTGCGGCGGCGCGGGCGGCCGCGCGCCGGTGGCGCCCTCGCGGCAGGCGGCGACGAACGCGCGGGCAAGATCCTGCGGCGGGGCCGGGTGGGGGCCGCTGGTCTGGGCGCCGTAGCTGACCGAGATCGGAGCGGCGACGAGCGCCGTCAGCGCCGACGGAACCGGCCCGCTCCCGGTGACGCCGCCGCGCTGGGCGTCGCCGCGCGAGTCGGCGACGAGCGCCTCGGCGCGCCCGCCGCTGCCGAAGCTGAGGCGTTCCTCGCTCCCGATCGGCCGGAAGCCGCGGACGTTGACGATCAGCCGATTCTCACCGGTCGGGCAGAAGAGCCGGACCGTCGTCCCGCCGGAAGCAGCCTCCAGCGCCAGTGCGGTACCTTCGCCGCTGGACTGGAGATCCCATCGCTCCTGCTCAGGCTGGGCCGGGACGGACGAGGCGGGCGGCAGAGCGGCCTGGTTTACCTGCGGAACCGACGGCGTCGGCGTCACCGCTTCCCGGCGGGAGTCGCACGCGGCGACGAGCAACAAAGCGGCGGCGGCGGTCGGGGCGAAGCTGCGCATGTCGGCCTCCTTGCCCCACCGTCTACCCGGCAGACGGCCGCGCAGGAAGGGGATGGCGTTCGTTGCGGCGGAGGGCGAATGTGCGGGCGTTCCGGCGCGGGTGGGTCTAAAGGCGGGGCGGCGCTCTGCCGCAAGGAGAGGAACGATGGCCAAGGGCCAGAAAAGGTCGAACAAGGAAACCCGCAAGCCGAAGGCGGAAAAACCGAAGCAGAACGCGTCCCAGCCCTCGCAGAAGGGCTTGATCCGGGACGCCAAGAGCTGAGCGTCCGGCCTGAGGCGGGCTTGCGCATCCTTGTCGATGCCGATGCCTGCCCGGTCAAGGAAGAGGTGTACCGGGTGGCGCTCCGCCACCAGGTGCCGGTGGCGATCGTCAGCAACAGGCGGCTGCGCGTGCCGGAGCACGGGTTGGTCGAGCGGGTGATCGTCGGCGACAGCTTCGACGCGGCCGACGACTGGATCGCGGCGGCGGCCGGCGCCCACGCCGTGGTGATCACCGCCGACATCCTGCTCGCCGACCGCTGCCTCAAGGCCGGCGCGACGGCGATCGGCCCGACCGGGAAGCCGTTCACGACCGCATCGATCGGCGCCGCCGTCGCCACCAGGGCGATCATGGCCGACCTTCGCGCCGGTGGCGACGCGATCGGCGGGCCGCCGCCCTTCGCCAGGGCCGACCGCTCGCGCTTCCTGCAGGCGCTCGACGCCGCGCTGGTGCGGCTGATGCGCGGCTGAAGGGAGCGCAGGGCGTTTGAACCTTCCCGGCGCGGGCCGCGTTGGCGGGTATCCACCCTCCCTGCTGGAGCTTCCCCATGCCCGACAAGAGCCTCGCCGACGTTGCCGAGAAGATGCGCGAAATCGACTTTTGCATCCTTTCCACCCGCACCGCGAGCGGCGACATTGCCGGCCGGCCGATGAGCAACAATCGCGAAGTCGACTATGACGGCGACAGCTATTTCTTCACCTGCGACGAGACCGGCACCGTCGCCGACATTGCCGGCGATCCGAATGTCGGGCTGAGCTACCAGGCCAAGGCAGGCCTGCTGGGGATGCGCCCCTTCTTCGTGACGGTGGCCGGCCGCGCCGAGCTGGTCCGCGACAAGGGCCGCTTCGCCGAGCGCTGGACGAAGGACCTCGACCGCTGGTTCGAGCAAGGGATCGACACGCCCGGGCTGACGATGATTCGCGTGCGCGCCGAGCGGCTCCATTATTGGGACGGCTATGACGAAGGCGAGATCAGGGTCGATGCGGCGGCCGAGCCGGCGCAGGCCTGAGGGCCGGCCATGCGCATTCGCCCGTTCGAGCCGGCCGACGCCGCGGCGGTGAATGCCGTCGCGCTCGCGGCGTTCGAACAATATCGCGGCGTCTATGACGATTGGGAGGCGCTGGAGCGGAGCGTCGGCGGCACGGCGGCGCTGGCGGCGACGGCCGACCTTCTCGTCGCCCAGGCCGAGGGTCGGATTGCCGGCGCGGTCGCCTATGTACCGCCCTTCGCCGAGCCGCGGGCCGACTTCTTCCGCCCCGAATGGCCGGTCATCCGGATGCTGGTGGTCGACCCGGCCGCCCGCGGCCAGGGCATCGGGCGCCGGCTGACAGAAGCCTGCATCGAGCGCGCGCGGCGCGACGGCGCCGAGGCGATCGCCCTTCATACCAGTCCCGCCATGGCGGTGGCGCTGGATCTCTATCTGCGGATGGGCTTCGCGCTGGAGAAGAAAGTACCCGACCGTTTCGGCGTGCCCTATGGCGTCTATTTGAAGCCGCTCCACGGTTAGGCTGCGGCGGAAGGAGCGTCGATGTCCGATCTGCCCCCCAATGCCGAGCCCCTTGGCGAGCCGCTTCAGGGCCGCTGCCTGTGCGGGGCGGTCACGATCACGCTCGAGAGCGCGCGGCCGCTGGTAGACGTCTGCCATTGCGCGATGTGCCGGCGCTGGGGCGGCGGCCCGTTCGGAGGAGTCTCCGGCGAGGCCTTCAGACTGTCCGGCGAGGAGAATGTCGCCGCCTACCGTTCCTCCGACTGGGCCGAGCGCGCCTTCTGCGCCCGCTGCGGCAGCAACCTGTGGTACCGCTTCCGCCCCGCCGACCATTACAGCTTCCTCGCCGGCCTGTTCGACCTGCCCGAAAGCTTCGCGATGTGGCGGCAGATCTTCATCGACGAGAAGCCGACCTGGTACGATTTCGCCCAGGACACGCCCACGATGACCGCCGCCGAGGTGGTCGAGGAGGCGAAGGCGAAGGGATGGGACTTGTCCGGCGAGTGACGCGCGGTGCGCTTTCGCGCGAAAGTTTACGAGTCGCGCGTGAAACACGCATTTTCGCACGTGATCTTCCGGCCGTCTTTCTCTCTTTGCGGCAGCGTGGGGGATGTGAACTTTCGCGGCCTGCGCGGCAGAGGGCAAAGGTGGCGTCGCACGGCGACGGCGAAACCTTCGGCGCCGGCCAAGCCGAGGCGAATCATAAGTGCGAGCCATTTCAGTGGTAGAACATAAAGAGTACACTGTAGGAAAGCTTTTGTTCCTCCGCGATCCGTTCCTCGGCGACTGCAAGCCGACGCCGCTGAAGCGAGGATGCGCGGATGGTGGCCACGGCGCACTAGGCCGAGCATCGAGCATCGGGCCGGTCCGACGGAGGCCGTCGGCGCCCTCGGCAGCGCGTTTGATCAGGCCGGGTAGCCGCGACGATCGAGATATTTGCCGGCGAGCTTCCAGACCAGGACCATCACGGCCGCGCCGACGATGCCGTCGACCGCATAATGCCAGCCGAGATGCACCGAACCGATGAAGATCGTGCCGGCGAAGGTCCAGACGGCGATGGCGATCCGCCGGCCGAATTGCGACAGCGCCAGCGCGTAGAGGACCGAGACGGCGTTGTGGAGCGAGGGCATCGCGCTGATGCCCATGCCGAAGCCGTAGCCGCGGCGCTCATGCGCCGTCCACAGGATTTGCTGCCACTCGACCGCGCCGAGCGTGCCGCGCGTCGCGGAATATTCGTGCAGGCGCTCCATCAGCAGCGCGAATTCCGGCGCGGAGTCGGCTTTGACGAGCATAGAATAGCAGGGGCCCGCGGACGACAGCAGGTAAGCGCCGATGACGCCGAGCAAGATCCAGCCGAAGGTCAAAGCGAGGAAGAACTGGGCGCGCAGCCGGGGCGGCGAGAAGAGGGCGAAGCCGACGACGGCAACCGAGACGAGCAGCACCCAGACCGTGTAGATGCGGTCGATGACGAGCGTCGCCTCGAAGCTCCCGAACACCGCGTGCGTCAAGGTCCAGGGCTGGCGGCCGAGGAATAGCAGGCGATCCGCGGCGGCGAAGGAGTCGTCCATGGCGAATGGGGAATGGATCGGCATCAGCATCTTGAGGACGCCGTAGCCGGAGAAGAGTACCGGCATCAGCAGCAGCGGCGAGAAGGCCGCGAGCGTCAGCAAAGGCGAGCGGAAGTGTTGGCGCAGGGTGGAGCGAAGCTCGGCAACCGGGCTCGCCACGCCCGCCATCGCGGATTTCGCGACGAAGGTGCTGAGAACAAGCACCAGCAGCAGCGGAATCGCGGTCGCGGCTTTCAGGCTGTAATCGGCGAAGACCGCTGACGAGGTGATGCCGTGGCTGAAGCCGGCGATCTGCCCGGCGAGGAACAGGAAGGCGGAGGCGAAGGCGACCGGGGCGACCCAGACGAGCTCCTCGCGATCCTGCGCCCACGCAGCCGAGCCGGGGACGCGGACATCCACCAATATTCGCATAGGCGTTAGAACCCCAACCGGCTGTCGTGAAGTGCGTATGGGATCGTGCTTAACAATCGGTGCACCGCGGGCCCCCGCTACCCCAAGCGGGCGACGAAATGGAGCCGGCGGTCGAACAGCCAACTGAACGGGCGCGGATAGAGGCCGACGCGATCGACCATGCGCTGCACGCCGAGGCCGAGATCGGCCCAGATGTCCTGCCATTCGCGATCGGAAAGGTAATTGTATGGCAAGACGACGCCGTGCGCGGCATTGCCGAACCAATCCATGAAGCGAAGCGTCGCCTGGGCGAAGGCCCCTTCGCGCAGATGGTCCTTGATGACGATCCCGCCTTTCGAGACGCGCTTCGCCTCGGCCATCAGCCGCGCCGGCGCCTCGGTGTGGTGGAGGACGTCGACGAACAAGGCGACGTCGAAATGGCCGTCCGGCCACGGAATATTTTCCCCGTCGAAGGGGCTGACGGGAATGTCGGTCGCGGGGCGGATGAGAACGTCGATGCCTTCGATGGCGACGTCTGGCCGGAGCTTCATGATCGCCCGGGCGAGCGTTCCGCTCCCGCAGCCTATGTCGAGCACGTGCGCCCCTTCGGGGATGAAGTCGGCGAGTGTGCGGGCGAGGACCTGGACGCGGCGGCCGAACACCGCCTTGTCATGGGCCTTGCCGTGAACGTGACGGAGGAAGCTCATCCTTGTCCTACCTTCCGAAGCTCGCGCGCGGGCTGGGAGAGAAGCTCGATCAGGAACGAGGTCAGCATCACCTGAAGCCCGACGCCCGCGGCCAGGACCGACGGGATGGAGATACGCATCAGCGCTTCGGGATCCATGTCGCTGAAGCCCGCGCCCGCCCACGAGGCGAAGGCGACGACGGCGCCGGCGAGCCCGGCAAGCATCATCGCGCCGCCGGCCAGACAGCCTTTGTCGATGCTGAGCAGCGAGCGGATCTTCTGCAGCCGGCCGCTCTCGGTCCAATAGCGCTCGCGCGCGCCGAAGCAGCTGGCGACGAGGCCGAAGGCGACGAGCTGGACGCCGATCAGGATCGCAGCGCCGGCGAACAGCATCGAATGGACGCCGAAGCGGACGCCGCCGATCGCCTGGTCCGACGGCAGCAGCGCCAGGAAGCCGGCAAGGCCCAGCGCCAGCAGTGCCAGGCCCGGATAGACGAACAGCCAGCGCGGCGCGAACAGCAGCAGGAATTTGAGGTGGCGCCAGCCGTCGCGCCAGCTCCGGAGGTGCGGCGGGCGCGAGCGGCCGTCTTTGGCGAGCGTCGCCGGGACTTCCGCCATGGAGAGGCCGGCGAGCCTCGCCTTGACGATCATTTCGGAGGCGAATTCCATGCCGCTCGACGAAAGACCGAGCGCGAGGACGCGGTCCCGCCGGAAGGCCCTGAGGCCGCAATGAAAATCGCCGATCGGCGCGTCGAAGAAGACGCGGCCGGCCAGCGACAGAGCGGGATTGCCGAGATAGCGGTGGAGGGCCGGCATCGCGCCCTTGCCGATGCCGCCGAGGAAGCGGTTGCCCACGACGAGCTCGGTGCCGGCGCGGAGCCGCTCGAGGAACGGCATCAGGCCCATGAAGTCGTAGCTGCAATCGGCATCGCCCATCGCCACGAAGCGGCCGCGCGCCGCGGCTATGCCGCCGCGAAGGGCGGCGCCGTAGCCGCGTTCGTCGATCGGGACGAGGCGGGCGCCGGCGCCGATCGCGATGGCGGTCGAGCCGTCCGTCGAGCCGTTGTCGGCGACCACCACCTCGCCCGCAACGGCGTAGGCGGCGAGGAAGCGCTGGGCGCGGTCGATCACCTCGGCGAGCGTCTCCGCCTCGTTGAGGCAGGGGATGACGATGGTAAGCTCGATCTCGGCCGCCGCCTGCGGCGCGAACCCGCGCGGAGCGCGACTGCGTTCCCTTCGCTTCGTCTGCAGCATCCGGCCCCCCGTCGTCCGCGGGCGCTTGAACGCCCCGCTCTTCGGCAAGGGATGGCAGGTCGTAGTTAATACTTTCTTGATGCCGGCGGCCGGGGCGGCGAGAGGAGGATCATGGTAAACGTTCGTTTAGCGTTCGCCCGCTAGGACCGGTCGAGCAATGTCGACCGAGCCTTCCTCCACGCCGCCCGCAGGGTCGCCCGGCGCCGAGGCGCGGCAGCGCATCGGGCCGTGGCAGGCCTTCTGGATCTGCGTCATGCTTTTCGCAGTGGCGCTGTTCGCGCGCGATATCGCCAACACCAACGAAAGCCTGTCGATCGGGGGCGACGCGCTGTGGGGACGCGACTTCGTCAACGTCTATACCTCCGGAACGCTGGTTCTGCAGGGGCGGCTCGACCTGCTCTACGACCCCACCGCTTATCAGGCGTTCCAGGACGAATTGTTCGGCGGGGGCCTCAGATACCACCTCTTCTCCTATCCGCCGGTGGCGCTGCTTTACGGCTGGCTGTTCGCTTTGCTCCCCTACCCGCTCGCCTTGCTCCTGTGGGTGGCCGGGACGGGCGCGCTGTTCGTGCTCGCAGCGCGGCCTTATCTGCGCGACGCGGGGCTTCCGGCCTGGATCGCGATCGCCGCGCCCGCCTCGCTGGTGAACATCTGGGCGGGCCATTACGGCTTCGTGATCGGCGCGCTGTGGCTGGCGGCGTGGCACTTGCTGGCCCGGCGCCCGGTGGCGGCGGGAATCCTGGTCGGGCTGATGGTGGTGAAGCCGCACCTCGCGGTGCTGATGCCGATCGTGCTGCTTTGGCGGCGGGAGTGGACCGCCTTCGCCGCCGCCGCCGCGACGGTGCTGGCGCTGGTCGGCCTTTCCGCGGCCTTGTTCGGCCCCGAGCTTTGGCTGGTCTATGTGACCGAGGTCGCCGCCGCCCATGCCGCGATGGTCGACGATGTCGGCACCTTCTTCCTGCTGCTGATGCCGACTCTGACGCCGGCGCTGGCGATGCTCGGGGTGCCGATTCTGGCCGCGACGGCGGTGCAGGCAATGGTCGGCATCGCAGCCATCGTGCTTCTGCTCCGCCATATGCCGCGCGACGACCGCCGGGCCGGGCTGGCGACGGCGACGGCGACCTTCCTCGTCCTACCCTACGGCTTCGCCTACGATATGACCGTGGCCGGGCTGGCCGGCCTGATCCTGCTGCGCGAGAGCTTGGGGCGGAGATCGCCGGCCTTCACCCTGCTCGTCGCTTTGACCGCGATCGTGCCGCTTGCGGTCATGTATTTCAATCGCGCCGGCGTGCCGGGCGCGCCGCTGCTCATCGCCTTCCAGCTGAGCGCGCTGCTCGGGCTGATGGAGCGGGAGAGGGCTACTCGGCCGCCCGGCTGAGGTGCCATTCGGGCGGCTCCTCGAGACTGCGGAGCCGGGCTTCCTCCTCGAACATGAACTCGCGAGTCATCGGGATCGCGTCGCGCCGCTTCAGATACTGGACCTGCCAGTTGACCATGCCGCCATAGCGGAAGGCCGCCTCGGCGCCGGCGAGATAGAATTGCCACATGCGGAAGAAGCGCTCGTCGTAAAGCTCGATAATCTCCTCGCGGGCGGCGTTGGTGCGGTTGTACCATTCGTGCAGCGTGTGAGCATAATGGTAGCGCAGGCCCTCGGTGTCCGAGACGATCAGGCGGTTGCGCTCCGCCTCCGCCACCAGTTCCGAGAGCGAGGGGATGTAGCCGCCGGGGAAGATGTATTTGCGCGTCCAGGCGTCGGTCGTGCCGGCCGGCGCGCCCATCCGGCCGCAGCAGTGCGAGACCATGACCCCGTCGTCCTTCAGGAGGCGGTGCATATGCTTGTAGAAGATCGGGTAGTGCGGCGTGCCGAGATGCTCGATCAGGCCGATATTGGTGATGCGGTCGAACTGCCCCTCGACGTCGCGATAATCCTTGAGCTCGAACTTGACGCGGTCGGAGACGCCGAGCGCGGCGGCGCGCTCGTTCGAGAAATCGACCTGATCGGGGGCCAGCGCCACCCCGAGCACGTCGACGTCGTAATGGCGGTGCAGATACAAAGCGAGGCCGCCCCAGCCGCAGCCTATGTCGAGCACCTTCATGCCCGGCTTCAGGTAAAGCTTGGCGGCGATGTGCGCCTTCTTGTCGAGCTGCGCCTGCTCGAGGCTGTTCGACGTGTCGCGATAATAAGCGCAGGTATATTGCCGGTCCTCGTCGAGGAACAATTCGTAAAGGCGGCGGGTGAGATTGTAGGTGTGCTCGGCGTTGCGCGCCGAGCGGCTGCGCCAGTTGATCTGGTCGAGCTTGCCGAACACCTTGCCGCCGAGCCGGCGGACGAGGCCGCGCTGGCGCAGCGCCCCCGGCTTCTCCCAAGGGGCATTGTAGCGGGCGAACAGGAGCAGGTCGCGAATGTCGCGCGGCGCCTCCACCACCAGTCGCCCGTCCATATAGGCCTCGCCGGCGCCGAGCCGCGGGTCCTTCGAAATGTCGAACGCCGCTTTCTTGTCGGTCAGCCGAACCGTGATCGGCCCGTGATTCTGGTCGGGCTTGCCGTAGCGGTGGGTGGAGCCGTCATGGTCGATGACGGTGAGCTCGCCCTTGTGGACGAGCCGGCGGAGCATTTTGTCGAGCAGCCACATAGATCAGGTTCCCCAGTCAGCGGCGCAATGAACATAGAGGGCGGGCGCCGGTCAAGCCGTCGCCTGCAGCCGCGCTTCAGCCTCGAACTGATAATTGCGGGTGATCGGCGCCGCGTCGCGGCGGCGAAGATATTGGAGCTGGTAGACGGTCATGCCGCCGTCGCTGAACATCGACAGGCCCGCGGCGAGATAGAACAGCCACAGGCGGTAGAAGCGCTCGTCATAGCGGCTGATCACCTCTTCCCTGACCGCCTTGAAGCGTTCGTACCAGTGCCGAACGGTGGGCGGGTAATGGAGCCGCAGCGCCTCGCAATCCGCCATGATCAGGCGCGCCGGCTCGCTCGCCGAGACGATCTCCGAGAGCGCCGGGATGTAGCCGCCAGGCCAGATATATTTCTGAATGAAGCGATCGGTGGTCCCGGGTTTTCCCATCCGGCCCATCGTGTGCAGGACCATGATGCCGTCGGGAGCGAGAAGGTCGCGGCACTTGCGGAAGTAGGCGCGGTAGAAAGGCGGACCGACATGCTCGAACATGCCGACCGACACGATCCGGTCGAACGTGCCGGTCACGTCGCGATAGTCGATGAGCTCGAACTTCACGCGATCCGCGACGCCGGCCGCCGCCGCGCGCTCGCGCGCAAGCTCGAGCTGCTCGCTGGAGAGGGTGACGCCGAGCACGTCGACGTCCGCGACGCGGTTCAGATAGAGCGCGAGGCCGCCCCAGCCGCAGCCGATGTCGAGCACGCGCTGGCCGGGCTTCAAATAGAGTTTCGAGGCGAGATGAGCCTTCTTGTCGAGCTGCGCCTGTTCGAGGCTGTTCGCCGGATCGGTGAAATAGCCGCAGCTATATTGCATGTCCTCTTCGAGCCAGAGCCGGTAGAAGTCGTTGCCGATGTCATAATGATGGGCGACGTTGCGTCTCGACTGGCGCTTCCAGTTCAAGTGCGCGATCGGGCGCTTGAGGCGGCTGCCCTTCTTGAGGAAGCGGTCGGCGCTGCTGCGGTCCTCCCAGCGCCGGTTGCGGCGGATCAGCAGCACCAGATCGAGGATTTCGCCCTCTTCGACGATCAGCCGCCCATCCATGAACGCCTCGGCCGTGCCGACGCCGGGATCGCGGGCAATGCGAAGCGGCGTCGCGCGGTCGGTGATCCGCACCGTCACCGGCCTCAATTCATCGTCGGGGGCGCCGTAGCGCCGGGTCCTGCCTCGGTGATCGACGATCGTCAGCTCGCCCCGCTTGAGGAGCCTGGCAAGCATCTTGTCCAGCAGCCGCATCGGGCAAGGATAACCGGTCCGGGACCTGCGGCAAAGCTAGAATGGAACGGCGCCGTTATGGTGACCCCAACGGGACTCGAACCCGTGTTTTCGCCGTGAAAGGGCGACGTCCTAGACCGCTAGACGATGGGGCCCGAAGGCGCGGGCGGGACTTAGGGTGCGCCCGGATCGGGGTCAAGCATCGGCCCAGGCGGCGTCCTCGAGGTGAAGCTCGGCGTAAGCATGGCCATTATATTCCTCGCGTTTCACCTGGCCGGCGAGCCAGACGCGGCGGTGCGGCGGGGCGGCCAGCATCGCCTCGCCCAGCGGGCCCTCGGCGCGGCGGAAGGCGATCGCCTTGATCCTCCGCCCGTCGTCGCCGGCGCAGAGCAGCCGCAAATGCCCGGTCCCGACCACGTCCGCCTTGACGATGGCCACGGGCCCCGCCGCGACGCGCGGGCCGGGCCAGCCGGCGCCGTAGGGGCCGCCCGCATCGAGCGCTTCGCACAGGTCCGGGCAGACGCCGCCGGGCGCGAGCACCGCGTCCAGGTACAGCGCGCGATCGTCGCGGCTTCGAGCCACATCGGCGGCGAGCCGCTCCTCGAGAAAGTCGGCGAGCGCGTCTAGCTGCTCGGCCGCGACGGTGAGGCCCGCGGCCATCGGATGGCCCCCGCTGGCGATCAGCAAGCCGCTGTCCTTCGCGGCCAGCACCGCCGCGCCGAGGTCGACTCCGGCGATCGAGCGCCCCGAGCCCTTGCCGGTGCCCTCGCCGTCCAGCGCCACGACGATGGCTGGCTTGTGGAGCCGCTCCTTGAGCCGGCCGGCGACGATGCCGATCACGCCCGGGTGCCAGCCGGTCGCCGCGACCAGCGCCACCGCCCGGTTCGACTGCGCCCCGCACAACGCCTCGGCGGCCTCGCACACCAGGATTTCGATCGCTCGGCGCTCCTCGTTGAGGCGATCGAGCTCCGCGGCAATCGCCTCGGCCTCCGCCGCATCGTCGGTGGTGAGCAGCCTGACCCCCAGGTCCGACTTGCCGACCCGCCCCCCCGCATTGATCCGGGGCCCCAGCGCCCAGCCGAGGTCGGCGCAGGTCGGCGCACGGTTCAGCCGAGCCGCGTCGGCGAGCGCCGCCAAGCCTGTATTACGCCGCTGCGCCATCACCTTGAGACCCTGGGTGACGAAGGCGCGGTTGAGGCCCTTGAGCTGCGCCACGTCGGCGACGGTGCCGAGCGCGACCAGGTCGAGCAGGTCGAGCAGCCGCGGTTCGCCCTGTGCGGCGAAGAAGCCGCGCGAGCGAAGCACGCGCAGCGTCGCCGCTCCCAGCAGGAAGGCGACGCCGACCGCGGCGAGATGGCCGTGGGCGGCCGCTTCGTCGGCTTCGTCGAGCCGGTTCGGATTGACCAGGGCGAAGGCGGCCGGGAGGCGGCTGGCGCATTTGTGATGGTCGACGACGATCACGTCGACTCCGGCGGCGCGGGCCATGTTGAGCGCTTCGAACGCCTGCGCGCCGCAATCGACGGTGACAATCAGGCTGGCGCCCTCGCGGGCGATCCGCACCAGCGCCTCGCCTGAGGGGCCGTAGCCCTCCATCAGCCGATCGGGGATGTAGGCCTTGGGGTCGCCGCCCAATTGCCGCAGCAACCGGATCAGCAAAGCCGCCG
>DASVVV010000079.1:0-11481 GCA_036386375.1 Allosphingosinicella sp. | reverse complement strand
ATGCTGCTCCTCTACGTGCGCTACGAGCGAAGCTACGACGAGTGGCTGCCGAACGCCGAGAATGTCTACCAGCTGCAGAACTGGGCGGTCGACCGCGAAACCGGCGACCGGTTCAACCTGCAAATGTCGCAATATGTCGCTGGGACCGCGCTGCAGCGCGACTTCCCCGAGGTCGAGGCGCGGGTCCACGTCGCCTCGGCGGGACCCGTGGTCCTTCGCAATGGCGAAGCGCTGATGGTCGACGATGCGGTTTCGGTTGACGGGCCGTTCTTCGACGTCCTCCCGCTCGAGCTTGTCAAGGGCGATCCAGCAACTGCCCTCACCCAGCCGCGCAACATCGTCCTGTCCGAGACCGAGGCGCGGCGGCTGTTCGGCGACCAGGATCCGGTCGGCCGCACGCTCACTCTGGTCCGCCGCGGCCAGCATATCGACCATCGCGTCACCGGCGTGATCCGCGACATTCCGCGCAATTCGCACCTGCGCCTCAACATGATCATCCGCTTCGACCCCGCCACCGAATTCGCCGATTTCCCCGATTACCTGACCAGCTGGGGCCAGATTTCCGGCTGGAATTACGTGCGGCTGCGTCCCGGGACCGACCCGGAGCGGATCCACCAGCGTCTGCCGCAATGGGAACGGCGCAACATCCCGCCGATCGACTACGGCCAGGGGCAGATCGACGGCGGCCAGTTCCAGGACTGGCGCCTGGTCAATGCCCGCGACGTCCATCTCGGCGAGGCGCAGGAGGGCGCGATGTCGACTGGGAATGACGAGCGGACCATCGTCACCTTCACCGTCGTCGCCTTCCTGATCCTGTTCATGGCGGTGGTGAACTTCACTAACCTCGCCACCGCCCGCGCCGGCCAGCGCGCGCGCGAAGTGGCGCTGAGAAAGGTGCTCGGCGCGAATCGCAAGCAGCTGATCGCCCAGTTCCTCGGCGAATCGCTGCTTCTCACGCTCATCGCGATGCTCGTCGCGCTGGCCGCCACCGAGCTGCTTCTGCCGCCGCTGTCGGCCTTCCTCGATGCCGAGCTCTACATGCGCTATTTCGGCGAAGGGGGGCTGTTCATCCCGATCGTCCTGCTTGTGCTCATCGTCGGCGCGGTCGGCGGCCTTTATCCGGCGCTCTATCTGTCGCGCTTCCACCCCGCCGCGATCCTCAAGGCGAACAAATCGTCCGCCGAAGCGGCGGGAACGGGCCGGCTGCGCAGCATCCTGGTGGTGGCCCAGTTCGCTGTCTCGATCGGCCTCATCATATGCACTGCGGTCGTCTACGCGCAAACAGTTCATGCGCGGACCGCCGATCCCGGCTTCCGCCGCGAAGGCATCCTGCAGATCGAAAATCTCGACCGTCGCCAGCTTGAGCCGCTGCGCGAAACGCTGGCGCGGGAAATCCGGCGCATCGACGGCGTCGCCTCGGTGGCTACAACGTCGATCGGCGTGTCCACGGGCAACACGATGGGCCGGGCCGTCTACCTTCCCGGGCGCGACGAGCCGATAAATCTCGGCAATTACGCCGTCGGCGATGATTTCTTCGAGACGATGGGGATCGAACGCGTCGCCGGCCGCCTGTTCGATCCGAACCGGCCGATGGACCGGCTCGACGTACCGACCGAGCCCGATCCCGAAGCCGACCGGGCGCTGGCGCGGCGCGGCGGGAACGTCGTCATCAACGAGTTGGCGGCGCGACGCCTCGGCTTCCAACCGGCCGAGGCGGTCGGCAAGCAGGTGCGGGTATCGCTGGCGCCGTTCAGCCCGGAGGTCGGCCTCACGCCGGTGACGATCGTCGGCGTCGTCAAGGACACGCGCTTCCGCTCGATCCGTCAGCCAATCGAGCCGATCATGTACCGGCTCGGCAGCGACTATCAGTCCTTCATGGTCGTGCGCTACGATTCCAGCGATCCGGCCGCGGTCCGTCAGCGCATCGAGCAGGTCTGGCGCCGGATGGCGGCCGACGTCCCGTTCGAGGCCGATTACAGCGAGGACATCGTCGCCGAGCTCTACACGTCCGAGGAGGCCCGGGCGCAGGTCTTCGCCGGCTTTGCGGCGCTCGCGATCGTGGTCGCCTGCCTCGGACTGTTCGGCCTGGCCGCCTTCACCGCCGAGCGCCGCACCAAGGAGATCGGCATCCGCAAGGTGCTGGGCGCGCGCACCGGCGACATCGTCCGCCTGCTCGCTTGGCAGTTCTCGAAGCCGATCATCATCGCCAACCTGATCGCCTGGCCGGTGGCCTGGTGGGCGATGCGCGACTGGCTGAACACGTTCGACGCGCGCATCGACCTCGGGCCGACGCCCTTCGTGCTGGCCGGCCTGCTCGCGCTGGTGGTCGCGCTCGGAACGATCGCCGCCCACGCCTTCAGGGTCGCCCGCGCCAACCCGATCCACGCGCTGAGATACGAGTAGGATTCGCCATGAAAAAGCGCGCCGCCCTCGCTCCGCTTGCTCTGCTGGTCGCAGCCGCGCCGCCGTCGTCGGCGTTGGCCGCGGCGGGGTCGGCGGCGGCCGAGTCCACCAGCCGCGACCGTTTTGCCATCACGGTTCGGCGCGACGGCGAGCCCATCATCGAAGGCTCCGGGCGGATGACCCGGGCGGTCCGCGCGGCGGGACGGTTCGCGAAGATCGAGGTCGAAGGCCCGTCTGCGCTCGAAGTCAGGGTCGGGCCGGAGGAATCGGTGGAGGTGGAGGCTGACGACAATCTGCTCGATCTGATCACCACTGACGTCGACGGCGACAGGCTCCGCGTCGGCACGCGCGGCTCCTTCCGGACGCACCGCACGCCCACGGTTCGGGTAACGCTGCGCGAGCTGGACCGGGTCAGCCTGCGCGGCAGCGGCGATGCGCACATTTCCAATATCGCCAGCGATCGGCTCGAACTGGTCCTTCTAGGCTCGGGCGATCTGCACGCCCAAGGGCGTGCCCGGGCGGTCGAGTCCGACCTCTACGGGTCCGGCAACATGGACCTGGCGGCTCTGAGCGCGCCAATCATCGAGGCCTCGCTCTACGGCACCGGCGAGATCCGCGTCCACGCAACCAGGACCCTGTCGGCCGCGGTCTTCGGCACCGGCCGGATCGCCGTCAGCGGCAATCCGCGCTTCCTGCGCCGCGACGTGTTCGGCCCCGGCAGCATCGCGAGCATCGGCCGGTGACGCGCTCGATGACCCTGCATCCAGAGATCGGAGGAGGCGGCAATGTGGCGTAACTACCTGACGGTGGGCCTGCGCTCGCTTGTGAAGAGCCGCACTTATGCGTTCATCAACATTGCCGGCCTCGCCATCGGCCTTGCCGCCTGCCTGATGCTGCTGCTCTACGTTCGCTACGAACAGAGCTACGATAAGTGGCTGCCGAATTCCGACAACGTCTACCAGCTCCAGACCTTCTACGGCGCGGGCGACAGCGGCGAAACGCTCGAGCTGCAAATGTCCTCCTACGCCGCCGGCATCGCCCTCCAGCGCGATTTCCCGCAGGTCGAAAGCCGCGTCTACATGCTGTCCGGCGCGCCCACCGTCATCCGCAACGGCCAGGCGCTGGAGGTCGAGGACGGCCGGATGGTCGATGGGCCCTTCTTCGACATCTTCCAGATCCCGTTCGTCCACGGCAACCCCGCGACCGCGCTCCGGGAGAACGGCACCGTCGTCCTGTCCCGTTCGCAAGCGAACCGCATTTTCGGCGACATCAATCCGGTCGGCCAGACCCTGTCGCTCGATATTCGCGGCACCACCGTCGATCATCGCGTCGCCGGCGTGTTCGAGGACTTGCCGCGCAATTCGCACATGCGCTTCAACATGCTCGTACGGTTCGATCCCAACGCCTATTTCTCGGAATCGCCAAGCTTCATGACCGAGTTCGGGTGGCAGTCCGGCTACGTCTACGTGAAGCTTCGTCCCGGCACCGATCCTGAGGCGATTCACGCCCAGATGCCCGCTTGGGAGCGGCGCAACATCCCAGACGAGACGATCGGCGATTCGACGGTGAACCAGGGCGACGAGCAGGATTACCGGCTGGTCAACGTCAGCGACGTCCATCTCGGGCGCGCCCAGCAGGCGACGATGACGCCCGGCAACGACCGCCGCTCGATCGTCACCTTCTCGGTGATCGCGGCGCTGATCCTCGGCATGGCGATCGTCAACTTCACCAATCTCGCCACCGCTCGCGCGAGCCAGCGCGCCCGCGAAGTCGCGCTGCGCAAGGTGCTGGGTGCCAGCCGCCGTCAGCTCGTCGTCCAGTTCCTCAGCGAATCCGTCATCCTCGTCACCATCTCGATGGTGCTCGGCCTGGCGCTGGTCGAACTGCTGCTGCCGGCGCTGTCCGCCTTCCTCGATGCCGACCTCCAGATCACCTATTTCGGCGCCGAGGGCGTCCTCTTGCCGATGCTCGCTCTGGTGCTTGTGGTCGGCGCCATCGGCGGCCTCTATCCGGCCTTCTATCTCAGCCGGTTCCAGCCGGCACAGGTGCTGAAAGCCAACAAGTCGAGCGCCGAACCGGCCGGATCGGGGCGGTTGCGCAGCGCGCTCGTCGTCGCTCAGTTCGCCGTCTCGATAGGCCTCATCATCTGCACCGCCGTCGTCTACGCGCAGACCGTTTTCGCGCGAAACGCCGACCCCGGCTATCGCCGCGAGGGGCTCATCCAGGTCGAGAATATCGGCGCGCGCAAAATCGCCGGCCAGCGCGAGGCGATCGTCCGGGAGATCGCGCGAATTCCCGGCGTGACCGGAGTGGCGCGCACCGGCATCGGCATCGCCACGTCGAACTCGATCACGATGAGCGTGCCAATGCCCGGCCGCACCGAGCCGCTCGAAATCGGCAGTTATGCGGTCGATGCCAATTTCTTCGAGACGATGGGCGTCGACGTCGTTGCCGGCCGCACCTTCGACGAGAACCGTCCCGGCGACGAGGCGACGGTCGATCCGGAAAACGAGGAAGCGAGCATCCGGGGCATCGTCGGCCGCGGCGTCAACGTCGTCATCAACGAGCTGGCGGCGCGCCGGCTCGGCTTCAACGATCCGCGCGAAGCGGTCGGGCGCCAGTTCCGCGCCACGGTTTACGACAGCGAAAAATATGGCCTCACGCCGGTGACGGTGATTGGCGTCGTCAGGGATTCGCGCTTCCGCACCGTCCACAGCTCGATCGAGCCGATCTTCTTCCGCTACAGCCGCGGCGGCCTCGGCTGGATGGTGGTGCGCTACGAGAATGCCAGCCCCACTCAGGTCCGCGACCGGATCCAGGCGGTCTGGCGACGCTTCGCCAACGAAGTGCCCTTCGACGCCGACTTCAGCGAGGACATCGTCGCCGAAATCTACCAGGCCGAGGAAGCGCGCGCGAAGACCTTCGCCGGCTTCGCGCTGCTGGCGGTGGTGATCGCCTGCCTGGGCCTCTTCGGCCTCGCCGCCTTCACCGCGGAGCGGCGGACCAAGGAGATCGGCATCAGGAAGGTTTTCGGCGCCCGCTCGCGCGACATCGTGCGGCTGCTGGCGTGGCAATTCTCGAAGCCCGTGATCCTGGCGAACCTGATCGCCTGGCCGGTGGCCTGGTGGGTGATGCGCGACTGGCTCAACAATTTCGACGCCCGCATCGACCTCGGCCCGACGCCCTTCGTCGTCGCCGGAGCGCTGGCGCTGGCCATCGCCATCGGCACCATCGCCGGCCACGCTCTCAAGGTCGCGCGGTCCAATCCCATCCACGCGCTGAGGTACGAATGACCGGGATGTGGGGTAATTATCTGACGGTCGGGCTGCGGTCGCTGCTCAAGAACCGCACCTACGCCTTCATCAACATTTTCGGCCTCGCGGTCGGGCTCGCCGCATGCCTGCTGCTCGTCCTCTACGTACGCTACGAGACCAGCTACGACAGCTGGCTCCCGGACAGCGAGCGTATCTACCAGGTCCAGGCGACCTGGCATGAGGTGGGCCAGCCCGTCTCCGCCGCCCAGTCCAGCCCGCTCCCCGTCCACGACACCCTCGCGGGCGGCTTCCCGCAGATCGAGGCCCTCACCATCATGGCGCCGAGCCGCCCGGCCGTGCTGCGGGAAGGGCAGCCTTTCTACGTCGACGCGATGCGGGTCGATCCTGCCTTCTTCGACATTTTCGGCCTCGATTTCCGGCGCGGCTCGCGCGAAAATGCGCTCCCGAACGTCACCTCGGTCGTGCTGACCGAAAGCGAAGCGATCCGCCAGTTCGGCTCGCTCGACGTGGTCGGACGGACGATCACGACGACCACCACCGGCGAGCGCCGCGATTACACCGTCACCGGGGTGATCGCCGATCTGCCGCGCAACAGCCACATGGCGTTCGACGCGCTGTTCCGCTTCGATCCGTCGCTATACTCGGATCCGGAAGCCTTCCGCCAATGGGGGGCGATGGGGCAATATCACTACGTCAAGCTGCGCCCCGGCGCGGATGTGGCCGCCATCAATGCCGCGCTCCCGGACTGGGAGAAGAGGGTGATCCCGCCGCAGGTCATCGACGGCCAGAGCTCGAGCCAGGCCGACATCATGGATCTCGCGCTGGTGCCGGTCGCTGACGTCCATCTCGGCGAAGCGCAGCAACTGGCGATGACCCCGGGCAACGACCGGCGCACCGTCACCACCTTCTCGATCGTGGCCGTGCTCATCCTGGTCATGGCCTGCATCAACTTCATCAACCTTTCCACCGCGCGGGCCGGCCAGCGCGCGCGCGAAGTCGCGCTGCGCAAGGTGCTGGGCGCCAACCGCAAGCAGCTGATCGCCCAGTTCCTGGGGGAGTCGGTGCTGCTGGCGACGGTGGCGATGCTCATCGGGCTGACCCTCGTCGAACTGCTCGCGCCGATGCTCGGCAATTATCTCGATGCCGACTTCCAGCTCCAATATTTCGGCACGGAGGGACTCATTCTCGTCGCGCTCGGGCTGGTGGCTTCGGTCGGCGCGCTGGGCGGACTCTACCCTGCATTCTTCCTCTCGCGCTTCCAGCCGGCGCAGGTGCTGCGCGCCAACAAATCCTCGGCCGAGCCGCATGGCAGCGGCCGGCTTCGCAACCTGCTCGTCATCGCCCAGTTCGCCATTTCGACCGGCCTCATCATCTGCACCATCGTCGTCTGGTCGCAGACTCGGTTCGTCACCACCGTCGACCCCGGCTATCAGCAGGACGGCCTCATTCAGGTCAACGGCGCGTGGCGGCTCGAGGAAGCCGGCAACATCGACGCTGCGCGGCGCGCGCTCGCCGCGGCTCCCGGAGTGGTCGCGGTGGGCCGAACCAATCTCGGCATCGCCGCCATCAATAAGTCGATCCAGTCGGTCAATGCGCCCGGCGGCGCCCAGGGGCTCAACGTCGGAGTCTACGGCGCCGATCCCGAATTCTTCGAAGCGATGGGGATGCGCCTGCTCGCCGGCCGCCTGATCGGAGAACGCTTCGCCAACGACCTCATCCCCGCCTCCGACCAGCCCGGAACAGCGCCGCTGGTGGCGCGCGGCCTGAATATCGTCGTCAACCGGCGCGCGGCGCAGATGTTCGGCTTCCGCGATCCGGCTGCCGCGCTCGGCCAGCAGGTACGGACCAGCATCCACGGCGGCGACATGGTTCCGTGCACCATCGTCGGAGTGGTCGAGGACACCCGCATCCGCAGCGCGCGCGACGAGATCGAGCCTCTGGTCTTCACTTACGACCCGGCCAACATCACCCAGCTGATCGTGCGCTATCGCTCCGACCAGCCGGCCGCGGTGATGGAGGGCCTGCGCTCGGCCTGGCGCCGATTCCTTCCCGATATTCCATTCGATGCGGCATTCGCGGAAGATCTGGTTGCCGAGCTCTACGCCCGCGACCGCACCCGGGCCGCGGTCTTCGCCGGCTTCGCGATCCTGGCGGTGATCATCTCCTGCCTCGGCCTGTTCGGCCTCGCCTCCTTCACGGCGGCGCGGCGGACCAAGGAAATCGGCATCAGGAAGGTGCTCGGCGCGCGCGTCCGCGACATCGTCCGGCTGCTGGTCTGGCAGTTCACCAAGCCCGTGGTGGTCGCGAACCTCGTCGCCTGGCCCGTCGCCTGGTGGGTGATGCGCGACTGGCTGAACACATTCGACGTGCGGGTCGACCTCGGGCCGACCCCATTCGCCTTGGCGGGCCTGCTCGCACTCGGGATCGCGATCGGCACCATTGCCGGCCACGCGATCCGCGTCGCCCGCACCAATCCAATCCACGCGCTGCGCTACGAATGACGAGGGAAGGGAACTGACACGATGTGGCGGAACTATGTTACGGTCGGCCTGCGCTCGCTGCTGAAGAGCAGGACCTACGCCTTCATCAACATTTTCGGCCTCGCCATCGGCATGGCGGCGTGCCTGATGATCCTGCTCTACGTACGCTACGAGATGAGCTACGACCGCTGGATCCCCGAGGCGGAGCGCATCTACCAGATCCAGAGCTGGTACAAATCGAGCGACACCGGCCAGGAAGCCCAGCTCCAGATGACTCCGTACGCCGCCGGCAAGTCGATCCGGCAGGACTTCCCGCAGATCGAGCAGGAAGTCTATGTCAACAACAACAATCCCGTCTTTTTCCGCAACGGCGAGGCGACGTCGACCGAGGATTATTTGTGGGTCGACGGCAACTTCCTCGAGGTCGTGCCGCTGCCGCTCGTCCGCGGCTCGGCGAACGCGCTCGCGCAGGTCAATTCGGCGGTCATCACTCAGTCCGAGGCTCGGCGCCGCTACGGCACCGACAATGTCGTCGGGCAGACGATGACGCTCATCACCCGCGGCGTCTCGCGCGATTTCCGCATCACCGGCGTGCTCAGGGACCTGCCCCGCAACTCGCATTTCCGGATCAACAGCCTGATCCGCCTCGACTTCCGGGCGTATAATTACGACACGCCGCAGGTCCTCGACTGCTGGGGCTGCCAGAACGGCTGGGTCTATGTGAAGCTGCGGCCCGGCGCGAACCCGCAGGACATCCAGAACGGCTTCCCGGCGTGGGAGCGGCGGCGCATCCCGGACGAGAATGCCGGCGAAGCCCGCTTCAACGCCGGCGACGACCAGGACTGGCACATCGTCAACATCCAGGACGTCCACTTGGGCCGCGCCCAGGCCGGCGCGATGGCGCCGGGCAACGACCGCACCACCATCATCACCTTCGCGGTCGTCGCCCTGCTGATCCTCGGCATGGCGATCGTCAACTTCACCAACCTCGCCACCGCTCGTGCCAGCCAGCGTGCGCGCGAAGTAGCGCTGAGGAAAGCGCTCGGAGCGACGCGGCGGCAGCTGATCGTCCAGTTCGTCGGCGAGTCGATCATCATGGCGGTTGTGGCGATGCTGATCGCAGTGGCGATGGTGCAGCTGCTGATGCCTTTCTTCGCCTCGTTCCTCGATGCCGACCTGCGCGTCAGCTATTTCGGCCAGGAAGGGATCGCCTTGCCGATCCTGCTGCTGGTGCTGATCGTCGGCATTGCCGGCGGGCTCTATCCGGCCTTCTTCCTGTCGCGCTTCGAGCCGGCCGCGGTGCTCAAGGCGAACAAATCCTCTTCGGAAACGCCGGGAACGGGGCGGTTGCGCAGCGTCCTCGTGGTGGCGCAGTTCGCCGTCTCGATCGGCCTCATCATCTGCACCGCGGTGATCTACGGCCAGACCGTCTACGCCCGTACCGTCGATCCGGGCTTCAACCGAAGCAACATCCTCCAGATCGACGAGCTGTCCCGCTACCAGCTACTCGACAAAGGCGAGATCATCGCCGAGCGGATCCGCCGGGTGCCGGGCGTCGAGGCGGTCGGCCGCACGACGATCGGCGTCGCCACCGACGGCAACAACAATACCGGCGTCATGGTCCCCGGCAATCCGGAGCCGGTCAATATCGGCATCTACCAGGTCGACGAGGGTTTCCTGGAGGCGATGGGCCTGCGGCTCGTTGCCGGCCGCTGGTTCGACGAGCGCCGGCCGATGGACGACATGACCCTGCCCTACCCGCCCGATCCGGCGGCGGAGCGGGCGATGGCCGGGCGCGGCGGCAACATCGTCATCAACGAGCTGGCGGCGCGGCGGCTCGGCTTCCAGAACCCGGCGCAGGCCGTCGGCCGCACCTTCCGCGCCGCGCTCGTCGATCCGGAGATCGGGCTGGTGCCGGTGACGGTGATCGGAATCGTCCGCGACGCCCGCTTCCGCTCGGTCAAGCTGCCGCTCGACCCGATGATGTTCTCGAACGTCAATTCCGGCCACTCGAACCTGATCGTCCGCTTCAACGGCAACCCGTCGGACGTGCGCGCGGCGATCGAGCGGGTGTGGAAGAGCATCACCACCGAGGTGCCGTTCAACGCCGAGTTCAGCGACGACATCATGGCCGAGCTTTACGAGGCTGAGGATGCGCGCGCGCAGACCTTCGCCGCCTTTGCACTGCTCGCCATCGTCGTCGCCTGCCTCGGCCTGTTCGGCCTGGCCGCCTTCACCGCCGAGCGGCGGACGAAGGAGATCGGCATAAGGAAGGTGCTGGGCGCACGCACGCGCGACATCGTCAGGCTGCTCGCCTGGCAGTTCTCCAAACCCATCATCATCGCCAACCTGATCGCCTGGCCGGTGGCGTGGTGGCAGATGCGCAACTGGCTGAACACATTCGACGCGCGCATCGACCTCGGGCCGACGCCGTTCGTGCTCGCCGGCGGGCTGGCGCTGGCGATCGCGCTCGGCACGATCGCTGGCCACGCCATCAAGGTCGCCCGGGCCAACCCGATCCACGCACTCAGGTACGAATGAGGTGCCCAAGGCAGGAGCAAGCCCGTGTGGCGTAACTATCTGACGATCGCGATTCGAATGCTGTCGAAGGAGCGCAGCTACGCCATCATCAACGTTGTCGGCCTCGCCCTCGGCCTCGCCGCCTGCCTCGCCCTCCTTCTCTATGTTCGCTACGAGCGAAGCTACGACACCTGGCTGCCCGGCCACGAGGACGTCTACCAGCTGCAGACCGTCTATACGGACTCACAGACCGGTGAGGCCCAGGCGCTGCAAATGACTCAGTATCCGGCCGCGGCGGCGCTCCGCCAGGCCTCGCCGGACTTCGCAGCCGGCGTGTTCGCGCTAACCAGCATGCCGACCGTGCTGCGAGGGAGCGAGGCGCTCGCCATCGAACGCGGGCTCTTGGTCGACGGCGACTTGCTCGACGTGCTTCGCCTGCCGCTGGTGGCCGGCGACCCGCGCACCGCGCTGCGCCAGGGCGGAGCGGTGCTGCTTAGCGCAACCGAAGCGCGCCGCATCTTCGGCAGCGCAAACCCGGTCGGCCGAACGGTGACCCTGGTGGAAAAGGGCGTGCGCCGTGACCGCCCGGTCACGGGCGTGTACCGCGACCTGCCGCGCAACTCGTCGCTCCGCTTCGGCTTGGTGCAGCGCTTCGATCCCGGGACTTACTTCGCCGACGAGCCGCAATGGCTCACTTCTTACGACAATCTGAACGGCTGGTTCTTCGCTCGGCTGCGGGCCGGCGCGGATCCCGAGGGCGTCCACGGGGCGCTGCTGCGTTGGCGCGATCGCAACGTGCCGCC
>DASVVV010000078.1:0-16395 GCA_036386375.1 Allosphingosinicella sp. | reverse complement strand
CCGCGCCGCACCTACACCCTGCTCAACATCGAGGCGCCGGAGTTCGTCCGCTTCGTCAACCCGTCCGACTATCGCGCGGTCCGCGATTCCTGCGGCGCCTGCCACATTGAGATCATCGAGGCGGCGGAGCGCTCGATCATGTCGACCGGCGCCATGCTGTGGGGCGGCGCCGCCTACAATAACGGCATCGCGCCGTTCAAGAATTACGTCTTCGGCGAGGCCTATACGCGCGAGGGCCTGCCCGCGCGGATCCAGTCGCCGATCAACGGCCAGATCACACAGGAGCAGCGCGAGCGCGGCGTGCTGGCCGAGCTCTACCCGCTGCCGACCTGGCACGTCGTCCCGCCGGGCGACGTCTTCAGGGTGTTCGAACGCGGCGGGCGCAACATCAACACCCAGTTCGCGGAGGTCGGGCTGCCGAACCCGACCGGGTCGATCCAGCGGCTCGAGGAGCCGGGGCGTCCGGACCTTCGCCAGTCGAACCGCGGCCCGGGGACGGGCCTGCGCGTCTCGATCCCCATCCTCAACGTCCACAAGACCCGCCTCAACGACCCCTTTTCGTGGTTCATGGGGACCAACGACCAGCCGGGCGACTATCGCCATTCGGGCTGCGCCGGCTGCCACGTCGTCTATGCCAACGACCGCGAGCCGCGGCACAGCCTCACCTACGCCCAATATGGCCGGGACGGGCAGACGGTGACGGTCGACCCGACGATCCGCGACCTCACCCAGCGCATCCCGACCCAGGAGGGCGAGGGCCACGCCGGCGAGGAGGAGCATGGCGGCGAGGCGCAGGGCGAGGGCCATTCCGGCACCGCGCCCGGCGAGACTCACCAAGCGCCGGCGGACGCCAACCACGGGGCGATGCGCGAGCGCGGCCACCCGCTCCGCCACGTCTTCACGCGCGCCATCTCCACCGCGCAGTGCATGAACTGCCACATGCACCAGCCGAACATCTTCCTGAATTCCTATCTCGGCTATACGATGTGGGACTATGAGTCCGACGCCGATCTGATGTGGCCGGGGCCGGAAAACCGGCTGCCGGCCCGCACGCCGGAGGAGGAGCAGCGGTTCCGCCGCCAGCGCTACCCGAACCAGCAGGAGGTCCACGACGTCCTCAGCCGCAACCCCGAAGGGGCGGCGCCGCGGGGGCTCTGGGCCGACGTCGAATTCCTGCGCGAGGTCTACGACCGGGTGAACCCGCTCGCGCGCGACACCCAGTTCGCGGACTATCACGGCCACGGCTGGAACTTCCGCGCCATCTTTCGCCGCGACCGCGAAGGCAATTTGCTCGACGCCGAGGGCCGGGTGATACCGCCCAACGACCCCGACACCTTCCGCCGCGACGGTGAGGGGCTGTTCGTACCCGCCGGCGTCAATCCGGGCCGTTCGGTCCACATGATGGACATCCACGCCGAGCGCGGCCTGCAATGCGCCGACTGCCACTTCGCGCGCGACAATCACGGCAACGGCTTCATCCAGGGCGAGGTCGCCAACGCCATCGAGATCAGCTGCCGCGATTGCCACGGCACCGCGCGCGAATATGCCAACCTGCGCACCTCGAACGTCGCGGCGCCCCCCAGCGGTACCAACCTCGAGCTGTTGCGCAACGAAGACGGCCGCCGCCGCTTCGAATGGACCGAGCGCGACGGCCGCCGCATCCTGATCCAGCGCTCGATCGTCGACCCCAACCTCGAATGGGAGGTGAGCCAGGTCCGCGACAGCGCCGATGCCAGCCTTCCGCCCTGCGCCGCCCCGGGCGACCAGCCGACCCAGGGGCCCTGCTTCAACATCCGTTCGGCGCGCGCCAAGCTGATGTCGCGCAGCGGCGCCGAGACCGGCCGCTTCGTCTTCGGCGAGGGCGTTCCCGACGGCGAGCTCGCCCACCCCACCGAAGAGATGGCCTGCTTCACCTGCCACCTGTCGTGGACGACGAGCTGCGCCGGCTGTCACCTTCCGATCGAGGCGAACAACCGCACCACCATCCACCATTATAGCGGCGAGGAAACACGCAACTTCGCGACCTACAACCCGCAGGTCGCGCGCGACGAGATGTTCCAGCTCGGCCGCCACCAGACCACGAAGGGCAACATCATTGCCCCGATCCGCTCGACCTCGGCGCTGATCCTCTCGTCCACCAACGTCAACCGCGAGCGCATCTACGTCCAGCAGCCGCCGATCTCGGCCGCCGGCTTCTCGAGCCAGGCCTTCGCGCCGCATTTCCCGCACACTGTGCGCCGGGTTGAGACCAAGACCTGCACCGATTGCCACCTCTCGGAGACCAACGACAACAATGCCTGGATGGCGCAGCTGCTGCTGCACGGCACGAACTTCGTGAACTTCGTCGGCATGCATGCCTGGAGCGGGCTCGAGAGCGGCTTCCAGGCGACCCGGGTGACCGAGTGGGACGAGCCGCAGGCGGTGATCGGCTCCAACCTCCACCGCTACGCCTATCCCGACTTCTACCGGCTGCACGTCGAGCGCAACCGGCGCCAGCTGGTCAACTGGACCCGCGGCCGCACCTTCGACGGGGACTTCAGCGGCGAGACCCATGCGCTCGAAGAGTTCGCCAACGTCGTGCAGGGGACGAGGGGCCCCGTGCGCTGCCTCCAGCACCGCGGCGAATATATGTACGTGGCTGAAGGCCGCGGCGGCTTCCGCGTCTACGACATCGCCAGCATCGGCAATAAGGGCTTCTCCGAGCGGATCGTGACCGCGCCCTTCTCGCCGCTCGGCCACGACACCCGGGTCGATTCGCGCAACGCGACCTGCGTGGCGCTGCCGACTAACCAGCCGATCGCGCCGAGCCGCAACGAATCGATGGCCGAGACCGAGCGGCCGCAGCCCGACGGCCGGACGATCAGCCTGCTCGAGGAGAATCAGGAGCAGCGCTTCCACCCGATCTACAATTATGCGGTGGTGACCGACGCCGAAGAGGGCCTGTTCCTGGTCAACGTGAATACGATGGCCAATGCCGATCCGCGCGATAATTTCCTGCGCCGCGCCCGGCTGGCCTCGGGAGCGACGGCCTGGAACGAGAATGGCGTCCTCAACGGCGCCCGCCACATAACGCTGGCCGGCTATTACGCCTATATCACGACCGACGCGGGCCTCGTCGTCCTCGACCTCAACGACCCGCTCAACCCGCGCCTCGCCGCGACCGTGCCGATGCGCGACGCGCGCGCCTCGGCAATCCAGTTCCGCTATTTGTGGGTGACGGACGCGGACGGGCTGAAGCTGTTCGACGTGACGGACATGGCCAATCCGGTGCCGGTCCCCAGCGGAACCGTGCCGCTCGAGAACGCGCGCCGCGTCTACCTTGCGCGCACCTATGCCTATGTCGCGGCCAAGCGACAGGGGCTCGCAATCGTCAACATCACCAACCCCGAGCGGCCGGCGCCGCCGACCTTCGTCACCTTCGACGGGCAGATGAACGACGTCGAGGACGTGATCGTCGCTTCGACCAACGCGTCGCTTTTCGCCTACGTCGCCGACGGCCGCAACGGCCTCAAGGTCGTACAGCTCACCTCGTTCGCCAGCACGCCGCAGGTCTACGGTTTCTCGCCCCGGCCGGTGCCGCAGCTGATCGCCTGGGCCCGCACGCCCTCGCCGGCCATCGCCCTGTCCAAAGGCCTCGACCGCGACCGCGGCGTCGACGAAACCGGCGGGCAGATCGCCGTCTTCGGCCGCCTGGGGTCGCGGCCCTTCAACCGCCAGGAAATGGAGCGCCTCTTCCTCAACAGCCGCCGCCTGCCCTACCGTGTCAGCGATACCGGCAGCATGGACGACTGGGTCGGCGTCCGCACCGCCGCCGCCGGCGAACGGGGCAGATAGGCCGGTCGACCTCCGTCACCCCATCGATTAATGAGCACGCCCTGTCCGCCGGACAAGGCTCCGGATGCCGGGGACATCTACACCTCATTAAATGGGGCCGCGCCGAGTCAGTATGTATGCCAGCCTGCGCGGGCAGGACGTGTCGTGGCGATCAGCTCGCCTTCTTCTCGTCGATCAGCATGCGCACGAGCGGCTGGAGCTTGTCGGTGTAGCGGGCGAGGATCTCATGATCCTCGACCGTGTCGAAATGGGTGATGAGCTGGCGCCCGTCCCACAGATGGAGGGCATAAGCCGGCGGGTCGGCGATGATCATCGCGCGGTCGTCGGGATTGTCCGGATCGATGCGGTTGAGGTCGAGGGCGACCTGCGGCGCCGTCGAGGAGCAGACGATCAGGGTCGTCCCCGCCCAGCCGGTTATGAGCGGCCGGTGGACATGGCCGGTGATCATCGCGACCACGTTGCGCCGCCCGTCGACCACCGCCCGCAACCGCTCCACCCATTCCGCATCCGGGTTTTCCGTCAGCCACGGAATGCCCGTCGCGATCGGTGGGTGGTGGAGGGCAAGCAAAGTCGGGCGATCCGGCGCCTCGTCGAGCCGCGCGCGCAGCCAGGCCGCGCGCGTCTCGCAAAAGCCGCCGCCGTGGCGCCCGACCTCGAGCGTATCGAGGACCAGGATGCGAAGCTCATGTTCTTCGATCGCATATTGGATGAAGCCGCCGGCATGGCCCGTGTCCGGGAATACCTGCCGGAACGGCTCCCGGCTGTCGTGATTGCCCATCAGGGAGAAGACCGGGAAGGGCAGCCCGGCAATCGCGTCGCTGAAGCGCAGATAGGATTGCGAATCGTCGCCGTCATTGGCGATGTCCCCAGTCACCAGCAACAGGTCGGGCCGCGGTTCGAGCGTGCGCAGCATGTCGAGCGCGGCATCGAGGCGCTGCCGGTTGAATTCGTCCGGATTGTACGGATCGAAGCCCAGGTGGACATCGGTGATCTGGGCTATCAGCATCGAATCATCTTGTTCCGGACGGCTGCTGTCCCTGTTGCGGCTGGCGCCGGCCGGCCTGCGGCGGCTGCGCCTGGATCGGAATGACGGTGGTGGTCCAGCGGCGCCCCCGCACCACCTGCCTCAGAAGCCGCGCGGGCACGCCTTCGTCCATATGGTAATCGTGGCACATCGCGCAGCTCGATTCCACCGGCATGCTGGTCGTTTCGCCGCCATGGCAGTCGCGACAACTGGCGACGTTCGGAAGCATCAGGTCCCCCGAATCGGACGAGGCGTCGGCCCGGTGGCAGCTGAGGCACGCCTGCGAGCCTTCGATCCGGTCCTGGCCCGGGCGCTGAACGATCTGGTGGGCCCGGTGGTCGAACCAGCCGTGGAGCATGTAGCGCGTCTGGAAGGCAACGGGACGGATGCCGTAATTAAGCGTTCCCGGCGCAGCCGGGATGACCTCGTGGCAGTCGAAGCAGGCGCCGTTAGGCGAGAATATCTGGCGGACCGCCTGGTCGGCGCGGCTTCCCTGGGCGGCGCGGGCGCGCGCATTCTGAACGGCGGCGCGGATCTGGTTCACGTCGCCGGGACGGCTGCGCGGCGTGCCAAGCTCGATCGGGCGCTGGCGCAGCCCGGCGCGATAGAAAGCGCGCACGTCGGCGACGACCATCCGCGGCTCGCCGTGACGCAGCGTGCGAATGGTGCCGTCGATTTGCTCGAAGGCGAGGCTGTGGCACATGCCGCAATCGCCCTCCATATCGGTCGGCTGGAAGCGCACGCCGTCGGGCGTCGGAACGTGGCAGTCGGCGCATTGCAGCTGCTGCCCGAAGCCGAACGTCGGCGCCAGCCGCCGCGCCATCTGCGCGACGCCGCCGGTGGCATTCAGGTGGAGCGCGTGAGGGAATTTGAGGTTGCTGTGCTCGCGTGGCCGCTGCGCCAGCGAGGCGCGCTGCATGACCGGCTGGTCGTTGTCCCAGCGGATCAGCACCGCCGGCTGGAATTCGGGGTGGAGGTCCTCGAAATCGCCCGCGTCGGCGAGGCGTGTGTCGGGAAGCCGCCGGTCGAGGTCGCTGTGGCAATCGGTGCAGAATTGCTGCGGCGTCGCGGGTATCTCCTGCGGCCCCTCATGTTCGGTGTGGCAGTCGACGCAGCGGCCGGGATCGAGGCCGAACGTCTCGGAAACCCGCATCTGGAAGCGGTCCCAGCCGCTGAGGTCCGGCCGCGCCGCCATCATCCGCCTGACGTCGGCATGATCGTGGACCTGAGTGTGGCAGGCGGTGCAGGACTGGTCGCGGACCGAGACGAACGGCTGGACGTGGCAGGCGCGGCAATTGTTGGCGAGCGCGGCATGCCCGCGCGAAAGCCTGCCGCTCAGCCACAGCCGGTCGGCATGAAAGGCCTGGGCATATTCGGCCTTGCCCTCTTCCTGCTGATAGAAGGCCCAGATCGGCCAGACCAGGAAGACGCCGAGGATTGCGATCACCAGCACCCAGGCGACGGGGCGCTTCCCCGGCATGACCGCGGCGAGGGCAAAGCGGCTCGTGTCGAACTTCTCCTCGTCGACTGCGGTTTCGGACCGCTCGATGTCGATGGCGACGTCTTCCGAGCCCATCTCCTGCGGAAGCACGCGCAGCTGGAACGGGCCGATCCGGATCGTGGCGCCGATGCCGACGTCGACCTGTCCGAACTGGGTGGTTTCGCCGTCGATCGAGACGGTAAGGCCGGCTTCGGCCGACACGCCGATCCGGGTCGGCGAGATCTGCTCGAGCGTCGCATGGTGAAGGGCGACGTTGAGATCGTTGAGGCGGATGTCGCTGTCCGGGTCGCGTCCCACCTTCAAAAGGTCGTCACGGACCCGTGACGAGCGGACAATCTGCCGCCCGTCAGCGCTGTAGCTGATGTTCCTTAAGAGGAACGCCATCCCTACTACCCCCCTACCAGTAGAAGAAGACGCTGACGATATGTGCGAGCAAAGCGGCGATGAGCGCGAAGGTCAATGGGACATGGACGTATAGCCAGATTTCGAGCAGCGCCCGGCGCTGGACATAGCCGCGTACGCGCTGGAGCGCAGCGGCCTTGCGCTCGAGCAAAGTCACCACCTGCTCGACCGCGACGGCCTGCTTGCCCGTCGCTTCGCCAAGGCGCTGGCGCATGATTCGCAGCGCAGCGCGATTGCGGCATCTGGGATAGCTGCCGACAAGCCGGCGCCAGGCGCCGCCGCCGAACGGATCTTCACCCATCGAATCCAGAACGACCGCGCTGTCCGCGTCGGACAGCGGCTGGGCGGCGGCCTGGATCTGCTTGTCGATATTGTTAACGGCCTCGATCATTTGCGGCCCGGTCATTTCGGAGCGGCTGTCGCTAAGCCCCTGCGGGAGGGCGGCGTAGACGGTGATGCCGTAGGCGCCCGAGAGGATCACCGCCATCATCAGCCCGAACGCCAGCGTGTGGACGTTCCAGCCGAACTGGAAGCCGGTGTGGAGCAGGGCGATGACGACCAGCGCCAGCCCCAGATAGACATGGGCGGACGTCCACGCCTTCAGCGACCACCGGCCCCGGGTGATGTTGCGCTTGCGGATGCCGAGCATCGCCAACCAGAGGATCAGGAGCGCTCCGACCGTGCCCAAAGTGTAGCCGAGCCAGCTGCCGCCATTGTGCCGCGGCTGCACGTCGATCAGCAGGTAGGCGACGATCAGCAGCAGCGAGATGACGATACCGATCTTGAACCAGCGGTAGCGCCGGTATTGCAGGAAGCTTTCGTGCCTCGCCGCGTCGTCCAGTGCAGTGCGTCCGATCCCCCTGGTCGCCACCTTCGCTAGCCCCCTCGTCCCATCCTCGCCACGGTCAGGAACTCTTCCGGCGACACCCGGATCGCCGCACCCGTCGGGCAGGCGCGCACGCAGGCCGGCCCGCCGTCAATGCCCGAGCACATGTCGCACTTTATAGCTTTCTTCGGCGTCTCGGCGCTGACCCGTTTTTTCGTCCATTTCTCATCGGCTTCGCCCGGGCCCGGCCCGGCCCCGAAGAAAAGCCATTTGAGCAGGTTCGGCTTCTTCGGCGGCACCTTGGCCATGCGGATCACGCCATAGGGGCAGTTGCGCTGGCAATTGCCGCAGCCGATGCAGGTGTCGTTGATATAGACCTCGCCGTCCGGCCCGCGGTTGAGGGCGTTGGGCGGGCAATCGGCCATGCAGTGCGGATGCTCGCAATGGCGGCAGCTGGTGGGCACGTGGAGGTGGGCGTAGGTACGTCCCGCTTCGCGGTCGAGCCGCGAAAGGCCCTCATGGGCATCGGCGCATGCGCGCTCGCAATTGTCGCAGCCGACGCACAATTTCTCGTCGATCAGGAGCACGTCGGTCGCCTCGCCGATGCCGTTCTCGACGAGGAAGCCGGCCACGGAGGAATACATGTCGACGACGCCGCCGAAGCCGTCCTTGCGGGCCTCGATATAGTCGGTGAGCTCCTGGCGGGTCGACCGCTCCTTCTTGAAGCTGGCGAGCAGCTCCGGCTTCTTCAGCAGGAGCCGCCGGAACGCCTCGCCGTCGAGCTTGATCACCTCGGACTTGATCGCCGCGCGCACCGTCGCGGTGCGGCGGCCGGCGTCGATCAACGCCATTTCGCCGACATAGGAGCCGGCCGGCATGTAGGAGAGGAAGACCGGCTTGCCGCCGATATTCTTCTCCACCACCATCGAGCCCTGGCGGATGACGAAAATATCCCAGCCTTCCTCGCCCTCGTTGATGATGGTCTGGCCGGCGCGAACCTCCATGATCTCGGACGAAGCAAGCACTTCCTCGAGATCCTCGGGCGTCGTTGAGCCGAACATCTGCAGCAGCTGGCGCTCGGTGGAGATGCGGGTGATCTCCTTCTTCGCCGCCGCATTTGTCGCCATCAGCTTCAGCGCGGCGTTGCGCGGGATCTCGATGACGATCGCGCCTTCCGCCGTGCGGACGGTGGCGCCGCGCTTGCGACCGGAGATCAGGCCGACCTCGCCGACGATCGACCCCTGCCGGATCGGGACGGTCAGGGTCGGGTCGCTGGGGTCGATCTCGACCACGACCGAGCCGTCGGCGATCGCGAACAGCGAGGCGCCGGGCTCGTTGCGCTGGAACAGGACGTCGCCTGCGCGATAGGCGCGCGGCTCCGAATCGAGCATGAACTCGCGCATCTGGAGCATCGAAAGATCGTTCAGGATCGACACCCGGCGGCGCAGGAAGGCGAGCCATTCGGTGACGCTGCGCTGGCCGGGAAGCACGCTGAACTTCTGCTCCAGGATCGGCTCGTCGGCGGGCTTCAGCTCGGTATTGCCGTTGATGAACTCAATGACGTCATAGCCCTGGTTCATGCAGTGCTTGATCAGCGGATAGCCGGCGAGCGCGCCGATCACGTAGATGCCGGGCGCGGTGGTCTCGAATTGCGGCGACAGCGTCGGATAGGCGTCCTTGCTGTCGCTGCTGAACTGGATCCCGCAGCTCTCGACGAACTTGCGCGGCGGCGACGTGCCCATCCGCGCGATGATGCGATCGCACTTGATCTTCTGCTCGCCGTCGCGCGTGTCGACGTAGATCCATCCCGGCACGACCTTCGCCGGCGTCGTCTCGCACAGGACGTTGATCCGCCCCGCGGCCTTCGCTTCCATCAGGAGGTCGACATTGGCCTGCTTGGCGCGCGCGAACTCGGCGCTGCGGTTCATGATGTAAACAGTGTTGTTCTGCTCCGGGTCGGCGGCGAGGCCGAGGGCATTCTCGATGCCGGCGTCGCCCGATCCGATCACCATGATATGCTCGTCGACATATGCGCCCGGATCGTCGAGCTGATACTGGATGTGCGGCAGGTCGCCGCCCTCGCAGCGCATCTTGTTGGGATTACCCTGGGTGCCGATGCCGAGCACGACATATTCGGCCTCCACCGTCTCGCCGCTGGTGAGGGTGAGGGTGAAGGCGCCCTTCTGGCCGCTTATCGCCTTGACCTCGGCGTTCAGCTTGACGTTGATCTTGTTCTCGGCCGCCTGCTTGTCCCAGACGCCGAGAATGGCCTCGCGCTTCCCGGCCTCGAAGTCCATGTCCGAGCGCAGCACCAGCTGGCTCGGGGTCGCCATGACATGCTTGCCCTTCTGGTACTTGTAGATCGTGTCGGAGAGGTGATCGGTCTTCTCGAGAAGGACGTGGCTGAGGCCGAGCTGCGCCGCGCGCGCCGCGGCACTGAGGCCGGCAGGCCCCGATCCGACCACGGCGATCTTGAAGGCGGACGCCACTTTAATCTCACTCCCCCCAGTCCCGTGCGCCCGCAACCGGCGCGCGCGGGGCCGTTGCGCGCGCACGCGCGGACCCGCTTTCATCCTAGCAGCTTCTTGCAGGGACGCCAGACTTGACCTTGTGATTTTTGCCGTAATGATCCGCTGCCAATGGCACAGCCCGACAGGTCAGCGCGGCGCGTCTCCTCCGCCACGATCGCTCTTGGCGCCGCCGGGCTGCTGGCGGCCGCGGCGGTCGGCATCGCCGCCTTCCGGTCCGACGATCCGGCCGCAGAGCCGGTGCCGAGCGGAAATTCGGCGCAGGCGCCGAACCTTGACGAGAGCATCGCCCGGCTGAACGAAAGCCTGCGCGCGGATCCGGACAATCACGAGCGCTGGTTCATGCTCGGCCTCGCCTATCGCGACGCAGAGAATTTCCAGCAGGCGCAGCAGGCGTTCCGCCGCGCGATGGAGCTTAGCCCCAACAATCCCGATTACACCGCATATGTCGGCGAGATGATGCTGCTTGCCGGCGGCGACAATCCGCCGCCCGAGGCGGAGCGGCTGTTCCACCGCGTGCTCGAGCTGCAGCCCGGCAATCCCCAGGCCCGCTACTATCTCGCCACGTTGAAGGACATTCGCGGCGACCATCGCGGCGCCATCGATGACCTCATCGCCTTGCTCCGCGAGGCGCCCGCCGGGGCGGTGTGGGAATCGCAGGTGCGCGACGCGACGGTGCTGATCGCGCGGCGCAACAATATCGATCTCGGGAATCGCATGCCGCCGCAGCGTCAGGCCCCGCCGTCCCCGGCCACGGCGGCGATACCCGGCCCGACCCGCGAGCAGATGGAAGCCGCGAAGGGGCTGCCTCCGAGCCAGCAGGACGTGATGGTACAGGCGATGGTCGAACGGCTGGCGAATCGCCTGCGCCAGAATCCGCGCGACGCGGAAGGCTGGATCCGGCTGATGCGCTCGCGAATGGTCCTCAACGACCCCAATGCCGCGCGCGACGCGCTTCGCTCGGGCCTTACCGCCTTCGAAGGGGACGCGCCGACCCAGGATCGGCTGCGCACGGCGGCGGGCGAATTGGGGGTTCCGGCCGGCTAGCGGCGCCCTGGCCGATCAGGAGATGCGCACCGCCTCGACGCGCCGGTTCTCGCCCGACGAGGCGCGATGGCCGGGCAGCGGGCGGTCATAGCCATAGCCGCGCACCTCGAGCCGTTCGGCGCTGATGCCCTGGGCCGTGAGGAAGTCCGCAACCGCTTGCGCGCGGCGCTGCGACAGAGTCAGATTGGAAGCGCGGCCGCCGACCGAATCAGTATGCCCTTCGATCCGCACCCGGACATTGGCGAGCTGCGGGCGCTTGAGTGCCTCGGCGAAAGCGAGAATGCGCGCCTGGTCGGCCGCGCTCAGCTCGGCCGAGCCGGTGGCGAAATTGAGCCGGAGGTCGACGCGCCCTACCTGCTGCTGGGCTGGCCCGCGCTGACGATTGCTCGCGCTGGCCTGGCGTTGGCGCTGCCGCTGACGCTGGGACGACGTGGTCTGGGCCCGGGTCGGCCGGTCCGCGTTCGGCGTTGCCTGCGGCGAACTCGGCCGCGACAGCGAGAATCCGCGGGTCGCCGAAACCCGCGGGCCCTCGCCTGGCTGGGCGGGGGCCTGTTCTTCGGCGGCTGGCTCGTCGCCGCATTCGCCGGTCAGCGCGCAGACGAATTCGTCGGCGCTAGGGGCGGAGCTGTCCTGCGAAAACGCTGCGTAAGGGACGATGACCATCGAGCCGACCAACAAGGTCAAACCGAGCTTGCGCATACTGTGCCTCCTGGGATGCCGCCCCGCCGCGCCTATCGACGGAACGGGCTTTCTAGGCGATGAATCGACGGCGGGCAAGGCGACGGGGCGGGTCGGGAAGCCGCCGTTGTCGGACCAGAACGACCCTGCTAGTTTCCGGCCTGGCATGACCCTCACCCTCACGATCCGCAATGCCGAAGCCGTTCCCGAGGCGGCGAACAGGGCCTTCTCCCTGGAGGGCGACAGCGCCGTGATCGGCCGGTCCAAGAATTGCGACTGGAACCTCCCGGATCCGTCCAACATCATTTCCTCGCGCCACGCCGAGATCAAGCGGCAGGACGGCGGCTACGTCCTCAAGGACGTCAGCACCAACGGCACGTTCCTGGGCGGCGCCGCCGAACGGCTCAAGGCGGAGCACAGGATCGCCGACGGCGACGTGTTCCGCATCGGCAAATATGAGGTGGTCGCGAGCCTCGCCGCGGCGGCGCCGCCGCCTCCCCCTCCGCCTCCGCCTCCGCCTCCGCCGCCGCCGCCGCCTCCGTCCGCCGATCCGGAGCGGACCGTCATCAAGCCCGGCGCGACTTCCGCCCCGGCCGCGCAAGCCGCGCCCGCCGCGGAGCGGGCGGCACCGGCCGAAGCCGAGGACCGGCCGCCGGAAAACGTTACGGTGATGTGGGATTCGCTTGCCGACATCAACAAGGTGGACTGGGCGCGCGGCGGCCTCGGCGTGAAGGAAGAAGCCGCGCCGGCGCCCGCGGGCGACGATCTCGTCCAGGCGCTGCTCACCGCCGCCGGGGTCGGACCCGACGCCGTCGCCAAGTCGCCCGAGCTGGTCACCAAGGCGGGCGCGCTGCTGAAGCGGCTGGTCGCGGGGCTCGTGGTCATGGTGGAGGCCCGTGCCCGCGCCAAGGCGCAGATGGGGGCGGAAGCGACCGGGCTCGAACTCGAAGGCAACAACCCGATCAAGTTCGCCCGCTCGCCTGACCAGGCGATGGCACGGTTGCTGAGCCCGGCCGAGCCCGGTTTCATGGACGCCGACCGTGCCGTCGAGGACGCGTTCCTCGACCTCCAGTCGCACCAGATGGCGACGCTTCGCGCCATCCCCAGCGCGCTTCGCGCCACGCTCGACCGTTTCTCCCCTGGCTCGGTGCGCCGCCGCGCGGAGAAAGCGGGCATCATGGCCCGGATCCTCCCGGCGCTCCAGGACGCCGCTTTATGGCGAAACTATGAGCGCGAATATGTGACGGTGAAGAACGAATCCGACGAAGCCTTCATGGAGGTCTTCGCCAAGGAGTTCCGCAAGAATTACGAGCGCCAGCTGCGCGAAGGCTTCGAGGATAAACCGAGCCGGCGGCTCTAGGGCTCCTTGCCCCCGGTGTCCGGGGGAGAGGGTTCCTCGGACCGTGGCGCGCTGGCTGGAATGTCGGCCGCCGCGTCGTTGGGCACCCGATTCACCGATTCGAACCAGACCATTTCCACCCGCCAATTGCCCTGACCGGCAGCGGCGAGGAATTGCTGCTGCCAGGAGGGGCCGCGCGACCCGACCGGCGGCGCGACCAGGTCCGGCACGAACGGGCCCTGGCCACTGATCAGCATGATGCCGGACCAGCCGTCATGGTCGAGGTCGATGTTGAGCCGGTAGCGGCCGTTGCCGAAATCGGCGATCGGCCGCCCGCTGACCGACTGGGCAAGCGCCGCCTGAAAATCGTTACGGCTGGGGATCAAAGTGGTGATCGCGCCCGAAGGCTCGATTCCGACGATGGCGAAATCGGCACCGGAGCTGCCGAAATCGAATTCGACGACGGCATTGGCAGCCGTCTGCCCGGCATAAGGAAGCCCGGGCGGCTGCAGCATCATCTCGAAGCGCGGCTGCGGCACCGACAGGTGGGTCGCCGCCGACGCCCGCACCTGTCGATAGGTGTCGAGCGCCGCGCAGCCGGCCTGAGTGATCGGTGCGACGTCGCCGAAATCGACCCGCGCATTGTCGATTCCGGCGCCGGAGAGCGCCGTCGAGATTTCGCGCTGAGCGGCCTCGCCGTCGCCGGCAACGCCGCGAAACGCGACGGTGACGCCGCCACCGCTGCTTTCGATGCTGCCGATGTCGAGCCAGGTGCAGCTGACCGAAGGAAGAACCGAATTGATCCTATTGCGCGCCGTCGCCGCGGCATCGCCGGCCGGCGCGACGTCATTCGCAACCGAACCGTTGCCCCCGCCGCCGGGAAGAACTCCAGCGCCGCCGCCGAGCGCATACCAGGCCCCGGCGCCGGCCACGAGCGCGGCCGCGAGCACGCCGCCGACGATAAGCCCCTTCGAAGGGCCTCCGCCGGGCGCTGCGGCCGCGGCGGGCCCGGGAGCCGGCGTCGCGGGCGCCGCGGGAACGGGCGCACCCCCGAGCATCGCCAGCACCTCGTCCATCGAGCGCAAGCGGTCCTTGGGATCGGGCCGAAGCATTGCCTCGAGCAGCGGGCGCAGATTGTCCGGTACCGCCGACAGGTCGGGGCCCTGACGCCGCTTGTCGATCGCGTCGACCAGCGAGCCCGACATGTTCACGTTCCTGCCCTGGGCCACCGCGAGAATGACCAGAGCGAGGCTGTAGACGTCGGTCCAGGCGCCCACCTCGCGCCCGAAATCCCCCAGCTGCTCCGGCGCGACATAATTGAGCTTGCCGGCGAAGCCGTCGCCGATGATCGTCGAGGCGCTTGCGGCGAGATCCTTGGCGATGCCGAAATCGATGATCTTGGCCTGGCGAATGTCGCCGCCTGGAAGGATGACGTTGTCGGGCGACATGTCGCGGTGGATGAGGCCGAGCTTGTGGGCCGCGCCGAGGCCGCCGGCCAGCCGCTGCAGCAGCACCGCCAGATCCTCCGGCGAGGGCTTCATCTCGTCCATCACGTCGGCGAGGTTCCGGCCGTCGATATAATCGGTGACGATGTAGAGGACGCCGAGGTCCGGCTCCTGGGCGAGCACCCGATAGGGCACGATGCATTCGTGGTGGAGCTTGGTGAGCGTGCGCGCTTCCTTGCGGAACATCGCCACCACTTTCTCGTCGGCAGCCAGCGCCGGCAGCATCACCTTGATCGCTACCCGCTCGTCGGTGTTGACATTGGTGCCTTCGAACACTTCGCCCATACCCCCGCGGGCGAGGAAGCGCTTGACCTGGAAGATGTCGTTGAGCACGTCGCCGACCTTGATCGCCTGGGCGTGCGCCCGCGGCTTGATCGCGGCGGTGCCCAGCGAGGTATCGGTTCCGGCAACGGGGGCCTGGGCCGGCGCGGCGCCTTCCACGGGAGGATGGGCGGGTGGCGCTGGCTGCAACGCCTCTGACTCGGGTGGCGGGCCCGGCGGCGCCGGGGTCTCGCCGTCCGGTGCCGGCGACGGCGCGGGCGGCAATCCCGCCGATGGCATGAAGACGGTGCGCTCCTCGCCTTCCTCGGGCGGCTTCTTGTCCTTGTCGTCGTTCATGCTGTCACCGGCGGGATCGAGAGGAGGGTCGGCTCGCTTGCCCACACGGCGATGACGGTCACGTTATCCGGCGCGCCGTTGGCTAGCGTGAGCTCCACCAGATCGTCCGGCGCGCGTTCCGGAGAGCCGCGCAGCACGCGCAATATCTGGCTTTGGTCGACATAGCCGTGAAGGCCGTCGCTGCACAGCAGGAAGACGTCACCCGGCATCACCTCGCCGGTGACCCGGTCCACCCTCACCTCGTCCTGAACCCCCACCGCCCGCGACAATATGTGGCCCATCGGGTGGCCGTCGGCATCCTCCGGGCTCATGATGCCGCGCTCCACCATCTCCTGGACCTGGGTGTGGTCGCGGCTGAGCTGGATGAACGCGCCGTCGCGAAGCACATAGGCGCGGCTGTCGCCCACCCACAGCACCGCATAACGCTGCCCGTTGACGAGGAGGACGACGGCGGTCGTCCCCATCTGCCGCCGGCGCTCGCGCGCTTCCGCCAGAATAACGCGGTTGGCGCCGTCGATCGCCTCGACGACGCTGTCGCAGGCAGCCTCGAAATCCTGCGGAAGGTGGAGCGCCTCGAGCTTCTCGACCAGCCTCGCCGACGCCCATTCGCCGCCCTCGTGGCCGCCCATGCCGTCGGCGACGGCCCACAGGCCCTCGCCTTCGCGGACGCAATAGCTGTCCTCATTATGCTCGCGCACGCAGCCTTCGTGCGTCGTCCCCCAGCTTTGGATGCGGAAGGGGATGAGCTCCAGGCGTGCCGCGTCGCTCATCGGCGGCTCCCGGCCGGGCGCTTCGCGTCGTTCGGAATCGGCATGACTTCCCCCGTGTCGCAAGGCATTTAAGCACAGCTTCGGCGTGCGTTAAAGCGCTCTTCCGTCCGCTGCGGCGGTGGGCTAGAAGCGGCCATCGATTTGTCGACTTTGGGGATTGAAATGAAGCATTCGACCTCAGCTCTCGCCGCCGCGGGCCTGCTCGCCCTCGCCGCCTGCAATCAGGAGGCGGCCACCAACAACGGCGCCGCCGCCGACAACGGCGCCGCGAATGCGGCCGGCACCGATAGTGTCGACAATGCCGTGGGCAATGCCGCGGCCGG
>DASVVV010000077.1:0-8204 GCA_036386375.1 Allosphingosinicella sp. | reverse complement strand
GGGGTTGCGGGCATGGTTTCGGATACGGCAAGGCACCTCAGGTGGCCATAGAGACCGACATCGTCCCCGACAGCGAGCGGCGCGGGCTGATCGGGGCGTTGCCGCGGGCGGCGCGACCTTATGCGTCGCTGATCCGGCTCGACCGGCCGATCGGGGCTTGGCTGCTCTTCTGGCCCGGCGCCTGGGCGATCGCTCTGGCCGGCATGGGCGGGGGGCCGTTCGAGGAGCGAGGCTGGGCGCTGATCGGCTGGTTCGCAGTCGGCGCCTGGGCGATGCGCAGCGCCGGCTGCGTCTATAACGACATTATCGATCGAGACCTCGACCGACGCGTCGAGCGCACGCGGCTGCGGCCGCTGGCGAGCGGGCGGGTGTCGCTGAGGGGCGCCTGGGCGCTGCTGGCGGCGATGAGCGCGATCGGTCTCGTCGTGCTGTTTCAGCTGGAGCGGAAGGCGCAGCTGGCCGCGCTCGCCAGCCTCGCTTTGGTCGCCGCTTATCCGTTCATGAAGCGGATCACCTGGTGGCCGCAGGCGTGGCTCGGCCTCGTTTTCTCCTGGGGAGCGCTGGTCGGCTGGCCGGCGATGACGGGCGAGATCGGGCGTGCGGCGCTGCTGCTTTACGCGGGGGCGATCTTCTGGGTGATCGGCTACGACACCATCTACGCGCTCCAAGACCGCGAGGACGACGCATTGGTCGGGGTGAAGTCCTCGGCGCGAGCCCTCGGCTCCCAGGCGCGTCTGGGCGTGGCAATATGCTACGCCCTCGCGCTGCTACTGTGGGCATTCGCGATCCGGGAAGTTCGGATCGAAGGCTTCGCGCTGCTCGCGCTGGTGCCGGTCGGGCTTCACTTGCTCGTGCAGGTCCTGACGCTCAAGCCCGACGAGGGCGCCGACGCGCTCGCCAAGTTCCGCTCGAACCGCTTCGCCGGCCTGCTCATGTTCCTCGGGTGCTTCGTTGTCGGCACGGCCTAGCTGTACTCCGCTTTACCTATCGCCTAAGCCGCCGCCATGCTGACCGTCCAGGAAGCCGAAGGGCGCGCCGCCGCCCTCGTCGAAGCCGCGCTCAAGGCCGGCGCGGATGCCGCCGACGCCCTTTATGTCGGCGACGCCGCGACCGAGGTCCAGGTCCGGCTCGGCGCGCTCGAGGACGTCACCCGTTCGGAAGGCGAGGAGATCGGGCTGAGGCTGTTCGTCGGCCGCCGGTCGGCAAGCGTGTCCTCTTCGGACCTCTCCGCCGACGCGTTGCGCGCCTTGGTCGAGCGCGCGGCCGCGATGGCGCGCGAGGCGCCCGAAGACCCCTATGCCGGGCTTGCGCCCGAGGACAGGCTCTATCGCGGCGGCGCGCCCGACCTCGACCCCGACGATGGCGGCGACCCCGCGCCGGCCGAGCTCAAGGCGCGCGCGCTGGCGATGGAGGACGAGGCGCGCACGCTCCCCGGCATCACCAACAGCGAGGGCGCCGGTGTCAGCGCCGGCCGCAACGTCATCGCGCTCGCGACCAGCAACGGCTTCGCGCGCGGCTATACGGCGAGCGGCTATAGCGCCGGGGTGAGCGTCATCGCCGGCAGCGGCGGCGACATGCAGCGCGACCATGCCAGCCATTCCGTCCGCCATTTCGCCGACCTCGACGCGCCGGAAGAACTGGGCCGGCTGGCGGCGGAGCGGGCCTTGAAGCGCCTCAACCCGGGCAAGCTCGCCTCGGGCGCGATGTCGGTGCTGTTCGACCCGCGCGTCGGCGGCGGCCTGATCGGCAACCTCCTCTCGGCGATGAGCGGCCCCGCCATCGCCCGCAAGACCAGCTTCCTGCTCGGACGCGAGGAGGAGCAACTGTTCGGCGCAGGCGTCGTCATCGTCGACGACCCGCACCGCCGCCGCGGCCTGAGGTCGAAGCCGTTCGACGGCGAAGGCGTGGGCACGCAGCCGCGCCGGCTGGTCGCCGGCGGCCGCCTGACCGGCTGGCTGCTCAACATCGCCTCGGCGCGCCAGCTCGGGCTGGAACCGACCGGCCATGCCACGCGCGGCATCGGCGGCGCCCCCGGCACCGGCGCGACCAACGTCCATCTGGAGCCGGGCACGCTTACGCCGGCCGAGCTGATGGCCGACGTCAGGCGCGGCCTCTACGTCACCGAAATGATCGGCCAGGGCGTCAATCCGGTGACCGGCGACTATAGCCGCGGCGCTTCCGGCTTCATCATCGAGAATGGCGAGCTGACCGCGCCGGTGGCGGAGATCACCATCGCCGGCAACCTCATCGACATGTACCGCCGGCTTGCCCACGCGAACGACCTGGAACATCGCCGCGCGCTCGATGTTCCGACGCTTCGCGTGGAAGGAATGACCGTCGCCGGTGCTTGAGCAGGTCGCAAGGATCGTCGAGGAAGCGGGACGGATCGCCGAACGCCGCTGCGGCACCGACTTCAGGCGCTGGGACAAGTCGCCGGGCAACCCGGTCTGCGACGTCGACCTCGAGGTCGATGCCTTCCTCAACGAGCATCTACGGGCGCTCGACCCTGAAGCGGGATGGCTGTCGGAGGAGACGCTCGACCTTTCCGACCGGATCGAGCGGCGGCGGCTGTGGGTGATCGACCCGATCGACGGCACCCGCGATTACCTGCGGCAACGGCCGGGCTGGTGCGTCTCCGTGGCTTTGGTCGAGGATCGCGTTCCCGTCCTCGGCGTGCTGGCCGCGCCGGCGCGCGGCGAATTGTGGACCGCCTCGGCCGGGCAAGGCAGCCGCCGCAACGGCAAGCCGTTGAAGGTCAGCCCGCGGCGTGAGCTGGCCGGGTCGCGTGTCCCCGCCGATCAGCTTCCGCCGGAGGATCGCGACCTGGTGGCGGTCGCCAAGCCCAATTCGATCGCGCTTCGGATTGCCCTCGTGGCCGCCGGCGAGGCCGACCTCGTCGCGACCTTGCGCTGGGGGTTCGAGTGGGACATCGCCGCCGCCGCCCTCATCGCCGAGGAAGCGGGAGCGACCGTCACCGGCGCGCTCGGCCAGCCGCTCGCCTTCAACACGGCCTCGGGCGAGGCGTTCGGAATGCTCGCCGCCACACCGGGCATCCACGCCGCCGCGGTCGGGCGGCTGCGCGAGCGGGCGCTTGCGCTGGTGTAATCCGGCGCCCGAGGCGATCAGAGACCGGCGTTGAGCGTCAGGCGGACGAGCGTCCAAACTCGCGAGCGCCCCTCGAACCGGGAATAAACCCGCCACACCGAAGCCACGGACCGAGCGTGAGGCCGTCACGTCACCGACACCGAGCCCACCTCAAAATCTGGGTGGGCCGATGGCCAGTAGTATCCTGCCGATCCCTATCCGCGCGGTCCTGACGGTGCACGTGCAAGGATTGCCGTTCGACCTGACCGAAGCGGAGGCGAAGAAGATTGCGAGTGTCATCAGGCGATGGCGATGCCGACCTGAATGTCCGTGGCCCACCTCCACAAGGGGCCGCGATTGCCGGTCAAACCGGCAGGCCCGGTGCTGGGGACTTGAACCTCCAAAATTCAAAGTCCCCAGCCCCACCCACAGCATATAGCTACTCGGCGAGGATCGTCAAAGCGCCCGCATCCCCCTCGCAGAACGTGCCTTAGCTGATACTTGGGACTCGCAACCGTGGAATCTCGATCTTCGGGCAGCGATCCATGACGACCTGGAGCCCGGCGGCCTCGGCGCGCGCCGCCGCTTCATGGTTGATGACGCCGATCTGGAGCCACACCGACCTGGCGCCGGCGGCGATCGCTTCGTCCACCGCTTCGCCCGCCGCCATCGGCCGGCGAAAGATGTCGACCATGTCGATCGGCTCGCCGATCTGGGCGAGTTCGCGCCAGACATATTCGCCATGGACATGCTCGCCGGTGATCTGCGGGTTGACCGGAATGACGCGATAGCCGCGGCTCTGGAGATAGGCCATCACGCCGTAGCTCGGCCGGTCCGGCCGGTCCGACGCGCCGACCATCGCGATGGTGCGGGTGCCGGCGAGCAGCGCGTAAATATCCTCGTCACGCGTGAGCGGCATTGACGGGCTCCTTCCTGGCCAGCTGTTCGAGCAGCTTAACGGCGATGGCGCGGAAGATTTCCGCTTCCTCTCCTTCCCCGGCCGCGGGCGGGCGCCCGGCGTCCGATGCGGTCCGGATCGACAGGCGCAGCGGGATACGGCCGAGGAAAGGAATGCTCATCACCCGGGCGGCCGCCTCGGCGCCGCCGGAGCCGAACGGATCGCTGACCTCGCCGCAATGCGGGCATCGATAGCCGGCCATGTTCTCGACGAGGCCGATCACCTCGACGTCCATCTTTCGGAACATGTCGATCGCGCGGGTGGCGTCGATCAGCGCCAGGTCCTGCGGCGTCGAGACGATCACCGCGCCCGCCGGCTTCCACTTCTGGGTGAGGGTCATCTGCACGTCGCCCGTGCCTGGGGGCATGTCGACGACGAGGATCTGGCAATCGCCCCAGTCGCCCTCCATCAGGTTGGAAAGCGCGCTCGCCGTCATCGGGCCGCGCCAGGCGACGGCGGTGCCCGGCTCGATCAGCTGGCCGATCGAGAGCATCCTGATGCCGTGGGCGGGCACCGGCACGATCTGCTCGTCGATCAACTCAGGCCGCCCCGACTGGCCCATGATCCTGGGCTGCGAAGGCCCGTAAATGTCGGCGTCGACGAGGCCCACTTTCTTCCCGAGCCGGGCCAGCGAGATCGCCAGATTGGCCGACACCGTCGACTTGCCGACGCCGCCCTTCCCGCTGGCGATGGCGACGATGGTCCGTTCGAGCCGCTCGGCCGTCATCGCGATACGGACGTCGGCGACGCCGGGAACGCCGATCAGCGCCGCCCGGACGCGCCGTTCGGCCTGGGCGCGCTCGTCGGCGGAGAGGCCGCTCGCGTCGATGACGATGGTGGCGGCGCCCTCCTTCAGCCGGGTCATGACGACCCGCTCGGCAAGGTCGGCGAGCCCGGCGAGGGCAGCCCTTATGGGATCGTCGGTGTCGCTCACGCCGACGGCGATAGGCAATGCGCCGCCGCTTGGCACTCGTTTTTCCGCGACGGGGCTTTATATACCCGGCGCATGAAGAGGTTTCTCGGGTGGGGCGCGCGTCCCGGCGCCGTGTTGAGCGACAATCGAGGCGGTCCGTGGGGCGCCGGCGGCGGCGACGAGGGCGGCTCCGGCAATGGCGGCGGCGACGGCCCGCGCAATCCCTGGGGACAGCCGCCCCGCAAGCGCCGGCCGAAGGGCCCCGGCGAGATCACCTCGCTCGACGAATTCCTGAAGAAGAGCCGCGACCGGATCGGCCGCCGCTGGCCGCCGCAGGACGGCCGCCCTTATTGGCTTTACGGCCTCGGCGTCTTCGCCCTGCTGTGGATCCTGTTCACCAGCGTCCACCGCATCGGCCCGCAGGAGCGCGGCGTCGTCACTACGCTCGGCTCCTACGAGCGCACCATCCGGCCTGGCATCGGCTTCACCTGGCCGGCGCCGATCGGTCGGGTATTCAAGGTCGACGTCGAGAATATCCGCAACACCCCGATCCCCGATAATACGGGCGTCGAGAACCTGATCCTCACCGGCGACCAGAACGTCATCAACCTCGCTTATGCGGTGCGCTGGAACATCAAGGATCCGCAACGCTACCTGTTCCAGATCGCCGAGCCCGAGGAGACCATCCGCGAGGTCGCCGAAAGCGCGATGCGGGCGGTGATGGCGCGGGTGTCACTCGACGACGCGATCGGCGCCGGGCGCGCCGAGATCGAGCAGAATGTCGAGCAGAACATGCAGCAGATTCTCGACGATTACGGCGCCGGCATCCGCATCCAGGGCGTGGCAATCAACCAGTCGGTGCCGCCCGATGCAGTCAACGAGGCGTTCCTGCGCGTCTCGGCCGCCCAACAGGAAGCGCAAAGCTACATGAACGACGCCCGCGCCTATGCGCTCCAGATCACCGCCAAGGCGCAGGGCGACGCCGCCGCTTTCGAGAAGGTCTATGCCGAATATCGCGCGGCCCCCGAAGTGACGCGCCGGCGCATGTATTATGAGACGATGGAGCGGATCCTGTCTCGGGTCGACACCACCATCGTCGAGGCGCCGGGGGTAACGCCCTATCTGGCGCTTCCCGACGTCCAGCGGCGGCCGACGCCGGCCCAGCCCCAGCAACCGGCAGGAGCGCCGCGATGACCGGCCTCGCCCGCAACCCCATCGCGCTCATCGTCGTGGCGATCCTCGCCCTCATCCTCGTCGGCAGCACCTTCGCCATCGTCCCCGAGACGAAGCAGGCGGTGATCGTCCGCTTCGGCGAGCCCCAGCGGATCCTGAACCGTTACCGCGCCAACGAGACCTTCGGCGCAAGCGGCGCCGGGCTCGCCGCGCGGCTCCCGTTCCTCGAGAAGATCGTGTGGATCGACAAGCGCATCCAGTCGATCGACATGGAGAACCAGCAGGTCCTTTCGACCGACCAGCTGCGGCTCCAGGTCGACGCCTTCGCGCGCTACCGGATCGTCGATCCGCTGCAAATGTACATCGCCGCCCGCTCCGAGCAGAATGTCAGCGAGCAGCTTCGGCCGATCCTGGGCTCGGCGCTCCGCAACGAGCTCGGCCGGCGGCCGTTCGCGGCCTTGCTCAGCCCGGAGCGCGGGCAGATGATGGACAATATCCAGAACGCGCTCAATCGGGTCGCCATCCAGTACGGCGCCCAGATCGTCGACGTCCGCATCAAGCGCGCCGACCTGCCCGACGGCACCCCGCTCGAATCGGCCTATGAGCGCATGCGCACGGCCCGCCAGCAGGAGGCCCGCTCGATCCAGGCCCAGGGTCTCAAGCAGGCCCAGATCATCCGCGCCGAGGCCGACGCCGAAGCGGCGGCGACCTATGCCGGCGCCTTCAACCAGGATCCGGACTTTTACGATTTCTACCGCGCGATGCAGTCCTACGAGGCGAGCTTCATCAGCGAGGCCACCGGCCCGAACGCGCGCGGGCGGACCAACATCATCCTTTCGCCGAACAACCAGTATCTGCGTCAGTTCAACCAGCAGCCTTAGCGAAGAAGGGCGGGGCCCCATTCAATTCCGGTTCAGCCTCCCCATCTAGCGTGCCACAATCTGTCGCAGGTGCCGCCGCGGGCTTGGCGGCGGCCGGAAGCGGCGCAAAGGATTAGGAGATCAGCCACGTGCGTTATGTCTACGGAGTCAGCGCTGCCATTCTTCTCGGCGGAGCCGCCGCGACCCTGACGCTGAACCCGGTCGGCGCCCAGACCGCGCAGAACGAGCCCGGCGCCATGTCCGCGGCTGCACCCCGCGCCGGGGCGCCGATGAGCTTCGCGTCGCTGGCCGAGCGGCTTCAGCCGGCCGTCGTCAACATTTCCACGCGCCAGAGCGTCCAGGTGCAGCAGCGCCGACTGCCCCCCGGCTTCGAGGAATTCTTCCGTCGCTTCGGCCAGCCCGTCCCGGACGGCGGCGGCGACGGCGGCACCGTCAGGCAGCGCGGCGGCTCGCTGGGCTCGGGGTTCATCATCTCGCCTGACGGCTATGTCGTCACCAACAATCACGTCGTCGCGCCGGCCCGCGCCGACGCCGTCGTCGAGCAGATCACGGTGACGCTGTCCGACCGCACCGAATATGAAGCGCAGGTCGTCGGCCGCGACACCGTTTCCGACATCGCCGTGCTCAAGATCACGGCGCCGCGGCCGCTGCCGTTCGTGCGATTCGGCGAATCGAGTGCGGTCCGGGTGGGCGACTGGGTGGTGGCCATCGGCAATCCGTTCGGTCTCGGCGGGACCGTCACCGCCGGCATCGTTTCGGCGCTCCACCGGAATATCGGCGCCGGCGTCTACGATCGCTTCATCCAGACCGACGCCTCGATCAACTCGGGCAATTCGGGCGGCCCGATGTTCGACCTCAACGGCAACGTCATCGGCATCAACACCGCTTTGATCTCGCCGACCGGCGGCAATGTCGGCATCGGCTTCGCCATCCCGGCCGAGCAGATCCGCCCCGTCGTCGAGGCGCTCCGCCGCGGCCAGCGCGTCCAGCGCGGCTATATCGGCGTCGGCCTCCAGGATATCGATGAGAGCGTCGCCGAAGCGCTCGGCATCGAGCGCAATCGCGGCGAGCTGATCCGCACCGTTACGCCGGGCGGGCCGGCGGCGCGCGCCGGCGTCCAGCAGGGCGACGTCGTGATCAGCGTCGCCGGGCAGCCGGTCACGCCGGACCAGACGCTCGCTTACCTCGTTTCGCA
>DASVVV010000076.1:0-32593 GCA_036386375.1 Allosphingosinicella sp. | reverse complement strand
TATTCCGACTATCAGATCCAGGATCGGAGCTTCTCGACCGACACGTACAAGATCGCCGGCTTCTTCGCGCCGGTCCGCGACGTGCGTTTCCGCGGCGGCTACAACCGCGCCGTCCGCGCTCCGAACATCCAGGAGCTGTTCTCGGCGCAGCGCGTCGCTCTCGACGGCACCACCGATCCGTGCGCCGGCGACTTCAATCCGGAGACGGCCCAGGACGCTCCGGAAGCGAGTGCCGCGCAGTGCGCCCTTACCGGGGTCAGCGCGGCGCAGTACGGCAACATCAACCAGAACCCGGCCAGCCAGTATAACGGCCTGATCGGCGGCAACCCGAATCTCGATCCGGAAATCGCCGATACCTGGACCGTTGGCGTCGTCATCCAGCCGCGCTTCGTCCCGCGCTTCGCCCTGACGATCGACTGGTTCGACATCCAGGTCGAGAACGCCATCCAGGCGCTCGGTGCCGACAACATCATCACCTCGTGTATCTCCACCGGTGATCCGTTCTTCTGTAACCTGATCAACCGCGCTCCGAACGGCAGCCTCTGGCTGAGCCAGGAGGGCTACATCATCGACCTTCAGGAGAATATCGGCGGCGTCAGCACCCGGGGCATCGATATCGGCGCGAGCTATTCGATGGACATCGGCAGCTTCGGCAACCTGGGCTTCAACTTCCAGGGTACCTGGCTGGACGAGCTGATCACCGATCAGGGCTTCGGCGTCGAGTTCGATTGCGTCGGCTTCTTCGGCAACCAGTGCGGTACGCCCAATCCCGAGTGGCGGCATACGGCGCGGCTCACCTGGCAGCATCCCGACGGCTACGGCCTGACGGCGCGCTGGAGGTATTTCGGCTCGGTTGACGTGGACGATCTGAGCGAAGATCCCGATCTCGCGAGCAGCACGCCGCCGCTCGCCGCCAACGAGCGCCTCAGCTCGGTCAACTATCTCGACCTGGCGCTGTCGTTCCGGGTCGGCGACCACTACAACTTCCGCCTGGGCGTCAACAACATCCTGGACCGCGATCCGCCGCTCAACGGCAGCCAGGTCTGCCCGGCCGGTCCGTGTAACGGCAACACCTGGGCGCAGGTCTACGACGCCCTCGGCCGCTACGTCTTCGCGGGCGTCACGCTCGACTTCTAATCCCGCGACAAGCGTTTCAAACTCAGCGGCGGGCCTTCGGGCCCGCCGTTTTCTTTTGCGGACGAGCGGCTATGACGGCGGCTATGGCGACCGCTGACCTTCAGGACCGGGTGCAGAGGCTGGAAGCCGATGCCGACCGCGCCGCCGCGCGCGGCGACCTCGGGGCGGCGCGCCGGCTCCTGTCCGACGTCACCGCGGCGGCCCCCGACCGCGGCGAAGTCTGGCTCAAGCTGGCCGCGATGTGCCGCGCGCAGGGCGATCTCCCCGCGGCGCTCGAAGCGGTGTCGGGCGCGCTTCGCGTCGAACCGCTCGGCTTCATGCCGCTGCTCCTCAAGGCGAGCCTGCTCGACGCCGCCGGGCGAAGCGAGGAGGCCGGCGAGGCGTATGGCCACGCGCTCGCCCAGCGCCCCGCCGAAATCCCTCCCCACCTTCAGGCCCCCATCGCCCGCGCCGAGCGCGTCCACGCGGAGCATGTCGCCAGGATCGAGGCCAATCTGGGGGCGAGGGTGGTCGGCCTGGAAGACAGGCTGACCGATGCCGAGGCGCGCCGGCTCGACCGTTTCAAGAGCAACGTCCTGCGCCGCACCCGGCCCTGGCATTGCGAGCCGACCCACTTTCATTATCCGGGACTCGTCGAGCGCGAGTTCCACGATCCCGAAGCTTTCCCCTGGCTGCCGGAGCTCGAAGCGGCGACGCCCGTCATCGCCGACGAGTTCCGGCAACTGATGGAGGGCGAGCGGGCGGAGCTCGTCCCCTACATCCAATATTCCGAGGACATGCCGCTCAGGCAGTGGCGCGAGCTCAATTGGAACAAGGCCTGGACGGCCGTCCACCTGCTGCAGAACGGCGAACGCGTCGAGGCGAACGCTCGCCATTGCCCCGAAACCATGGCTTTGCTTGCCCGTATCGGCCAGCCGGCCATTTCCGGCCGTTCGCCCAACGCCATGTTCTCGCTGCTCGCGCCGCACACGCGCATCCCGCCGCACACGGGCGTCGCCAATACGAGGCTGGTCTGCCACCTTCCTTTGGTGGTGCCGGAAGGCTGCTGGTTCAGGGTCGGCGCGGAAACGCGCGGCTGGGAAGTCGGCAAGGCGTTCGTGTTCGACGACACGATCGAGCATGAAGCGGCCAATGACGGGGACAGGCTTCGGGTCGTGCTGATCTTCGACTTGTGGCACCCCGGCCTGTCGCCCGCCGAGCGGGAAGCGGTCGGCGCGGTCATGGCGGGAACCGATCTCAATGGGGAGGATCCTCCCGCTGAGCCGGTGGCGGCGTCGCCGTCGCCGCCGGCGCGTGTCCCCGCGGCTGGGCCGGTCGCTCCGACTCCGGCCGCCATCGAAGAGGCCCAGAAGCGTCGCGCAAAAGCGGCCGGGCTGGCCAAGGGCGGCGACCATCGCGCGGCCCTGGCCGAGTTTCGCGAGGTCCTTAGGCTCGTCCCCAACGATCCCGACGTCGCCGCGGATACCGGCATCGTCGCACGCCGCTGCGCCCAAGAGGAGGAAGTGCTCCCGCTCGTATGCGCGGCTGCCGAGGCCCATCCGAACCATGCCCGTATCTGGCAGGTACGGGGGCTGCTGCAGCGGGCGCTCGAGGATCTGGCTCCCGCGATCGAGGCGTTCGACCGGGCAGCCATGCTGGCGCCGCGCGATCCGCTCATCGCTCACAGCCGCGCGCGCGCCTTCTTCGATGCCGGCTTGCCGTCCATCGCCCCCTACGAGCAGGCCCTTCGCCTGGCCCCTGACGATTCCTCGGCGATGATCGGCCTCATTTCCGCCCTCGTCGCCGATGGCCGCCACGACGAGGCGGTACGGCGGCTGGAGGCGGAGCTCGCGAAACGGCCCGACTGGGTGGAGGCGCATTCGGTGCTGGCCCGCTACCGCTGGTCGATGGGGGATCAAACGACCTTCACCGCCGAAATGGAGCGGGCGCTCGCCCGGTCGCCGCGCAATATCGAGCTGTGGCGCGAGCTGATCCTGGCTCTGCTGAAGGCCGAGCGCTTCGAGGATTGCCTTGCCGCGATCGAACGCGGCCGGGCCGCGATGGGGCCCCACCTGATCTTCGATGCCAATGAGGCGGCCTCGCACGCCGAGCTCGGCCATGTCGAGCGCGCCGATGAGCTGTTCGATGCGCTGCGCCCGGTCAATGACGTCAGCGTCACGATCCGTCACGTCCGGCACCTCATGCAGACCGCCCGCTTCGATCAGGCCGAGCAGCTGGCGAGCACGACCATCGGAACGCCTGCAGTCAGCGGGCTATGGCCCTATTTGGCCGCTATCTGGAGGAAGATCGGCGACCCCAGGTGGGAGTGGCTCGAAGGCGACCCGCGCCTGGTCGGCGTCTATGACCTCGGCGACTCGCTGCCGCCGCTCGACCCCTTGGCCGAACGGCTGCGGGCGCTCCACATTGCGGTGCACCAGCCACTCGAACAGTCGCTGCGCGGCGGCACCCAGACGGACGGCGCGCTCTTCCACCGCGTGGAGCCGGAGATCCGCGCGTTGCGCAAGGCGATCGTCGAAGCCGTCCGCGGACATATCGGCCAGTTACCGCCCCACGATCCCGACCACCCGCAGCTGAGCCTGCGGCGCGACACTATCCGCTTCTCCGGCTCGTGGTCCGTCCGGCTGCTGTCGGGCGGCCGCCACGTCAATCACATCCATCCGCAAGGCTGGTTCAGCTCGGCGCTTTACGTCGCTTTGCCGCCGCCGGAGAAGCGCGGGCCGGAGCCGGCGGGGTGGCTGAGCCTCGGCGAGCCTTCGGACGAGCTGAAGATGGACCTGCCGCCGATCCGTCTGATCGAGCCGAAGCCCGGACGGCTTGCGCTCTTCCCATCGACCATGTGGCATGGGACCAAGCCGTTCGCCGAAGGCGAGCGGCTCACGGTCGCGTTCGACGTCGCCCCTCCACTGTAGCGGAGCGCGACGTGGCAGTGACCGAATCGACCCTCCGCCGATTGGCGGAACTGGAACGAAGGGACCTGGCCCGCGCTCGCCGGGAGGCGCTGGCGGCGCTGACCGCCGATCCTCGAGACCCGGGCCTGCTCCACTTCCTCGGGCGCCTCAGCTGTCGCTCAGGCGCGCTGACGGAGGGGCAGGCCTATCTGGGCCAAGCGCTCATCGCGGCGCCCGGCGACGCTCGCATCCGGGCCGATCTCGCCATGGCCCTCGCCGGCACGGGTCGCGGTGAGGAAGCTCTGCGGCTCTGCGCCGAGGCCGCGACGGACGGTGACAGCGCCGCCATGGCGCGGATCGAAGGGCAGATACTGCAATCGATGAACCGCCTTGTCGAAGCGGCGGATTCCTACCGGCGCGTGTTGCAGGCGGATCCGGGCGACTGGGAAATATGGAACAACCTTGCCGGCCTGCAATGGACGGCCGGCGACGTGGAAGGTGCGCTTGCCGCGGCCCGACAGGCCGCCTCGATCCGCCCCGACATCGTTCCCGTCCAGGCGAATCTCGGCGCGATTCTCTCCGCCGCCGGGGAGCTGGAGGAGGCCCTTTTCGCCTACCGGCGCGCACTGGAGCTCGCCCCCGGCGAGCCGCGCCTGGTCCTCGCCGTGGCCCAGCTGTTGAGGCAGGTGGGACAGGCGGAGGAGGCGCTCGCCTTCCTTCGTGACGCCCCCGACGACCCGGAAGTTGAGGTCGAGCGTGGGCGAATCCTCTCCGCGCTTCGCCGCCTCGACGATGCGGAGCAAGCCTATCGGTCCGCGCTGCGGCGGCAGTCCGGCTTCGTCACGGCCTATGTGGAGCTGGGCATCGGCCTCGAGCGTGCCGGACGCGCCGAGGCGCTGGGCCCGTTGCTCGAACAGGCGGCGAGGGAAGGGGTCGCGCCGCAGCCGCTCGCTTATTTGCGGGCGCTGCTGCTCGAGTCGGAGGGTCGCCTCGAAGAAGCGCTCGACTGCGCTGCAACCGCGTCTCAAACGATCGAGCCGGTCCGGTTGCAACGCCTGGTATCGCGGCTGGCCGACCGACTGGATCAGCCGGCGCGCGCCTTCGCCGCCGCGGACGAGGCGAACCGCATCGCCGCGGGCGAGGCGCCGCGGTCGCTGGAGCGGGCGGCGCGGTTTCGCGCCTTCGTCGAGGCGCTGGTCGAAACCGCCACGCCCGACTGGCTCGCTCAAGTCGGCGACCGGCCGACGGTTCCCCAGCGGGCGGCACCCGCCTTCCTGGTCGGCTTTCCGCGTTCCGGGACCACCCTCCTCGATACCATGCTTATGGGTCATCCCCAGACACATGTGCTCGAGGAGATTCCGCTGCTGGAGCGGGTGATTGGGGAGGCCGGCGACATGGCCCGCCTGCCCGAGCTGGACGAAGGCGAGATCGCTCGACTGCGAGCGGTTTATTTCACAGCCCTGGATGCCGCGGCGCCGCCGCCGCCGGGCGCGTTGGTTATCGACAAGCTGCCGCTCAACATCCTGGGCACGCCGCTGATCCACCGGCTCTTTCCTGACGCCCAGCTCATCCTGGCGCTGCGCCACCCGTGCGACGTCGTCCTGAGCTGTTTCATGCAAGGGTTCGAGGTCAATGAGGCGATGGCCAATTTCCTCGACATCGAGACGACGGCGCGGCTCTACGATCTCGTGCTCAGCTTCTGGGCGCGCTGCCGGTCAGGCCTGCCGCTGCGGGTGCACGAGCTCAAGTATGAGCAAATCGTGGACGATCCGGAGGCCCAGCTTCGGCCGCTCGCAGAGTTCCTTGGCCTGCCGTGGGACGAGCGGATGCTCGATCATCGCAGGACGGCGAAGGAGCGCGGCGTGATTTCGACGCCCAGCTACAATCAGGTCACCCAAGGCCTGTACGGCCGCGCGCGCGGCCGCTGGCGCCGCTATCGCGAGCAGCTGGCGCCGGTGCTGCCGGTGATCGAGCCGTGGGCGAGGCGGCTCGGTTACGAGAGCTGAGCTTCGCCGCCGAGCGCTTCCCGGAGGGCGCCGAGGTGCCGCTTGTAATTGCGCCACCGGCCCGACGAGCGGCGATAGAGCGGTTCGCGGACCTGCCAGGCGCTTGCCGTCTTCACCATATTGGCGGCGGCGTGGAAGGAGAGGCAGGCTTCCTCCCATTCGAGGCCGCAAAAAGCGAGCAGGCGTCGGATCGCGGGCCGCGGATCGGCCACCAGCGCGTCGTAATCGAGATCGAAAATATCGTTCGGATAGAGCCGCTTCCAGTGCGCCATCAGCCGGCGATATTGCCGGTACCAATGGGCGGTATCGGCGAGGTCGAGCGCGTAGGGCATGCCGGGATCGAGATGGAGGAACCAGATTGCGAGACAGTTGTCGAGCGGGTTGCGGATCGTGTGAACGACCTTGGCGGTGGGGAAGAGGGCCTTGATGAGGCCGATGTGGAGGAAATTGTCCGGCCTTTTGTCGGTGACGAGCGCGCCCGCCGGATGGCGGCGATGCAGCCCCTCCAGATAAGCGGAGCGGAGGCGCTGCAGCCGCGGCTCATCGGCCGACGCGGGCGCCTCCGGATAGGGGCGCAGCTCGGCCGCGATCAGGGCCGGGAGCAGGTCGAGCTCGCCGCCCGGGGTGACTCCGCTGTGGCGTGCGAGGATCTGCTCCGCCAGCGTCGAGCCGGAGCGGAACATGCCGCAGATAAAGAGCGGCGATTGCCCTTCGGCCTGCGGAGGCTGGGCCGCCGGCGCGGGGAAAGCGGCGATGAGGCGGTCGATATAGCCTTCGACCGCGGCCTGATCGTAGCCGCGAAAGCGCGGACCGAAGCTGGCGCGGCTCGCTTCATTGGCCTCGGCATAAGCGGCGAACGCCTCGTCATAGGCGCCGGCCGAGTCGAGCAGCCTGCCGAGGGCGAAGCCCAGATCGGCATGCTCGGCCGAGTGTGTCCCGGCATCGCCCAGTGCCTCTCGCAGCCGGCCGACCAGCGGATCGTCGGCCGCGCAAACCTCCGCCACCCCCGCCAGCCGCGCGAGCGCAAGGCCGTTGCCGGGCTCCGCCGCGAGCGCTCGCTCATAGGCAGACCGCGCGGCGGCGCGCTCGCCCCGATCCTCGTGGAGATTGCCGAGGTTAAGCAAGGCCGGGACGTAGGTGGGGTTACGGGCGAGCGCCGCCTTCAGCTCGACTTCCGCCTCGACCGGGCGGGCGAGATGGTCGCCGAAGATGACGGCGCGGTTCAAATGCACCTCTTCCGGCCCGGCGACGCCCCGCTTCAGCGCCTCGGCATAGGAAGCGAGCGCATCCTCGAAGCGCCGCGCCTGACGCTGCAGCCATCCCAGATTGTACCAGCTGTCCGGCAGGTTCGGCTCGAGCGCGAGCAGACGCTGATAGGCGTCGATCGCTTCGACCACCCGTCCCGCCTCGCGCAGCCGCGAGGCGCGGTCGAGCAGCATCTGCGGTGTCTCGGCCGAAGTCACCGGCCCGCGCCTAGGACGACCGCGCGAGACTGTCCAATCAGGCCGCCTGGCGCTGCTCGCTTGTGGCGAGGACGAGCGCGCCGTCGCCTTCCTCGACCCTGACCGTGTCGCCGTCGCGGACCTCGCCGCGCAAGATCGCCTCGGCGAGCGGGTCCTGCAGATATTTCTGCACCGCCCGTTTCAGCGGCCGGGCGCCGTAGACCGGGTCGTAGCCGACGCGGCCGAGCCACGCGCGGGCGGCCTCGGTCAGGTCGAGGCGGATCTTGCGGTCCTTGAGAAGCCCCTGGACCCGGGTGACCTGAATGTCGACGATCGGGCCCATATGCTGCTGGCCGAGGCGGTGGAACAGGATGATTTCGTCGAGCCGGTTGAGGAATTCCGGCCGGAAATGGCCGCGCACCACCTCCATCACCTGGGGCTCCACCTTCTCGACGTCCTCGTCGTCGGCCAGCGCCGAGAGATACTGGCTGCCGAGGTTCGAGGTGAGGATAATGATCGTGTTGGTGAAGTCGACGGTGCGTCCCTGGCCGTCCGTCAGCCTGCCGTCGTCGAGCACCTGGAGGAGCACGTTGAAGACGTCGTTGTGCGCCTTCTCCACCTCGTCGAACAACACGACCTGATAGGGCCGGCGCCGCACCGCCTCGGTGAGCACGCCCCCTTCCTCATAGCCGACATAGCCGGGAGGCGCGCCGATCAGCCGGGCGACGCTGTGCTTCTCCATGAACTCCGACATGTCGATCCGCACCATCGCGTGGGCGTCGTCGAACAGGAACTCGGCGAGCGCGCGCGTGAGCTCGGTCTTGCCGACGCCGGTCGGGCCGAGGAACAGGAACGAGCCCATCGGCCGGTTCGGATCCTGGAGACCGGCGCGGGCGCGGCGGATCGCCCGCGACACCGCCTCGACGGCCTGGCTCTGGCCGATCACGCGTCGGCCGATCGTCTCCTCCATCGCCAGCAGCTTCTCGCGCTCGCCCTCGAGCATCTTGTCGACCGGGATGCCGGTCCAGCGCGAAACGACACCGGCAATGTCCTCGCTGGTCACTTCCTCGCGGAGCATCGCCGTCTGGCTCGCCGCCTCGACCTCGGACAGCTGCTTTTCGAGCTGGGGGATGCGCCCGTAAGCGAGCTCGCCGGCGCGGGCGAGGTCGCCGGCGCGCTGCGCCTGCTCGAGTTCCAGCCGCGCGCGGTCCAACTCCTCCTTGATCTTGGCCTCGCCGGCGAGCTTCTCTTTCTCCGACTGCCACTTCTGGGTGAGCCCCGCGGACTGCTGTTCGAGATTGGCAAGCTCCTCCTCGAGCGCCTTCAGCCGCTCCTGCGAGGCCTTGTCCTTTTCCTTCTTCAGCGCCTCGCGCTCGATCTTGAGCTGGATGATTCGCCGGTCGAGATTCTCGATCTCCTCGGGCTTCGATTCGACCTCCATCCGGAGCCTCGACGCGGCCTCGTCCATCAGGTCGATCGCCTTGTCGGGGAGGAAACGATCGGTGATGTAGCGGTTCGACAAGGTCGCCGCCGAGACGATCGCGCCGTCGGTGATCCTCACCCCATGGTGAAGTTCATATTTCTCCTTGAGGCCCCTGAGGATCGAGATCGTGTCCTCGACGGTCGGCTCGCCGATGAACACCGGCTGGAAGCGGCGCTGCAGCGCCGGGTCCTTTTCGACATGCTTCCTGTACTCGTCGAGCGTGGTGGCGCCGATGCAATGCAGCTCGCCGCGCGCGAGCGCCGGCTTCAACAGGTTAGACGCGTCCATCGCGCCTTCCGATTTGCCGGCGCCGATCAGCGTGTGCATCTCGTCGATGAACAGAATGATGTCGCCCTCGGCCTGCTTGACCTCGTCGAGCACGCCCTTCAGCCGCTCCTCGAACTCGCCGCGATATTTGGCGCCGGCGATCAGCGAGCCGAGATCGAGGCCCATCAGTCGCCGGTCCTTCAGGCTGTCGGGCACGTCGCCGTTGGCGATGCGCAGCGCCAGCCCCTCGGCGATCGCGGTCTTGCCGACGCCGGGATCGCCGATCAGTACCGGATTGTTCTTGGTGCGGCGGGCGAGAATCTGGACGGTGCGCCTGATCTCCTCGTCGCGGCCGATCACTGGATCGAGCTTGCCGTCCCGCGCGGCCTGCGTGAGGTCCCGCGCGAACTTCTTGAGCGCATCGTAGCGATCCTCGGCCGACTGCGTGTCGGCGGTGCGGCCGCCGCGAAGCTCGTTGATCGCCGCGTTGAGCGCCTCGGGCTTGAGCCCCGCGTCGGTGAGCGCCGCGCCGGCGGCGGTCTTCGACATGGTCAGCGCGAGCAGCAGCCGCTCGACGGTGACGTAGCTATCCGCCGCTTTCTGGGCGATCTGCTCAGCCTGGTCGAGCACCCGGATCGTCTCGCCATCGAGGCTCGGCGCGGCGGTCGCACCGCTTCCGGACACGGCCGGCAGCTTCGCCAGCGCCTCGTCCGTCTCCCGCCGCGCCGCCTCTGCGCTGCCGCCGGCGCGGGCGATCAGGCCCGAGGCCATGCCCTGCTCGTCCTCGAGCAAGGCCTTCAGCACGTGCGCCGGCGTGATCCGCTGGTGGTTCATACGCAGCGCGACGGTCTGCGCGGACTGAAGGAATCCCCGTGCCCGCTCGGTGAATTTCTCAAGGTTCATCGTCGAAAGCCCCAATCTTCTGTGCCGCCCATGTAGTGTTGCCCATGTGCAACACAAGGGGCCGTTGCAGACCTCATCCGCACCCCGGTTCGCCATGCGACACCGCTTGCCTTGCCGAGCCATTCTTCTCTAGTGATCGCCCCGACTAATACAGGGGAGTCGCATGCGCAGGTTGCTGACCCTTTTCGCCGCCGCCGCCGCCTTCGCCGCGGCCGGCTGCGCCACCATCGACCGATCCGCTTCGGCGCCGGTGACCGAGACCGCGGCGGCGCGGCCGATGGACCCGGCCGTCCGGCAGCTGCTCGACCGCGTCAACGTGCCCTACGAGACCTTCACACTCGACAACGGCCTTCGCGTCGTCGTCCATGAAGACCGCAAGGCGCCGGTCGTCGCGCTTTCCGTGTGGTACAATGTCGGCTCCAAGGACGAGCCGGCCGGCCGCACCGGCTTCGCGCATTTGTTCGAGCATCTGATGTTCAACGGCTCCGAAAACGCCCCGGGCGACTATTTCGAGCCGCTGCGCGAGATCGGCGCCACCGACTTCAACGGCACCACCTGGTTCGACCGGACCAACTATTTCCAGACGGTCCCGCGCTCGGCGCTGGAGCGGGCGCTGTTCCTCGAAAGCGACCGGATGGGCCACCTGCTGGGCGCCATCAATCAGGAAAATCTGACCAATCAGATCGGGGTCGTCCAGAACGAGAAGAGGCAGGGCGACAACGAGCCGTTCGGTCTTGTCGAATATGCCCAGCTCGAGGCGCTGTTCCCGGACGGCCATCCCTACCGCCATTCTACGATCGGCTCGATGGCCGATCTCTCGGCGGCTTCGATCGATGATGTCCGCTCCTGGTTCCGCGAGAATTATGGGCCGAACAACGCCGTTCTCGTCCTCGCCGGCGACGTCGACGCCGCCGAGGCCCGGCCGTTGGTCGAGCGCTATTTCGGCGACATTGCCCGCGGGCCCGTCAACAATCCGGCCGAGGCGGACGTGCCGACCCTTGACCGGCGCGTCGACGCCACGATGCACGACCGCGTCGCCAATACGCGCCTCTATCGCAACTGGGTCGTCCCGGGCCTTACTCATGAAGACCAGGTGCCGCTCCAGGTCGCGGCGACCGTGCTGGGTGGGCTCGCCAGCTCGCGGCTCGACAACATCCTGGTGCGCGAAGAGCAGACCGCGGTTCGCGTCACCGCCTTCGTGCAGCCGTTCCAGCGGGTCAGCCTGTTCGAGGTCCAGGTCGACGTGAAGCCGGGCGGCGACGCCGACGCCGTTTCGCGCCGGCTGGACCAGATCCTTCAGGACTTCATTGCCACCGGCCCGACCGAGGACGAGGTGCGCCGCACGGTGATGCAGTCGCTGTCCGGCCGCATCCAGGGGCTGGAGCAGGTCGGCGGCTTCGGCGGCAAGGCCGTCGCGCTGGCCGAGGGGATGCTCTACGCCGACGACCCCGATTTCTTCCGCACCCGGCTTGAGCAGCTGGCGACGGTGACCCCGGACCAGGTGCGCACCGCGATGCAGCGCTGGCTTCAGCGTCCGGTCTACGCGCTTCGCGTCGAGCCGGGCGAGCGCGAGGCTTATGAGGAAGCCCCCGGCGTCACCGGCACCCGCGGCGGCGGCGGCGCGGCGATCGTCGGCGCTCCGAGCCAGCGGCCGCGTTACTACCGGCCGCCGGAGCCTGGCGAGCAGCCGCTGGCGCCGACCAGCTTCGCGCCGCGCGAGCGGCCGCCGGTGGGCGAAGTCCCGGAGCTCGATTTCCCGGACGTCCGGCGTGCGCGCCTCGCCAACGGCATCCAGGTCATATACGCGCGGCGCCAGACCGTGCCGGTCACCCGCGTCACCGTGGAATTCGACGCCGGCATCGCCGCTGACCCCGCCGATCGGCTTGGCACCCAGGCGCTCATGCTGAACCTGCTCGAGGAAGGCACGACGACGCTCAACTCGGTCCAGCTCGCCGAGGCGCAGGAGCGGCTCGGCGCAACGGTTGCCACCGGCGCAAGCGTCGACCGCACCGCAGTCAGCCTCACCGCCTTGACGCCGAACCTCGGGCCGTCGCTCGACCTGCTCGCCGACGTCATCCGCAATCCCGCTTTCGCGCCGGCCGAGGTCGAGCGCCTGCGCCAGCAGCAGCTAGCAGAAATCGCTTCGGAGATGACCCAGCCCGGCGCGATCGCCGCGCGGGCCCTTCCGGGCGTTCTGTTCGGTACCGCCCACCCTTATGGGAAGCCGTTCACCGGCACCGGCGATCCGGAAGTGGTGCGCGCGCTCAGCCGCGATGAGCTGATCCGTTTCCACCAGACCTGGCTTCGTCCCGACAACGCCACCATCTACGCGGTCAGCGACCTGCCGCTCGACGATCTCGTGCCCCAGCTCGAGGCGCGCTTCGGCAACTGGCAGGCCCCGGCGGTGCCGCGCGGTACCAAGCGCTTTAATGCCCCGCTCCCGCCGCAGCGGCCGCGGATCATCCTGATCGACCGGCCGCAATCGCCGCAATCCTACATCCTCGGCGCGCAGATCCTGCCGGTCGTGGGCACCCAGGATCTGCTGCCGCTCACCGCCGCCAACGAGGCGCTGGGCGGCAACTTCCTGGCGCGGATCAACATGGAGCTGCGCGAGCGGCGCGGCTGGTCCTACGGCGCCCGCGGAAGTGCCAGCTTGTTCGAACACCAGGTTCCCTACATGATCCAGGCGCCCGTCCAGGCCGACCGCACCGGCGAATCGATCCAAGTCTTGCTGGAGCAGGTGCGAAGCTTCCTCGGCCCGCAAGGCGTCCAGCCGGCCGAGCTCAACCGGATCATCCTCGGCAATACCCGCCAGCTGCCGGGCCAGTTCGAAACCTCGCCGGCGATCCTCGGCGCGCTCCGCTCGAACGCGCTCTATCGGCGCCCGGACAATTATTGGGAGACGGTCGCCGACCGCTATCGCGCCATGACCGCGCAGCAGCTCGACCAGGTCGCCCGCCAGACCATCAACCCGAACAATTGGGTGTGGGTGGTGGTCGGCGACGCGCAGCGCGTCCGCCCCCAGCTCGAGCGCCTCGGCCTCCCGATCGAGACGATGCAGCCGCGCTGAGCCGCCAGCCGGTCAGTCGGTGATTCTCCCTCTCCCCAGCGGGGAGAGGGTTGGGGTGAGAGTCTCCACCTTCCGAGATTGTCCTCTGGACGCCGAACAGCCCCACCCTACCCTCCCCCTCCCGGGGAGGGGATGCAAGAGCGAGCCTCCGCAGCGAGCTCGGCCCTACCGTGGCAAGCCGCGGATCAGACGGGTGACGTGGCCCATTTTCCGCCCGGGTCGCGCCTCGTCCTTGCCGTAGAGGTGGAGATGGGCGGTGCGATCGGCCAGGATGTCGCGCCAAGCCTTTATGTCGTCGCCGATCAGGTTGCGCATCTCAACCCGCGACGAGACCAGATCGGTCGCGCCGAGCGGCAGGCCGCAGATCGCGCGGATGTGGTTCTCGAACTGTGAGGTGAGCGCCCCTTCGATCGTCCAATGGCCGCTATTGTGGACGCGCGGCGCCATTTCGTTGAACAGGGCACGGCTGCCGACCGCGAAGAACTCGATGGCCAGCAGGCCGACATAATCGAGTGCCTGCGCGATGCGCCGGGCCAGCGCTTCGCCGGCCTCCGTGGCGGCCGTGAGCCCAGGCCCGGCCGGCACCGAGGAATGAGCGAGGATGCCGTTTTCGTGGACGTTGCAGGGCGCGTCCCAGACGGCCAACTCGCCATTGGCCGACCTGCACAGAAGGATCGAGAATTCGCCGTCGAACGGCACTACCGCCTCGAGCACGCACGGCGCCCCCGCGACCGCCTCCCAGGCGGCGTCGGCTTCGGAGCGGGCGCCGATCCGCACCTGGCCCTTGCCGTCATACCCGAAGCGGCGGGTCTTGAGGATGGCGGGCGTGCCGAGGTCCGCCAAAGCGGCCTCCAGCTCATGGAGCGAATCGACGGGCGCGAACCGCGCCGGCGCGCCGCCCTGATCGAGCACGAAATGCTTTTCCGAGAGCCGGTCCTGGGCGATCTCCAGCGCCTCGCGCGGCGGGTAGAGCGGTGCGTGGTGGGTGAGGGCGCTGAGCGGGTCGGCGGCGATATTCTCGAATTCGTACGTGGCCACGTCCACCTCGCGGCCGAACCGCTCCAGCGCCGCTTCGTCGGCATAGTCACCCCGGGTAAAGGCGGCGGCCACTTCCGCCGCCGGCGGGGCCTCGTCCGGCGCATAGATGTGGCAGCGATAGCCGAGCTGCGCCGCGGCCACCGCCAGCATCCTGCCGAGCTGGCCGCCGCCGACGATGCCGATGGTGGAGCCCGGCGCGATCGTCATTCTGGATGCTCGGCGACGGCCGCCGTCTGGCGTTCGCGCCAGCTCTCCAGCCGGCCGGCCAGCGCGGCGTCTTCAGTCGCGAGGATGGCCGCGGCGAGCAGGCCGGCATTGGTCGCTCCCGCCCTGCCGATCGCGAGGGTGCCGACGGGGATCCCGGCGGGCATCTGGGCGATCGACAGCAGGCTGTCGAGTCCGGCCAGCGTCTTCGATTCGACCGGAACGCCGAGCACCGGAAGCCGCGTCATCGACGCCGCCATGCCCGGGAGGTGGGCCGCGCCCCCGGCGCCGGCGACGATCACCTTGAGTCCGCGCGCGGCGGCTCCCTGCGCGTAATCGTAGAGCCGCTGCGGCGTTCGGTGGGCGGAGACGACGCGGGTTTCGTGCGGGACTTCGAGCGCGGTCAGGATGTCGGCGGCATGGCGCATCGTCTCCCAGTCGGAGCGGCTGCCCATAATGATACCGACGAGAGGCGCTTCGACTGCCATCATTCTGCCCGCTTGGACCGGCGAAGCGCGATCCCTTAACCCGCACCACCGCCTTCGGCAATGCGGCCGCCGCTTGGCCGGTTGTTAACCGATGAGCGCTATTGCGGGGCGCGGAGGCCATTCTCGAATGAGCGCATTTGTCGACATCGCCGGCGGCATTCCCGCCGAGCAACTCACCCCCGAGGTGCGGGAGGCGCTGGCGCGGCTCGCCGACGAGAATGCGCTGCTCCGCGCGGCGCTGACCGAGACGAAGGCTCGCCTGGGCGAAGCGGAGGCGGTCGCGGACATCGACCCGGTCACCGGGCTGGCCAATGAGCGGGAGCTTGACCGGCAGCTCGAGCGGGCGGTCAGCCAGGCGCATCGGCACGGCACGCCGGCTGCTTTGATCTCGATCGACCTCAAAGGCCTCGACGCGATCAATGAACGCCACGGCCGCCTCGCCGGCGATGCGGCGCTCGGCCATGTCGGTCGGCTGCTGCAGGGTCTGATCCGCGCCAGCGACGTCGCCGCCCGCACCGGGGGCGGCTTCGCTCTGCTGCTCGACCATCTCGATCCGGACTCCGCGATCGACACCGGCGAGCGCATCGCGCGTGTTATCGCCGAGCGACCGCTCGATGTCGGCAGCGAGGAGATTCGCATCCGTGCGACAGTCGGCGTGGCCACGATCCTGCCGGGGGACCGCGCTGACGACGTCGTGGAGCGCGTCCGCCGCAACCTGGAGCGGCTCAAGGAATTCTGACGCGGCGCGTCGGCTCAGCGGTCTTTGAGATAGTAGCGCTCGACCTCGTCGAGCCGCTCGTCCAGCTCGTAGACGATCGGCTGGCCCGTCGGGATTTCGAGTCCCGTAATCTCGTCGTCGGGAATCCGCGACAGGTGTTTGACGAGCGCGCGCAGCGAATTGCCGTGCGCGGAGATGAGCACCCGCTCGCCGCGACGCAGCGCGGGCACGATCTGCTCCTCCCAATAAGGCAGGACCCGCGCGATCGTATCCTTGAGGCTCTCCGTCGCCGGAACGTCGATCCCGGCATAGCGGCGATCCCCGGCGAGGTCGAAGGGCCCGCCTGCGCCCATCGGCGGCGGCGGGATATCGAACGAGCGCCGCCAGATGTGGACCTGCGCGTCGCCGTGCTTCGCCGCCGTCTCGGCCTTGTTGAGGCCGGTGAGGCCCCCATAATGGCGCTCGTTCATGCGCCAATTTTTCTTCTCCGGGAGCCACAGCCGCCCCATCGCCTCGAGCGCGATGTGAAGCGTCTTGATCGCCCGCGTCTGAAGGCTGGTGAAGCACAGGTCGAAGTCGAAGCCCTTCGCGGCGAGCATCTCGCCGGCGGCGCGCGCTTCCTCCTCGCCCTTGCCGGTCAGACCGACGTCCCACCAGCCGGTGAAGCGGTTTTGGAGGTTCCAGGCCGACTGGCCGTGGCGGATCAGGACCAGGCGCGGCATCAGCGGCGGTAGGCGGCGATGCGGTCGGCGACGGCGTGGAGCGCGTCGAGGCAGGAGCGGGCGAGCAGCCGGCACCGGTCGGGCGACCAGCCGTACACGGGGTCTGGAAGGCTCTCATTGTCCTTGAACGGCATTTCGAGCGTCATGCTGACGGCGCCGAAGCGGTCCGCGAGCTGGGCGGTGGACATCGACAGGTTGGCCTGACCCGCTCCGGGGATCTCATAGCCTTTTTCGGTCTGAAAGTCGGGCGAAGCCGCTACCAGCGCCTCACTGAAGGCGTCGAACAGCGCCTGTTGCTCGGGCTTCCACGACGGAATGCCCTCGAAGCCGGCGAGAAAGTTGGCGGGGATCGCCTCGTCGCCATGGATATCCATCGCGAAGTCGACGCCGGTCCGCTTCATCTCCTCCAGCACGTGGAACACTTCGGGGCTGCGCTCCAGGCTCGGCGCGTGCCATTCGCGGTTGAGGTTGACGCCGGCGGCATTGGTCCTGAGGTGGCCGCGGCGGGAGCCGTCGGGGTTCATGTTGGGGACGATGTGAAAGGTCGACTTCTCGCGCAGCCGCCGCGTCACCGGGTCGGCCTCGTCCAGCAATTTCTCGAGCGCGCCCTCCATCCACCATTCGGCCATCGTCTCGCCGGGATGCTGGCGCCCGTACAGCCACACCTGCAACGGCCCGCCCGAGAGGCGGAAATAGTCCATTTCCTGACCGTCGAGCGTCTGGCCCAGCGAGCGATATTCGACTCCGGCCTCGCTCGCCACGGCAGCGACCAGATCGTGGTGCCGCTCCATCGTGAATGGCGCGAAATAGGCGATCCAGACGCTGTCCGCGGCCGGCGTAAGTGGAATGTGAAGCGCGCCGTCCTGGTAGTGGGCGTCGGTGCGCACCCACTCCTCGCGGTCGTAGGAGAGGCAGGGCCGGTAATTCTCCCACCCCAGCGGATAAGCGGCGCCGGCGCAGTTGGTCAGCCGGAGCTCGAGCGCCCGTCCCGCGCCGCCGGTCACCCGGAAATAGAACCACTGGTAGAATTCCGACTGATGGTCCTGGCGGATTTCGAGATCGACGCGATCGCCGTCGATGCCGACGACGCGGATGTTGCCGCCGTCGAACGCGGCCGAAACGGATAAGCTCATCGGACGCTGATAGTGCGACCGGATTCCCCGGGGAAGTCCTGAAACAGCGCCCGCGCCAGCCGGTCGAACAGCGCGGCGCGTTCCGCATAGGAGCCGCCGACGGCGGGGCCCTCCGCCAGCCCCTGCCATGCAACGCTCCCGTCCGAGCGGCGCTGTATCCGCACTCGGAGGCCAGTGGTGCCGGCGCTCGAAACGATATTGACGACGGCGACCTGCTCCGAGGCGGCCTTCTGCGGCACGAGTCGCCATCCCAGGCGGCTCAGCTCGCGCTCCACAGGTGCGATCAGCTGCGCGAAGGCCGGCTCGTTGGCGGCGGCGCTGCCCGGCTCGACGCGGATCTCGCCGCGGGCGATCGGCTGGCCGAGATGGGTGGGAGTCACCGAGATCGCCCCTCGGTTGCCGCCGCCGGTCGATTCGCAACCGGCGAGGATCGCAGCCGTCGCAACGAGTGCCAGCGCCGCGTATTTTTTCATCGCCCACTCCTCCTCGGCGTTCCAGACTGTATAGGCCGTGCAACGACCTTAGCGGTCTTTTGCTGCATCCGACAGGCGGGAGGAAATGTGACGGACGATAGACGTGTCCCTGTGCTGGTCACCGGCGGTGCCGGCTATATCGGCAGCCATGCTGTGCTGGCGCTGCTCGATGCGGGCTGGCCGGTGGTGGTGATCGACGACCTTTCCACCGGGTTCGACTGGGCGGTGCCGCCCGGCGCCGCCTTCGCCCAGGGCGATATCGCCGACCAGGCGCTGGTGGCGAGACTGATCGCGGAGCACGGCGTCGGGGCGATCATGCATTTCGCCGGGTCGGTGGTGGTTCCGGAATCCGTCGAGAACCCGCTCAAATACTATCTCAACAATACCGTGAAGAGCCGCGCCCTGATCGAAAGCGCGGTCCGCGGCGGCGTTCGCCACTTCATTTTTTCGTCCACGGCGGCGACCTACGGCATTCCGGACCAGGTTCCAGTACGCGAGGCGGCGCGGACCGAGCCGATCAACCCCTATGGCTGGTCCAAGCTGATGACCGAGCGGATGCTGAAGGACGTCGCCGCCGCCCATCCGATCAATTTCTGCGCGCTTCGCTATTTCAACGTCGCCGGGGCGGACCCGGCGGGGCGGTCCGGGCAGTCGACCGCCGGCGCCACGCACCTGATCAAGGTCGCGGTCGAGGCGGCGACCGGCAAGCGCGCCCATGTCGAAGTGTACGGAACCGACTATGACACGCCGGACGGCACCGGCGTGCGCGACTATATCCATGTCGCCGATCTTGCCGCCGCCCATCTCGACGCGGTGGACCGGCTGATCGCCGAGCCGACGGCGAGCCACATCATGAATTGCGGCTATGGGCGCGGCTTTTCCGTGCTCGAGGTGCTCGATGCCGTCGACCGCGCGACCAACAGCAAGATTGAGCGCCGGCTCTCACCCCGACGAGCCGGCGACCCACCCACGCTGGTCGCCGATAACCAGCTCATCCTAGCCACGCTGCCGTGGCGCCCGAATCGGAACGATCTTGGCACCATCGTTGCGGACGCCCTCGCTTGGGAGCGCAAGCTCGCGGAGCGCGGCTGAGGCGCGAGAAAAGCGTCTCAATTCGTCCGCGGGCCTGGCAGAACCTTGCTGCTCGCCGCGGTTCGATAAGTCCGTTCTTGCAAAGTTGCGGCGTTGCGCGCTGCGCCATTGCGGCGCGCCGCCCCAGATGGTCTTTTCGCGCCGCCCGCGACTCGACAAGGGGGAATGAATGAAGCTGGTTTCCACGGCTCTTATCGCGGCCGGCTCGCCGCCCTTGCGGCCTGCGGCGGCGGCGAAGAGAATGCGGCGGCCGACAACGGTATCGAAGATTACAACCTCTCCACCGACGATCTCGGCGCCGACAATTTGCTCGACAACGATACTTTGGGCAACGACGCATCCGCCAACGCGGGCACGGGCGCCAGCGATCCGGTCGCGGACACCGGCACCGGAAACGCCCTCGGTAACACCACGGGCAACTCGCAATGATCGAACGCCTCTTGCGCCGCTGAGGTCTCCCCTGGGTTAAATCGGTTCACTTGCCCCCGGCACCCGGCCGGGGGCTTTTTCATCCGCACCGGTGCAGACGCATCCGCCGTGGCGCTGCACCGCACAAATTGCCGGTTGTGTCCATCAGCGGGAGCCCTAGTAGGCGTTAGCATGGGCTTTTATCGCACCACCTTCATTGTCGCGTTCCTCCTCATCGGCCTAGCCGTCGCTCTCGCCTTCCTTCCTGAGATACGGGAGCTCGTTGGCCGGTTGCGGCGCAGGCCGAAGGAGGAGCGTCACGTCATTCGCGTCGAGAAGGAGGTGCCGGGAACGCGGCCCGCCCGGCCGACGCTGAAGCGGGAAGAGGACCGCGATCAGGGCTGACGGAGCGGCAGCCCCGTGCTGCTTTTCACCGCTCCATCGCGAAGCGCGAGGTCACGAGGATCTTGAGGTCGGTGCCGTCCATCGCGGCGCCATGGCACGCGTAGAAGGATGTTCCAAGCGGAGGGCTGCCGACCTCGGTCTTTAGTAGAAACTTGCCGTAAAACTGGCGCAAGCGCCCTGGCTAAGCTGGAAAGGTTGGCCCCGGGCCGCGGATCAGCGCCCCGGGGCCGGATGCGGTCAGAGCCGGAAGCGGAGGCCCAGCGAGAAAGTGGTTTCCTCGTAGCGCAGGAACCGGACGTACCGGGCGCGCGACTCGCCATTGCGCGCCGAACTGAAGTTCACGCGGAACGGGTCCCCGGTGATGTTGGTCCAATCGAAGAAGACGGTCATATTTTCGAACGGCCTGAAGTTGAGCGACAGGTCGACGCGCGCGGGCGGATCGGCGAACTCGCGATAGAAATCACCCTCCTCGTCGCCCCGGAAATCGCGGCGGTCGAGATAATTGCTGCGCCAGTTGTAGGTCAGACGGCCCGACAGCGGCCCCCGCTCGTAAAGGGCGACCAAATTGACCGTGTGTTCCGACACGCCGCCATAGTCGCCCGGGCCTTCAGGGGCCGTAATCCGGTCGAAGAGAAACTCGCCCGTATCCGGATTGAATATCTCCACCGCGGCGTCGAGGTACGTGTAGTTCGCCTGGATTCCGAAAGGATGGAAGAAGCGCGGTAGCCCTTCGAAGTCGAAGAAGGTCGTGATCTGGGCCTCAGCACCCTGGATGCGACCCTCGCGCGTATTCACCGGTGCGGAGACCCTTACCGGCCCGATGCCCGGGATGTCGAAGTCCCTGGTGTCGGTCTGAATGAACCCTTTCACGTCGCGCCGGAACAGGCTGAGCGCCGCGAATCCGGTACGCCTGAAATAATATTCGATGGATGCGTCGTAGTTGTTGGAAGTGAACGGCTGCAGGAACGGATTCCCGCCACCGCCGGTTCGGCGACCGTTCAGGAGCGGATCCGGCGGCCCCAAAGTGAACGAGGGGTTGAGCTGCTCGAACGTTGGACGCGTGCGGGTCTGGGTAAACGAGAAACGCACTTGGATGTTTTCGGTCGGCCGGAGGCGCAAGCTCGCGTTCGGCAGCCAGTCGGTATAGCTGTTGCTCACCGAAGCGGGGGTAAGGACCGGCGGCGGCGCTTCCAGCGGGCCATCGCCGTCCGGGTCCGGCTGGAAGAGCAGGGAGTTGCCGTTCAACTCGGTCTCGGTTCGCACCGCCCGGATTCCGATGGTCGCGTCGGCGACGTCACCGAAGTCGAAATTGACTTGTCCGTAGCCGGCGAGCGTGTCCTCATTCGCGTCATAGACCGTGAGCGGGTTAGGCGCGACGGGGTCGGTGGAGAAGCCCACGAACTCCCTCAGCTCAACCCGGTTGTCGCGGATGCTTCGGTAGGTCGGTGCGAGCCAGGTCTCGAAGCCCGACTGAACGTCGGTGCCGCGGAAGCCGCGGCGGACCAGTTCGAGCTCCAGCGGGAGCGCCGTGATGGGGATGTTCTGACCGCGGAAGCCGGCAAAGCGGTTGCCGAATTCCCGATGGGCGTCGCGGGCGGTGTAGCGGGCGCCGATCTGGACGCTGCGGATAACCGATTCGTCGAAATCATATTCCGCGTCGACGCGCCCCTGCCAGTCGTCCCCTTCGGAGACCTGCGCCTCCTCGTACAGGCCGTCGAAGAGATAATTGGCGGGATTCGTCGCGTCGAAGTTGCGGATGGTGAACTGCGGCGTCGTCAGATCGAAGTCGACGGATGTCGTTGCCTGCCCCGTGAAGATGCGGTCGACCGACTCGGTCGAACCCGTGAAGCGACTGTCGGTTCGCGCGAGATCGGCGGTAATACGAAGCGGTCCGGCGTCGTAAATGGCGCCGGTGGCATATTGGAATGTGTTCGTCTCGTTGTACGTGCCACCCTGGAAGCTGAAGATCGGGTCGGCGAGGCCTGTGATCGTCCCGCTTTCAAGTTGGTTGGTGTTGGCCCTGAACTGGAGGTTCGAATAGGATGCCCCGTTATACAGCGGGACGGCGACGAGCCGGTCGTCGATGCGGTTGCGGAAGCCTTGCCATAGGAATTCGGCGTAGATTTCCAGCGCCCGACTAGGGCGCCACTGGAACGCCGCGTTGACGGAGGGGCGGACCCGATTGCCGGATCGGTAGAAGAGCCGCTGGATATCCGGCAGTCGCGCCTGCGTCGGACCGCAGCAGATGAGCCGGTCCCCTTCGATGCGGAACGTCTGGACGAAGTCGGTGTTCGAAGGCTCCGAATCAAGATAATCGATTTCGGTCCGAGAGACGTTGACCAGCAGGCCCATCTCGCCGGCGCCCATGTCCCACCGGGTGGTTGCCAGAGCATTGAAGTTCGGGTTCCACTCGCCGGCCTGGGTCGTGTACAGCGCCCACACCGATCCTGCGATCTCGGTCCCCTGGAAGTCGAAGGGACGGCGGCCGCGGACGTTCACCTGCCCGGCAAGGCCTGCCTCGACCAGGTTTGCCGTGGTGGTCTTGAAGACTTCCAGCGCCGCGATGTTCGCTGACGGGAAGTCCTGCAGCGCCACTTCGCGCCGTTCGGCGGTGAAGATCTCGCGACCGTTATAGGTGGTCGAGAAATCGGGCAGACCCCTGACCAGCACGCTCGATGCCTCGCCACCGGTGCGGACGACCTGGACGCCCGGAATGCGCGCCGCCGTGTCCGAGACCGCGAGGTCGGGCAGCTTGCCGATGTCCTCGGCGACGACCGCGTCGACCATCTGCTCGGAGTTGCGGCGCAGATTCTGAGCTGACTGCAGGCTGCGGCGGATGCCGGTGACGACGATCGATTCATCGTCGCCGGTCTGGGCGGACTGCACGGGGTCATCGGTCTGCACCGATCCGGCCTCCGGGTCCGCAGGCGATTCCTGAGCCTGCGGGACCGGTTCGTCCTGTGCGCCCGGCTGCGCGGCCGCCGGCGTTGCGATCATGCCGAGGGCGGCGAACGAAGTCGAGCAAAGCACGATGGATTTCAGGCGCATAGCGTCTCTCCCCCTGTTTGTCGGCGCTGATTTTTGCGCTCTTGCGCAGCGGGTATATCTGGCGCGCGAGAGGCGTGACAAGCGATTTGTCCGATTAATCAAAGGGAATGTGGCACCTGTGACGTCTCGACATCACCTGGGACGGGGCGGAGCCGTGATTTTTGACGGCCGCACCGATTTTTCGGACGACGTCACGGCCCGAGATCGGGGGAGCTACCTTCGGTCACGAAGCCGCGCAGCCGGCGCCTGGCGAATTCCTTTTGATCGGCGGCCAGGCGTTCGTCGGAATGGGAGCGCGCGGCGATCGGCACCACCAGGCACAGGCTGGAGGCGGGAAGCAAGTCGCGCCAGTCGGCGATCAGCTTTTTGTAGGCGCGCCCGACGTTGCGGATGTTGCGGTCGAGGTCGAACAGGCCGACCGGGTGCACGCGGTTGTTTACCTCCCGCAACGCCGTGTCCCAGTCCACCTGGTCGGTAAGCGAGTACCAGGTGAAGCCGACCGTGGGAATCCCGACGTTGCGGATCCTGAGCACATTGGCCCACTCCTTCCACAGCCACTGGACCGCTTCGTCGCCCGTGGGCCCCTCGCGAATGTTCGTTTCCGTGTGCATCACCGGAAGGCCGTAGCGCTCATAATATTGCCGGGTGATCTCGGAATAGCCGAACACTTCGCCCGCTGAGCTGGTGTGCCCGTCGGCGAACACGCGATGTTCGTTGGTCAGATAATAATCGTTGCCGAGGATGCAGTGCTGCTTCAGCCGGTGCGTCAGGAACCAGTGATATTCGTCACGGGTCATGCCGTTGTCGAGCAGATATTCGTACATGTCGCTGTTGACGCGGTTGCCGTAATTCAGGTCCAGCGACAGGAAGCGCACGCGGTTCATCACCTCGGCGGAATGGATGGCTTCGGGGCTGTCGGCGTGGAAATATTCCGAAGATTCGCTCTGGATGAAGATCGCGTCGGGCCGTCGTTTCAATATTTCGATCATGGCCATGACGTTGGCCTTGACGATGTGCTTGAGCGCCGTGACGAAACCCTGCTCGGTCTTCAGCTGCTCGTTCCACCAGCCGTATTTGGCGGAGAAGACGGCACAGATGAACATCTCGTTGATCGGCGTGTAAAGCTGGATCCACGGGAAGCGCTCGGCGAACGCGCCCGCATAGGTGGCGAACAGCAGCGGGAAGTCCGGATTCTGGAAATTGCCGAGCCAGTCCGGCACGCCGAAATGGCAAAGATCGACGATCGGCGTGATGTCACGCTTCTTCAGGTTCGCGAACGTCAGATCGGTGAATTCCCAGTCGTAGCGATTCGGCGCGAGCCAGGTCCGGTGGAGCGGCGGCCCGTAGCGCAGGAAGTGGATGCCGAGCTCCTCGACGCAGTCGAAATCGGTGCGCCAGTGGCGATAATGGCCGCAGGCCTCCATCTCGTCGATGCGGGTGCGGCCGCCATGGATGGTCGGGATGCTGTTCTCGATCCCGGTGGCGAACATGAAATTGACGATGGCGGCCTCCCCTTGCTCGCGCCGACTTCTCCTTTCATCGATAGCGGCCTCGCCACGTTCGCAGAAGATGGTAACAAGGCACGGCGAGCGATTCTTCGGGTGGCGTATGAGCGGAGCTGAAGCGGAAGGCGAAGCCGGCTATGACGTGGCGGCCATCATGGGCGGCCTGTACGGCGACGGCATCATCGGCCTCAAAGGCGCTTTTCCCGCCGAATGGGCCGACCGAATGCGCGAGGACATCGAGCGCCTGTTCGACGAAGCCCGGTCCATCCAGGGCGGCGCGCTGCCGCGCGGCCCCAACCGGTTCTATGTCGAGGTGCATCCGCAGCGGGTGAGCGGCTTTGTCCACATTGCCACGCACCCCTGGTTCGTCGCCGTCTGCGAGGCGGTGCTCGGCCCCGATTACAAGATCGTCGAAGTGGGATTCGACATCCCCTTTCCGGGCGCAGCCGACCAGCCCTGGCACCGCGACTTTCCGGCTCCGGAAGCGACGATGAAGGGGCGGCGCCTTAACTCGCTCGCCTTCAACCTAACCGCGGTCGACACAATTCCCGAGATGGGCGCCTTCGAGATCGCGCTCGGTACGCAGTGGGACGATACTTCGGCCTATCCGGACGCCATGTTCCCGCCGGGCGACCTCTATCCGCGCTACCAGCAGCGCATGGTGCCGAAGCTCCCGCAGCGCGGCGACATTTCGGCGCGCTCGGCGCTGACCATCCATCGCGGGACCGCCAATCGCTCCGATCAGGCGCGGCCAGTGCTGGTCGTCGGCGCCGACGCGCCGGACGCGACCAACGCCAATCATCACGACCTCCAGGTGACGAGAAGCTACCTGGACGCGCTGCCGCCGCGGGTACGCGACCATCTCACCTGCCGGGTCGTCGACGAGCTTCGGCCCGTCATCCAGCATCACACGATCGAGGGGCTGCTCGAGCCGGCTTATTAGCGGCAGGCGCTCTCGTCGCGGATGACCGCCTGGCGGAGCTCGTCGATGATCCGCAAGGCGCCCCCGGTCGAGCCGATCGCCTCTTCGAAGCCGGGCCTGGTGGCGACTCCGGCAAGAATCGTCTCCGCCTCGTCGAACGCCTGGCAGAAAAGCGGGGTGAGCTCGGGACGATCCTCGGCCATCCGGCGGAATACCGCCATCAGTGCCGCCTGCAGCGCCAGCACCTCGGCGTGCAGCTCGACGATATCGATATGGTCCGCCGCCTGTCCCACGGCAGCGGCTCAGACGCGCTCGAGCTTCTGCCGGGACGGCGACACCGCGGCTCCGATGGCGTAGTTCATCTGGTCCATCGTGAACGGCTTGGTGAGGACCACCACCTCCCGGCTTCGGGTGATCGAGTGGCTGTCGGCATAGCCGCTGATGATAATGGCGGGGAGGGCGGGGGCGATCGCCTTGGCCTGCTCAAGCATGTCGCCTCCGGACATGAGCGGCATGGCGTAATCGGTGATGATCAGGTCGTAGCCGGAGGGCATCTGCTTGAGCTTCTCGAGCATCGACGGCCCGTCCGGCGCGGGTTCGACGCTGTGGCCGAGGTCGCTGAGCAGCCCGGCGGTGGTTTCGCGCACCGCCTCATGGTCGTCGACCAAAAGGATGCGTAGCGGCGGCACCGGCTCGCCGGCCGGCTCGCTCGTCTTTGCCGCCTCCGCGCCGGCCTTGCGATCGGGCGCGCGGGGCAGCCAGATCTCCACCGTGGTCCCCTCGCCAACGGTCGAGCTTATGTCGAGCCCGCCGCCCGACTGGCTGGCGAAGCCGTAGACCATGGACAGCCCGAGCCCGGTCCCTTCGCCGACGCTCTTGGTGGTGAAGAAGGGCTCCGTCACCTGCTCGAGGATCTCGGCGGGAATGCCGCTGCCGCTGTCCGCCACAGCGAGCACCACATAGTCGCCGCGGGCCAGCGCGAGGGGATTGTCGGCCGCCGCGGTGGCGTTGCGGGCGGAGACGGTGATGGTGCCGCCGCTCGGCATCGCGTCGCGCGCGTTTATGATCAGATTCATCAGCGCCAGCTCGAGTTGGGTGCTGTCGGCGAACGCGCTCCAGACGTCTTCCTCGGCTTTCCAGTCGAGGCGGACGAGGCCGCCCAGGGTGTGGGCCAGAAGGTCGGTGACAGTCTGCGACAGAGCGGCGATCTCGACCTCGCCCGGCTGCAACTGCTGGCGGCGCGCGAAGGCCAGCAGCCGCCCGACCAGCTCCGATCCCTGCTCGGCCGCGCGGCGGGTCATGCCGAGGATCTTCTTATGGTCTTCCTGGAGCGGCAGCCGCCGTTCGATCATCCCGATGCCGCCGAGCACGGCGGCGAGCAGATTGTTGAAGTCGTGGGCGATGCCGCCGGTGAGCTTCCCGATCGCGTCCATCTTGCGCGCCTGGAGGAGCTGGTTCTCCAGGTCCCGACGCTCGGTGATGTCGAGCAGGGTTCCCGCATATTGCGCCGGCGCCCCATCGGCCTCGCGCAGCAAGACCGCCTGGTCGAGGAAGTGCTTGTACTGGCCGTCTGCGCATTGCCAGCGATATTCGATCGCCATCACGCCGGTGTCGCGGCGCTCCTCCAGCGCCTTCAGCGCGCGGTCGCGGTCGTCCGGATGGAGACGGTCGGCCCACAGGTTCGGAGTCGCCTTGACCGCGCCGAAATCGTAGCCGGTGACCGCGGCGAAATTGCCGCCGACGAATTGCGGAATGCGCGGGCTGACCCCGTCCGGCTCGAGATAGAGGACGATCGGCAGCGAGTTGATGATCGCCGCCTGGCGCTGCTCCGCGATCCTGAGTTCCTGCTCCATGCGCAGCCGCTCGGCATTGGCGCGCAGATTCTCGTCGAGCAGCCGTTGCTCCTGCTCGGCCTTGCGCTGGATCTCCTGGGTCATGTTGAAGAGGTCGACGAACACCGCGACCTTCGAGCGGAGCACGATCGGCTCGACCGGCTTGAACACATAATCGACGGCGCCCATCGAATAACCGCGGATCAGGTGCTCCTTCTCCTTGTTGACGGCCGAGAGGAAGACGATCGGAATGCGCTTGGTCTGCTCGCGCCCGCGGATGATCTGGGCGGTTTCGTAGCCGTCGAGGCCGGGCATGTAGACGTCGAGCAGGATGACGGCGAATTCGCCCTTTAAGAGGTGCCGGAGCGCTTCCTCCCCGGACGTGGCGACCTCGACCTCGGCCAGATCCTCGATGACGGTCCGGATCGCGAGCAGATTGCGATCGTCGTCGTCGACCACTAGCACCCGCGCCCGCGTCGTCGTCGGCTCTGCGGCCACCGAGTCAGTCGCCCTCCGCAGCCCGGTCCGGGCCTCGGGCAGAGGTTGCAGGCTGTTCATCACCTATTCGGCCGCCCTCGGCGTGGGCTGCAGCAGAGGCGCGGCAGGCACTCGCGTCCGGGTCTTGCCGACCCACACGCGCAGAAGCGCGAGCAGCAGGTCGATGTCGACCGGCTTGGCGATATAATCGGACGCGCCGGCGTCGAGGCACTTCTGGCGGTCGCCCTTCATCGCCTTGGCGGTGACGGCGATCAGCGGAACGTCGCCGATCGAGGCGCGCGAGCGGATTTGCTGCATCGTCTCGTAACCGTCCATCTCGGGCATCATGATGTCGATCAGCGCCGCGTCGACTCCCGGCGTCTGTTCGAGGATGAGGATGCCGTCGCGGCCGCGTTCGGCGTGCAGCACTTCCACGTCATAGCTCTCGAGGACGCTCGTAAGCGAGTAGATGTTCCGGATATCGTCGTCGACGATGAGGATCTTGGCGCCGGCGAGCTCGGGAAGCTTGTGCGGCGTTCCCGCCGGCGCTTCTTCGGGGCGCCCGCCCCGCCGGCGGCGCCGGCGGCCTGTGGCGGCCTGCTCGCGCATCCGTTCGAAGACCTTGGCGAGCTCCAGGTGGTTGGCCGGCTTTTCGGTCACGCCGAAGGCGCCCATGTCGGTCACCGAGGACAGCTCCTCGGCCCCGGAGATGACGTGGATCGGGATGTCGCGGGTTTCGGCGTCGTGCTTGAGCAGGTCGAGCAGCACGAAGCCGTTGATATCGTCGAGGCCGAGGTCGAGCGTGATGGCGTCGGGGCACAGCTTGCGCGCCATCGCCAGCGTCCCCGAACCGGCGGTGGAGATGACGCCCTTCAGCCCCGCCTCGCGCGCGAGGTCGAGCAGGATCGACGCGAAGGTAACGTCGTCCTCGACGATCAGCACGAACGGATCGCTGCCGAGATTGTCGCGATCGTCGCTGACCTCGATCGTCGCGGGCAGCGCCGCCGGAATGGTCGCGCCGCTATTTTCGTAGCGCGCCGTCGTCGCCGTGCCCGCCGGGGCGGTGACAGCCGCCGCCTCGAGCGGCACGAACAACGTAAAGGTCGAGCCCTCGCCGGGCCGCGAGCGCACCTGCAGCTCGCCGCCGAGCAGGCGCGCGATTTCGCGGCTGATCGAGAGGCCCAGGCCGGTGCCACCATATTTGCGGCTGGTGGTCGCATCGGCCTGCTGGAACGCCTCGAAGATCAGCTTCTGCTTGTCCTCCGGAATGCCGATGCCGGTGTCGGTGACGGCGATTTCGATCGCCTGGTCGAAATTGCGCAGCACCGGGTGGTTGGTGCTCCAGCCGCTTTCGGCGGTGCGCGCCGCCAGGGTGACGCTGCCTTCCGAGGTGAACTTGAAGGCGTTCGAAAGCAGGTTGAGGACGACCTGCTGAAGCCTTTTCTCGTCGGTGCGGATCGTCGCCGGGAGATTCTCGTCGAACTCGATCTTGAGGTCGAGGCCCTTGTCGGCGGCGAGCTGCCGGAAGGTCCGCTCCATATGCTGCTTGAGGCCGGTCAGGGGCATGTCGCCGATCTCGATCGAGATCGTGCCCGATTCGATCTTCGAAAGATCGAGGATGTCGTTGATCAGGTTGAGCAGGTCGGATCCCGCCGAGTGGATGGTGCGGGCGAATTCGGTCTGTTTCTCGTTCAAATTACCCTGCGGGTTGTCGGCCAGCAGCTTTGAGAGGATGAGCAGCGAATTCAATGGCGTCCGCAGCTCGTGGCTCATGTTCGCCAGGAATTCGGACTTGTATTTCGAGGTGAGGGCGAGCTGTTCGGCTTTCTCCTCGATCGCTCGGCGCGCCATCTCGATCTCGAGATTCTTGGCCTCCACCTGCTTCTTCTCGTTCTCGAGCAGCTGCGCTTTCTCCTGCAGCTCTTCGTTGGTGGCGTGCAGTTCCTCCTGCTTGGTGGTGAGCTCGGTCTGCCGCGCCTGAAGCTCCTGGGTGAGCAGCTGCGACTGCTTCAGAAGGCCCTCGGTGCGCATCGTCGCGGCGATCGTGTTCAAGACGATGCCGATCGATTCCATCAGCTGGTTCAAAAAGCTCTGGTGGGTCTCGTTGAACTCGCCGAACGAGGCCAGTTCGATCACCGCCTTGACGTCGTCCTCGAACAGAGCGGGGAGGATGTTGATGTTGGCCGGGGCGGCATGGCCGAGGCCGGAGCCGATGCGGATGAAGTCGCCCGGCACGCCTTCGAGCAGGATGGGCCGCTTGTCGGCGGCGGCTTGGCCGACCAGGCCTTCGCGCAGGCTGAATTCGCGCTTCAGCTCATTATGGCTTTCGGCGCCGTAGCTGGCCACCAGCTCGAGCTTGGTATCCTCCTCCTCGCGCTTGGTGACGTAGAAGACCCCATATTGCGCGTTCACCAGCGGCGCCAGTTCGGACATGATCAGATTCGAGACCGTCGCGAGGTCGCGCTCGCCCTGGAGCATGCGGCTGAAGCGGGCGAGGTTGGTCTTGAGCCAGTCCTGCTCGGCATTCTTCAGCGTCTGATCCTTGAGGTTGCGGATCATCTCGTTGATATTGTCCTTGAGCGCGGCCATCTCGCCCGACGCCTCGACGGCGATCGAGCGGGTAAGGTCGCCCTTGGTCACCGCAGTTGCCACCTCGGCGATCGAGCGCACCTGGTTGGTGAGATTGGCCGCAAGCTGGTTCACGTTGTCGGTGAGATCGCGCCACAGGCCGGCGGCGCCGGGGACGCGGGCCTGGCCGCCGAGCCGGCCCTCGATGCCGACCTCGCGGGCCATGTTGGTGACCTGGTCGCCAAAGGTCGACAGCGTCTCGATCATGAAGTTGATCGTCTCGGCCAGCGCGGCGATCTCGCCCTTCGCGTCCACGGTCAGCTTGCGCTTCAAATTGCCCTGGGCCACCGCGGTCACGACGTCGGCGATGCCGCGGACCTGGTTGGTCAGGTTGGTCGCCATCAGGTTGACGTTGTCGGTGAGGTCCTTCCAGGTGCCGCCGACGCCGGGCACCTGAGCCTGGCCGCCCAATTTGCCCTCGGTGCCGACCTCGCGGGCGACGCGCGTCACCTCCGAAGCGAACGAGTTTAGCTGGTCCACCATGACGTTGATGGTGTTCTTGAGCTCGAGGATCTCGCCCTTCACGTCGACGGTGATCTTGCGCGACAGGTCGCCGCGGGCGACGGCGGTTGTGACTTCGGCGATGTTGCGGACCTGTCCGGTTAGATTCTCGGCCATCGAGTTCACATTGTCGGTGAGGTCCTTCCAGGTGCCGGCGACTCCGCGCACCTGCGCCTGGCCGCCGAGCTTGCCTTCGGTGCCGACCTCGCGGGCCACGCGGGTCACCTCGGACGCGAACGAGTTGAGCTGGTCCACCATGACGTTGATGGTGTTCTTGAGCTCGAGGATCTCGCCCTTCACGTCGACGGTGATCTTCTTGGAAAGGTCGCCGAGCGCCACAGCCGTCGTCACCTCCGCGATGTTGCGGACCTGGCCGGTCAGGTTGGCGGCCATGGCGTTCACATTGTCGGTGAGGTCCTTCCAGGTGCCGCCGACGCCCTCGACCTGCGCCTGGCCGCCGAGCTTGCCCTCCGAGCCCACCTCGCGGGCCACGCGGGTGACCTCGGAGGCGAAGCTGTTGAGCTGGTCGACCATGACGTTGATGGTGTTCTTGAGCTCGAGGATCTCGCCCTTCACCTGGACGGTGATCTTCTTCGAAAGGTCGCCGCGGGCCACGGCCGTGGTGACTTCGGCGATGTTGCGGACCTGGCCCGTGAGGTTGCCGGCCATCAGGTTGACGTTGTCGGTAAGGTCCTTCCAGGTGCCGGCGACGCCCTCCACCTGGGCCTGGCCGCCGAGCTTGCCCTCCGAGCCCACCTCGCGTGCCACGCGCGTCACCTCGGAGGCGAAGGCGTTGAGCTGGTCCACCATCGTGTTGATCGTGTTCTTGAGCTCGAGGATCTCGCCCTTCACGTCGACGGTGATCTTCTTCGAAAGGTTGCCCCTCGCGACCGCGGTCGTCACCTCGGCGATGTTGCGGACCTGGCCGGTCAGGTTGGCGGCCATCAGGTTCACATTGTCGGTCAAGTCGGCCCAGGTCCCGGCCACGCCGGGCACCTGCGCCTGGCCGCCGAGCTTGCCCTCCGTGCCGACCTCCCTCGCGACGCGGGTCACCTCGGAGGCGAAGGAGTTGAGCTGGTCGACCATGACATTGATGGTGTTCTTGAGCTCCAGGATCTCGCCCTTCACGTCGACCGTAATCTTCTTGGAAAGGTCGCCGCGGGCGACGGCGGTGGTGACTTCGGCGATGTTGCGGACCTGGCCGGTGAGGTTTTCGGCCATCAGGTTGACGTTGTCGGTGAGGTCCTTCCAGGTGCCGCCGACGCCTGGCACCTGCGCCTGGCCACCGAGCTTGCCTTCGGTGCCGACTTCCCTAGCGACGCGGGTCACCTCGCTGGCGAAGGCGTTGAGCTGATCGACCATCGTGTTGATGGTGTTCTTGAGCTCGAGGATCTCGCCCTTCACGTCGACCGTGATCTTCTTGGAAAGGTCGCCCGTCGCCACCGCGGTCGTCACGTCGGCGATGTTACGGACCTGGCCGGTGAGGTTTTCCGCCATGAGGTTGACGTTGTCGGTCAGGTCCTTCCAGGTGCCGCCGACGCCTTCCACGCGTGCCTGGCCGCCCAATTTACCTTCGGTGCCGACCTCGCGCGCCACGCGGGTGACCTCGGACGCGAAGCTGTTCAGCTGGTCCACCATCGTGTTGATGGTGTTCTTCAATTCGAGGATCTCCCCCTTCACCTCGACGGTGATCTTCTTCGAAAGGTCGCCCGAAGCGACGGCGGTCGTCACCTCGGCGATGTTGCGGACCTGGCCCGTCAGGTTCTCGGCCATCAGGTTGACGTTGTCAGTGAGGTCCTTCCA
>DASVVV010000075.1:0-36768 GCA_036386375.1 Allosphingosinicella sp. | reverse complement strand
AACATGCTGACCTCGGGCGGCGGCATCACGCTGGCTTACGATCCCTTGATGCGGCTCTACCAGGCGTCGAGCTCGCGCTGGGCCTATGACAATGACGAGATGATCGCCGAATATGGCAGTTCGGGCGGGCTTCTGCGCCGGTTCGTGCACGGCCCCGGCGTCGACGAGCCGCTGGTCTGGTACGAAGGCTCGGGCCTCACCGACCGCCGCTTCCTCCACGCCCACGAGCGCGGCTCGATCGTCGCCGTCAGCGACGGCGCCGGCGCCCTGATCGGCACCAACAGCTACGACGAATATGGCGTCCCGACCTCGCCGACGGTGGGCCGGTTCCAATATACCGGCAAGCCCTGGATCGCCTCATTGGGCCTCTATTACTACCGCGCCCGGTTCTACAATCCGAGGCTCGGAAGGTTCATGCAGCCCGATCCGATCGGCTATGGCGATGGGATGAATCTCTACGCTTATGTGCGCAACGACCCGGTCAATCATGCCGATCCGACCGGCCTGGCCTACGATGACACGATATATGTCATCGGGAAGCGGCAGAAAATCGATGGCGGCTCGCGACCACCGCCCATGCCTTTTCAGCCCGGAGGAGTCTCCAGCAGCGGTGGAGAGCGGGCGGATTGCACCGACCTCGGATGCGTTCCCACACAGGACCTCACGGTCACCGGCAACCGCGAAGAGGAGGAAGATGAGGAGGACGACTCTTCGTCGTTTTACACCGGACCGGCGGTTCTTTTAGCGTCCAGTCACAACAGGGAATCTAATTTTTGCACGGGTGTGCCAGATACTCCCGGCGGAGTAAATATTAGCGGTGCCTGCCGATTGCACGATCAGTGTTATGGGACAACGACTCCGAGAAGCGTTTGTGACCAGAATTTCTTTAGCGACATTTTAACTGAATGCCGAAGGCAGGTTGGAGGCCGGACGGGCTGCTATATGCTCGCGGTCACCTATTTTATTGGCGTCCGCGTATTCGGGCCGATCTTCAAGTAGGAACCGTGAGGACCAATATGGATAAAAGCAGTGACAAGGCCTCAGTTGGTATGACATACTTATTAGTCGTAGCAGCATCAATAGGAACCGTCACCGTTACAGTCTGCAACGGGCTGTTTGCGATTATAGCAGGAGCTGATCTAAACCTAACTGATGAGTGGGGCGTTTTTTTGTTCCAGATTATGATAGTGTCGATTCCGTTTGTTTTGATGGCATTTGCAGGAATCCACAGCTTGAAACCTTGGCTGGTGGGTTGCTTGCTGACAGCTGCGTTCTGGGGATATTATTTTTATGTGGGCATATCTAGTCGGGGGGACAACACCGGAGCTAACATCGGGTTGGGCTTGTTAATGCTCGTGTCTCCCATACTAATATCTGGGGCGTGTATTTTCATTGCGCGATGGAGGGGACAGGGGAGAACGTAGGCGGGACACTATGCCTTCGTTAATGCAAGGGTGTTGGCGATGAAGCCACGCCAATGCTTGATCGTTGCTCTCCTCCCGCTCGGCCGCAACACGTCGCAGGACGGTCCGTTCGGCACCTCCACCTACCAATACGACCTCGCCGGCCGCCGCACCCCGCTCGATTATCCGGGCACGGGCCTCGTCATCAATTACGATTATCTCTATACCGGCGAGATGCGGCACATTCGCGAGAACGGCGCGACCACCGGCGTCGGCGTGCTGGCGACGTTCGGCTACGACCAGCTCGGCCGCCGCTCGAGCCTCATCCGCGGCAACGGCACCAGCACGACCTATGCCTACGATTCGGTGTCGCGGCTCGAGACCCTGACCCAGAACCTTCCCGGGACGGCGAACGATCTGACGCTGGGCTTCACCTACGATCCGGCCGGGCAGATCCGCACCAACAGCCGCTCGAACGACCTTTACAGCTATACCGGCCACGCCGACGGCAGCACCGCCTATACGCGCGACGGGCTGAACCGGGTGACGACCGTCGCCGGCGCGAGCGTCGGCTATGACGCGCGCTCGAACATCGCGCTGGTGCCGGCGGCCGCTTCGCACAGCGGGGCGGACACGACCTACACCTACAATAGCGAGAACATGCTGACCTCGGGCGGCGGCATCACGCTGGCTTACGATCCCTTGATGCGGCTCTACCAGGCGTCGAGCTCGCGCTGGGCCTATGACAATGACGAGATGATCGCCGAATATGGCAGGTCCGAGGCCGCAGCGGCTTAACATCGGCCGAAGCGGCGACTAACCGGGCCACCATGTGCAACGAAGTCCGCCGCACCGTCGCGCTCGGCAAGATCCGCGAGGATTTCAGCTTCACGCGCATCCCGCTGCGCTTCCCCGAGGCTTTGCCCAACCTGGCGCCCCTGGAGAGCATCCGAATCACCGATCCAACCGCCATCATCCGCGCCGCCGCGGATGAGCGGGGCGCGGCCGAGATGGTCGTCCGGCGCTGGAGCTGGCCCGGGCCCGGCGGCAAGCCGGTCTACAATTTCCGGTCCGAAGGGCGCGAGTTCAAGGCCGGCCGCTGCCTGATCGTCGTCGACGGCTTCTACGAATTCACCGCCCCCGCCGATCCGAAGGCCAAGCGCAAGCACAAATGGCTCTTCACCAGGGCCGGCGAGGACTGGTTCTGCATCGCCGGCCTGTGGCGCTTGGACCCCAAGGTCGGCGAGGCCTTCACGATCCTGACGACCGCGCCGGGCCCGGACGTCGCCCCCTATCACGACCGGCAGGTCGCCGTCCTCGACCGCGCCGACTGGGCCGGCTGGCTCGACCCCGAAGTCCCGGCCGCCGAGCTGCTGCGCCCGCTCGCGCCGGGCACCCTCAAAGTCGAGCAAATCGCCTGAGCGCGCCTTCGCCGCGAGCGTCCCTGCAACCTTAAGCGGCCGCCATGCGCTTTCTCAGTCTCTCAGCAACGAGGAGAAGACCCATGAGCGTGCTCGGCATGATCACCAACGCCATCCTGGGCCAGGGCCAGGCGGCGCAGCAGGCGGCGCAAAATGCGGGCGCGATGCCGCAAATGGGGACGCCGCAGCCGGGCGCGCAGACGCAGCCCGTCGACGTCGAGGCGGCGCTGACCCGGATCGCCGAGAGCAAGGGCAATCCGAAGCTCAACTGGCGCACGTCGATCGTCGACCTGATGAAGTTGCTCGATCTCGACGCCAGCCTCGACAACCGCAAGGAACTCGCCACCGAGCTCGGCTATGCCGGCGCCAAGGACGGCAGCGCCGAGATGAACCTCTCGCTCCACCGCAAGGTGATGGCGGAGCTGGAGCGAAATGGCGGCCAGGTTCCCGCCGGCATGAAAGACTGATCGCCCCCCCCGCCGCGGCGCTTGATCGAGTTGAATGCGCCGCGGCGGCGCGTCGCCTATGGGAGGGGATCGCCGGCGATTTCTCTCGAGCAGGCCGGCGCCTGAGAGACTGTTCCGCTCCCGCTTGCGTCTTCGGGACTCAGCCATGGACCTTCACCATTACCGGCAACGCGAACAGGCCGAACGGCTGTTCGCCGAGCGGGCGCGGACCGAGGCGGACCGCACCACCCATCTCGAGCTCGCCCAATCCTACCGCGCCGTCATCGAAGCCTATGAGCGGCTCGACGCGCTGCGGCCGGCGCCGCGCAGCGTCGCTTGACGACGCCCGCGGACGCAGTCACCCCCTCCCCAGCGTGCCGCCGCGGCCTTATGGCGATGCCATGGCCGCCGCCCCATCCGTGGAGAGCCTGATCGCAGCCGAGCTTGGACGGCCGGTCGATCCGCGCGTCGCCGCCATGGCGGGCGCCATCGCCGAGCGCTACGGCGAGGCGGCGCGGGCGGTCCTCTTCTACGGCTCGTGCCTGCGCCAGCGCGAGCTTCACGGGCTGATGCTCGATTTCTACCTGGTCGTGTCGGACTATCGCGCCGCTTACGGCCGCGGCTGGTTCGCCTTCGCCAACCGGCTGATTCCGCCCAACGTCTTCCCGTTCGAGCATGACGGGCTCGCCGCCAAATATGCGGTTCTGAGCGAGACGGATTTCGTGCGCGAATGCGGCGCCGGCGCCCGCAGCACCTCCGTCTGGGCGCGTTTCGCGCAACCGTCCCGGCTGGTCTGGACGAGCGGCCAGGCGGCCCGCGACGCCGCGATTGACGCGGTCGCGCAGGCGCCGCGCACCCTTTTCGCGCTGACCCTGCCGGCCATGATCGACCGGCGCGACGACCCGCTCGAAGTCTTCCGCGCCGGCTTCGCCCTCACGTACGGCGCCGAGCTTCGCGCCGAGCGCAAGGAGCGCCCGGCCTCAATCGTCGAAACCGACCGGCAATATTACGAGCAAGTCGGCAGCGCCGTCCTCGCCGAAGCGGAAACGCCGGCCGCGGCTCCCGCGGCCGCCGCGCGCGCCTGGCGCCGTCGCAGCCGCAAGGGCAAGGCGCTGACTCTCGTCCGCCTCGCCAAGGCCAGCACCACCTTCGCCGGCGGGGTCGATTACCTCGCCTGGAAGATCAACCGCCACGCCGGCACCGAGATCAAGGTCAAGCCGTGGCAGCGGCGCTGGCCGCTGGTCGCCGCGCTCACTCTGCTGCCGCGTCTGTTGCGGCGAGGCGCGATCCGCTGAGCGAGTTGCGGCCGAGCGCCGTCTCAACCGCGTGCGCCAGGCCGGTGACGGTGAACGGCTTGCGAAGGAGCTCTCCGCCGATCAGATCGTCCGCCTCGCCCGCCTCGCCGACATAGCCCGTGACGAACAGGATGGGGATGCGCGGGTGCTTGCGCCGCAGCGCCGCCGCGAGCTCGGTTCCCGTCATTTCGGGCATCATCACGTCAGTGATGACGAGGTCCACCTCGCCGTCATTGGCGAGTTGCTCGAGCGCCTCGCGGCCGCTCGCGCAGGCGATCGGGCGGTAGCCGAGCTCCTCGAGCGCTCCCATCGTCGAGCGGCTGACGCGCGGATCGTCCTCAACGACGAGGATGCGCGCGCCGTGGCGGCGTATTTCGGGGTCGACGGCGGCCGGCGCGGGGGCCGCGCGCACCGGCACGGTGTCGTCGGCGGCGAGGTAGCGCGGGAGGTAGATGCTGACCTTCGTGCCCTCGCCCACCCGGGAGGTGATGGTGGCGTGGCCGCCCGACTGACGCGCGAAGCCGAATATCTGGGTGAGGCCGAGGCCGGTCCCCTTCCCCACCGGCTTGGTCGTGTAGAAGGGCTCGAACACGCGCTCGAGATGCTCCGGGGCGATGCCGGCGCCCGTGTCGGCGACGCTGATCCGGACATAGTCGCCTCCCTCCAGGTCCTCGATCTCGCCCCCCGCCAGCGCGACATTGTCGACCTCGATCAGAAGCTCGCCGCTCCCCTGCATCGCGTCGCGGGCGTTGACGGCCATGTTGAGGACGGCATTTTCCAGCTGCGTGGGATCGGCCCAGACGTGCCACGGCTCCTCGGCGAAGCGGGTGCTGACGGTGATGCGCTCGCCGATCGCGCGGTCGATCAGGTCCAGCATACTCTCGACCCGCTCCGACGGCGCCATCGCCTCGGGCAGCAGTGGCTCGGCCCGCGCGAAGGCGAGCAGCCGGCGCGTCAGCGCGGCCGCGCGGGTCGCGCCCTCCATGGCATTGTCGAGGTGGAACTCCACTTCGCGGCGCCGCCCGTGGAGCTTGCGCCGGGCCAGATCCAGCCCGCCGACGACAACGGCGAGCATGTTGTTGAAATCGTGCGCGATACCCCCGGTCAGCTGGCCGACCGCCTCCATCTTCTGGACCTGGCGAAGCTGCGCTTCGGCGGACGCGCGCTCGGCCGCCTCGGCCTTGAGCCGCTCATTGGCCTCGCTCAGTTCGCGCGTCCGCTCCCGCACGGCCTCCTCGAGCTCCATCGCCCGCCACGCCTCGCTCTCCGCCTCGCGTCGCGCTTTCACCCCTTCGCGGAAGGCGCGGAACGCAAGGATCGCGAGCGCGACGGCGCCGACCCCGATCAGGATGGCGAGCCAGCCGAGCCACTCGGTATAGGCGTCGGTTCGGGCGACGAAGCCTTGCGTCTCCTCCATCCGCCGGTTGAGGTTGGTCCGCTCCGCGCGGGCAATTTCCTCAAGCGTCCCGCGCAGCGCCGGCAAAGTGGGCGAAGTGGACGCCTGGTAGAGGATGGCGAGCCCCCCGGTGCCCTGTCGCCGCTCGGCGGCGCTGGCGGCCGGCGCGAGCTCGCCGTTGCGGCGGCCGAACAGCCGGCGGAGCTCGGCGACCCGCCCCAGCTGCTCCCGATCGCGGCGAAGCATGCGCTGGAGCTGCCCGATCTGCCAGCTCGCCCGTCGCCATTCATTGTAATAAGCGGTGCCCGTCTCCTGGTCCTCGTTGAGCACGTAGCGGCCGAGCGCCGCTTCGGAGCGGCCGATCGTCGCGTCGATCGTCCGGGTGAGCAGCATCACCTCGTAGGTGTGCCGTTCCCAGTCCAGCGCCTCGTCGCGGGCGCGGTTCGACCAGGTGATGGTGAGGATGAGCGCGATCAGCGCCAGGGCCGCCAGAAGCGCGGCGGCGCTGACCCACAGGGCCCGCCACGGCCCGGGCGCGCCCTCCTCGGCCGCAATCTGGGTGGCGTCGTCCGCCATGAGCGCAAGACTAAGCGATGGCGCCGCCCATTGGAAGCGCCCGCAGGCGCGCGCAGCCGCCAACCGCCGCATCAGAAGGCGCTCTTGCCGCGCGCTGTTCCCGTTCCGGCGCGCCGTGATAGGACGCTCCGATGCGCTTCCTGGCCCTCGCCGCCCTCGCCGCCCTCGCTCTGGTCGCTCTGTCGCCTGTGCACGCGGGTGGCGAGGCGCCCGCTGCGAAGGACAGCCGAGCCGTCACGCTCTCCGCCCGGGCCGTGGCCGCGCACATGGCTTTCCTCGCCGACGATTTGCTCGAAGGCCGCGAGGCGGGGACGCGCGGCGACCGGCTGGCCCAGCTCTACCTGGCGACCCAGTTCGGCGCCCTGGGGCTCGAACGCGCCGGGGGCGACGGCGCCTTCCTCCAGCGCCTGCGGGTGCGGGCGACGACCTTGGAGCCTGGAAGCGTCGACTTCCGCATCGGCGGCCGCCGGTTCGCCAATGGCGAGGACGTCGCCCTGTTCGGCGACCCCGTCGAGGCCGATCAGCGGCTCGAGGCACCGGTCGTCTTAGCCGGCTACGGCATCGTCGCCCCCGAGCGCGGCATCGACGACTATGCCGGTCTCGACGTGCGCGGCAAGATTGTCGCGGTGCTCGGCGGCCCGCCCGCTTTCCTGCCACCGGCCGAAGCGGCCCATTACGGCTCCACCGAACAGCAGCGCCTGACCGCGGCCGAGCACGGGGCGATCGGCGTCGTCCAGCTCTGGACGCCGGCGCTGGAGCGGCGCTTTCCGTTCGCCGGCCTCGCGCCGCTGCTCGGCCGCACCGATCTGAATTGGATCGGCCCCGACGGCCGGGTCACCGTCACCGCCCCCGAGGTGAGGCTGCGCGCGCTGGTGCGCGGTGCGGCTGCAGAGGCGCTGTTCGCCGGCGCGCCCCGCAGCTTCGCCGACGTTCTGGCCGAGGCGGCGCGGGCGTCGCCGCGCGGCTTTCCGCTCGGCACGCGAGTCGCGCTCGCCCGCCGCTCGCGCCACGACGACAGCCTCGCCACCGCCAATGTCGCAGGGCTGCTGCGCGGCAGCGATCCGGCGCTGCGCGACGAGCTGGTGGTCGTCAGCGCGCATTTCGACCATGTCGGCCTCGGGGCCCCCGTCGATGGCGACCGCATCTACAACGGCGCGCTCGACAATGCCGCGGGCACCGCGCTCCTGATCGAGCTGGCCCGGGCGCTGGCGGCGATGCCGCGGCGGCCGCGGCGCTCGATCTTGTTCCTCGCCGCCGCCGCCGAGGAAAAAGGGCTGATCGGCTCCGACTATTTCGCCGCCCACCCGAGCGTCCCCGGCATGCGCATCGTCGCCAACGTCAATATCGACGGCGCCCTTCCCTTCTACGATTTCGGCGACGTCATCGCCTTCGGCGCCGAGCAGTCGCAGCTGATCGAGCGGCTCGGTACCGCCGCCGGGCAGCTCGGCCTCGCCGTCGCCCCCGATCCCTTTCCCGAAGAGGGCTTCTTCAGCCGCTCCGACCAATATTCCTTCGCCCGCCGCGGCATCCCAGCACTCTTCCTGTTCACCGGCTTCAGCGACATCGAGGGGCGCAATGCCGGCCGCGCGGTGTGGGACGCGGTGACGAACACGCGCGTCCATCAGCCCGGCGACGACCTCGCGCAGCCGATCGACTATGCCGTCCTCGCCAAATTCGGCGAGGTCGCGCGGCGGCTGCTGCTCGAGACCGCCAACGCCGACGCGGCGCCGCGCTGGTACGAAGACAGCCTGTTCGCCCGCTTCGCTCCGCGGGCCCCGACGGCACGAAGGCCGCGCTAGCACCGTTGATGCCGGCTGGCGCGGCCGGTCGGGCGGGGCTAGCACGCGCGCCATGAGCGACACCAGCGTCCGCCCCGTCGTCACCAGGCCTGAGAGGAAGGCGTTCGTCGAGCTCGCCTACACGCTCAACCGGTCCGATCCCAACTGGGTGCCGCCGCTTCGCAACGAGGTGATGGGGCTGATCACCCCCGGCGAGAATCCCTGGTTCGAGCATGCCGAGGCGGCTTTGTTCCTGGCCGAACGGGGCGGCGAGCCGGTCGGGCGGATCACGGCCCAGGTCGACCGGCTCGTGCTCGAGCATATGGGCGCGGGCACCGGCCAGTGGGGCATGTTCGAGGCGGCCGACGAAGCGGCGGGGCGGGCCCTCATCGCCGCCGCCGAGCGGTGGCTGAGCGCGAAGGGCATGACGCGCGCGCTAGGCCCCTTCTCGCTGTCGATCTGGGACGAGCCGGGCCTGCTCGTCAAAGGCCACGACCATCCGCCGATGGTGATGATGGGCCACAACAAGGCCGCCTATCAGGGCTGGGTCGAAGGCGCCGGCTACGCCAAGGCCAGGGACCTGCTCACCTATGACGTCGACGTCCGCAATCCCTTCCCGCCACTGATCGAGCGCATCGTCGCCGCCGGCGAGAAGAATCCGCGCATTCGCGTCCGCAAGGTCGATCCGAAGCGTTTCGACGAGGAAGCGGAGCTGATCCTGGCGATCCTCAACGACGCCTGGTCGAACAATTGGGGCTTCATCCCGCTCACTCCCGCCGAGATCGCTTATGCCGGCAAGAAGCTGAAACCCATCGTGCTCGAGGAGATCATCCGCGTCGCCGAGCTCGACGGCGAGCCGGTCGCCTTCATGCTCTCGCTCCCCGACATCAACCCGCTGATCCGCGATCTCGGCGGGACGCTGTGGCCGTTCAACTGGGCGAAGCTCTTGTGGCGGCTGAAGATGCGCCGCTACGACCAGGGGCGGGTGGCGCTGATGGGGGTGCTGCGGCGGCTGCAATCGTCGCGCATGGCGAGCCAGCTCGCCTTCATGATGATCGAGCATATCCGCCGCGGCGGCACCGCCGTCTACGGGATGAAGCGCGCCGAGGTCGGCTGGATCCTCGAGGACAATAAAGGCATGGTCGCGATCGCCGAAGCGATCCAGGCCAACAACAACCGCATCTATCGGATCTACGAGAAGGCGCTGTAAGCCGATGCTTCCGCGTCGGCGCGACGGCGGCTATGCTGGCGGCTTGATCACACCCAGGGGGCGAGAATGAGGACGCTTTTGATCCTTGCCGCGGCGGCGGCGCTGGCGGGCTGCGATATGAGCTTCAGCGCCGGCGGCGGCAATGCCGGCAACGCCGCCAGCGCCAATGCCTCGACCGACAGCGGCAATGGCTCGGCCTCGGCCGCGCCGGCCAATGCGGGCCTGACCAACAGCCGCTCGCTCGCCGGCCTTGGCGGCAACAATGGCGGCAGTGGGGGCAAGGATCCGGCAGCGGGCGCGACTCCGGCCGCGTCGGGGTCGATCGATCCGCAGCTTTTGCTCGGCCGCTGGACCGACGACGGCGACTGCAAGCGCGACATCGACTTCCGTCCCGACGGCACCTTCCGCTCCTATACGGGCGGCGAGGGCAGCTGGACGCTCGCCGGCAACGTGCTCACCCTGAGCGGTCAGGGCGGCACCTTCCGGCTGCAGCTCCAGGCGCTCGACGGCAATACGATGGAGACCCTCAACGAGCAGGGCGCCCGCGGCCGCTCCACCCGCTGCTGAGGGTCGGCACGAGCCAATGCGCCGCGGCCTCAAAGCGGAAGATGGAAGAACTGATTGAACTCGCCGGCGACATATTCCCCGAACGCTTCGCCGGCGACGAACCCGCGGCTCCGGTAGAGCGCGAGCGCCGGCTCGAAAGCGGGTCCGCTGCCCGTCTCCAGGCTTAGGCGCGGATAGCCGCGCCGACGGGCTTCGCCGATGATGATGTCGAGCAAGGCGGCTGCGACGCCCCGGCGCAGATGATCGGGATGGGTCCGCATCGACTTGATCTCGCCGGACCCGTCGCCGAGGTCGCGCAACGCCGCGAGGCCGGCGATCGCCTCGCCGTCCCACGCCGACCACACCGTCACGTCCGGAGAGCGAAGCGCGGGGAGGCCCAGCGCAAACACTTGCCCCGGCGGCGAATTCGAGCCCATGCCGCTCAGATGCAGCGCCAGCAGCGCGCGGCTGGCCTCGCCGGCAAGATCGTCTTCGCGAATGACAAGCATGCGGCTTGCTTCGCAAGCGGATCGCCGCCGCCTCGTCAATAAGGCCGCGCAACCCCGGCCGCCTGCGCTCGTTCAGCCCCTCGACCCCAGCTTCCAAGAGGAACGACCATGAAGCGCCTCCTCCCTGCCGCCCTCATTCTGCCCCTCGCGCTCGCCGGTTGCGGCGGCGGCGAAAGCCCGGCCGAGAACACCGCCGACGCGCTCGAGGAAGCGGCGGAATACAGCACGCCCGAAGCGGCCAATTCGCTCGAAAATTCGGCCGAGCAGATCCGCGACGGGAATATCGACGATCCGGCCGCCGTCGATCAGGCGCTCAACGCCGCCGGCAACGCGCAGGCGCCGCAGCCGCCCACCGCCAACGGCCGATAGGCCCTTCACGCGGCCGTTGCGGCTGCTATCGCCCGGCGCGAACGGGAGAATGAGCGTGAAGAGACGCACTTTCCTGGCCGCCGCTCCGCTCGGCGCCCTGACCCTCGCCTCCGCTCGGGCCGGTTTCGCCCGGACGACCGAGGCGCCGCCGCTGACGCCGGCCCTCCCAGCCACCCAATTCTACCCCGACGTCGAGGCCGGCGACCGGCCGGTCGGGGCAAGCTTCGCTACCCGCTCCGAAGTGTTCGGCCGCAACGGCGCCGCCGCTTCCTCCCACCCGCTCGGCACGCTCGCCGGCATCGAGATGCTGAAGAAGGGCGGGTCCGCGGTCGACGCGGCGATCGCGATCAACGCCGCCCACGGCTTCCTCGAGCCGACCGCCAACGGCATTGGCGGCGACCTTTACGCGATGCTGTGGGACCCGGCCGCCTCGCGCGTCGTCGGCATCGCCGGCTCCGGCCGCTCGCCGCGCGGCCTCAGCCTGGCCACCGTCCGCTCGCGCGCCCGCGACGGCGTCTTGCCGCCTTACGGCGCGGTGACGGTGACGGTCCCGGGCACGGTCGACGCCTGGTGGCAGCTCCACCAGCGCTACGGGCGCCTGCGCTGGGCGGAGTTGTTCGAGCCCGCCATCGCTTACGCCGAAGGCGGCGTCCCCCTCTCGCCGGTCGTCGCTCATTACATGAACCGCGCGATGGCGAACTTCGCCCGCCCCGACACGGGCATCGAGGAAGTCGTCAACGCGCAGGCGATCTATGCCTCCGGCGAGCGCGCCCGCGCCGGCGAGATCTTCCGCAACCCCGACCTCGCCCGCACCTATCGCGTCATCGCCGCGGGCGGCCGCGAGGCTTTCTACGAAGGCGAGATCGCGCGCACCATCGAGACCTATTTCCGCCGCATCGGCGGCTGGATGACCCGCGCCGACCTCGCCGCCCATCGCAGCGAATGGACCGAGCCCTTCGCGACCGACTATCGCGGCGTCACCGTCCACGCGATCGGCGCCAACACCCAGGGAATCGCCACCCTGCAGATGCTGAACATGCTCGAGACGTTCGACATGCGCTCGGCCGGTTTCCAGACGCCGCTTTCGATCCACCTCCAGGCCGAGGCCAAGCGCCTCGCTTACGAGGACCGCGCGCGTTATTATGCCGACCCGGATTTCGCCCGCATCCCCACGGCCTGGCTGGTCTCAAAGGACTATGCCGCCGAGCGAGCGCGGCTGATCCGCCCGGACCGAATCAATTCGTCGGTCGCCCCCGGCCAGGCGCCGAGCCGGGGCGACACGACCTATTTCACCGTCGCCGACTCGAGCGGCATGATGGTGTCGCTGATCCAGTCCAACTTCCGCGGCATGGGCTCCGGCCTGGTGGCCGACGGCCTCGGCTTCATGTTCCACGATCGCGGCCAGCTCTTCACGCTCCGCGACGGCCACCCGAACCGCTACGCGCCGGGCAAGCGGCCGTTCCAGACGATCATCCCCGGCTTCGCCACGCGCGGCGGGCGGCCGTGGCTGTCCTTCGGCGTCATGGGCGGCGACATGCAACCGCAGGGCCAGACCCAGATCATCGTCAACCGGGTCGATCATGGTCTCGACGGCCAGGCCGCCGGCGATGCGCCGCGCTGGCACCATGAAGGCTCGTCGGAGCAGATGGGCGAGGACGACAAGAGCATCGGCGGAACCGGCCTGTTGCGCCTCGAGACCGGCGTGCCCGCGGGCACGGCCCGGGCGCTTGCCGAAATGGGCTGGCGGCTCGGTCCGTCCGACGGCGGTTTCGGCCGCTATTCCTCGGTCGAGCGCCGCGAAAGCGGCGGCGAGCTGGTCTATGCCGCCGCGTCGGATGTCAGGGCCGACGGCATCGGGTTGGCGTATTGATCAGCCGGGCGGCCGGCGCGCTCAAATATTGGTCTGGTCGGGCGGCACGCCCTGCGGCAGTCCCGCGGCGCCCTCGCCTTCGGCGGCCGAGCGGATGGTCTTGCCGGCGCGGTAGCAGGTCATCGACAGCGAGCCCATCGCATAACCGCGCACCCACGGCTCCGCGAGCCCCTCCCCAGCCGCGGCCAGGCCGGCAAGGTAGAGCAGCGGGATGAAATGGTCCGGCGTCGGCACCGCCAGCCGATAGTCGGAATGCTCGACGAGCTTGAGGACGGCCGAGGCATCCTCGGCGAGCTGGGCCACCGCCGCTTCGTCGAACCGCTCGGCCCAGTCGAACGCCGCATCGGGCCGGTCCCACCGCACCCGGCCGAGATTGTGGACGACGTTGCCGCTGCCCAGGATCAGGATGCCGCGATCGCGCAAAGGCGCCAGCCGGGATCCGAGCTCAACATGATATTCGAGCGGCCGCAGCGCGTTGATCGACAATTGGACGACCGGAACGTCCGCCTCGGGATAAAGATGGGTGAGCACGCTCCAGGTCCCGTGGTCGAGCCCCCATTGGTCGCGGTCGAGGCCGACCCACGAAGGCTTCACGACTTCCGCCACTTCGTGCGCGACGTCCGGCGCGCCCGGCGCCGGATAGTCGAAGGCGAACAGGCTTTCCGGAAAGCCGTAGAAATCGTGGATGGTCCGCGGCTTCGCCATCGCCGTGACCGCGGTCGCGCCGAAATACCAGTGGGCGGAAATGACGAGGATCGCCCGCGGCCGCGGCAACCGCTCCCCCATCTCCCGCCAGGCGTCGGTGAAGCCGTTCCGCTCGAGCGTGTTCATCGGGCTGCCGTGGCCGATAAAAAGCGCGGGAGCGCGGTCCGTCATCCGTCAATCTCCTCGGGTGGCGTCGGCCGCGCCCTCGTCATGGAACGACGGTCGTGAACAGGAAGACGCCCAAAATGACCAGGTGAACCGCGCCCTGGAGGATCGTCGTCCGCCCGGTCGAAAGCGACAAAGTTGCGACTATCAGCGTCAGGAACAAGAGGATGACGTTTTTGCTGTCGAGGCCGAGCGCGATCGGCAGCTGGACCCACAAGGATAGCGCCGCGACGGCCGGGATGGACAGACCGATCGTCGCCAGCGCCGATCCGAGGCCGAGGTTGAGGCTGGTCTGCAGGCGGTTCGCCAGCGCCGCCCGGACCGCCGCCACGCTCTCCGGAAGCAGCACCAGCGCGGCGATGATGACGCCGACAACGGTCCTGGGCGCCCCCAGCGCATCGACGGCGCTCTCGATCGGCGGCGCCAGCGTCTTGGCGAGCAGCACGACCGCCACCAGGCACGCGATCAGCAGCGCCGCCGAAAGTGAAGTCTGCCGGTTCGACGGCGGATCGGCATGCACCTCCTCGTCCGCGGCCATCACCTTCGGCGGCAGGAAATAGTCGCGATGCCGGACCGACTGAACCGCGACGAACGTCACGTAGAGGAGGAAGGACACCACCGCGACGAAGGCGAGCTGCGAGGGCGCATAGACCGGCCCCGGCTCGGTGACGGTGAAGTTGGGCAGGACCAGGGTCAGCACCGTCAGCGCGCAGATCGTCGCCAGCGAAGCGCTGACTCCGGTCTGCCGGAATGACTGCTCGCGGTGGCGGATCGCGCCGATCAGGATGCAGATGCCGAGCAGGCCGTTCAAGATGATCATGACGGCGGCGAACAGCGTGTCGCGGGCGAGCGTGGCCGCATCCTCGCCGCCAGCCGACATCAAGGTGACGATTAGCCCCAGCTCAATGACAGTGACCGCCACAGCGAGCAGGAACGTCCCGAACGGCTCTCCGACGCGGTGCGCGATCAGCTCGGCGTGATGGACGGCCGCGAGGACGGCCAGGATGAGCCCGACCGCAAGCAGCGCCGGCGGGATGCCGGCGCCCCAGCTCAGCGCGATCAGGATCCAACCGACCATGGGGGCCGCCCAGGTCCAGTGGCTGAAAGTTCTCCGCATCGGGCGTCTCTAACGCTAGGAGGCGCGGCGGGCTACCGAGCCGCTGTGCCTCGAACACATCCCTACCGCGTGTAACGGCGCCGGCCGGTCCCACTGGAGAGGAAGTCGCTGATGGATCGCATCCTGGTGGCCACCCACTTCTCGCCGCGATCCGACCGGGCGCTGCAGCGCGCCGTCCTGATCGCGCAGCGCACCCGCGCGGCCATCACGCTCGTCCATGTCGTCGACGCCGACCGGCCCGACCGGCTGATCGCCGCCGAGACGTCGGGGCGCTGCGGATCCTGGAGGAGACGGCGCAGACCCTGCGCACCAGCCAGGGCATCGACGGGGAGCCGCTGGTCGAGGTCGACGACGTCCATGCCGGCATCCTGACGGGCGCCGAGCGGTCGGCGGCCGATCTCATCGTCCTCGGCTCGGCCCGAATCACACGAACCGCCGCAGGCGGCGCGCGTCGAGCTTGTGGACGGCGCGGCGCAGCCACAGGCGCCTGGCGTCGGCGGGGTCCGCCGGATCAAGTTCGGCGAAGGGGCGGGGCGGGGCGAGGCGGTTACGGAGCGGCGCGGTCAGCAGGCGGGAGGCGAACAAAGCCGTCACCATCGGATTGCGCAGCGGATCGAGGCGGTAGGCCCGGGCGAGCAGGCGGAGCGTGGCGCCGTAGCGGCGGGTCAGCGCCTTGTACCAGGCGAGCTGGAGCGCGTGGGCGCCCGCGCGGAGGCGCAAGGCCTTGTCGGCGCCTTCGGGGCGCCCGCTTTCGGCTTCGAGGATTTCGATCGCCGCTTCGGCCGATCCGATCATCCGCTCGACGTCGTTCGACATCGAGCCGGGCCGGAGCCGGTATCCGACCAGGTAGAGCGGCACGGCGGCGACGTCGTGGCGGCGCGCGATCTTCATCTGCAGCAGGAAGTCCTCGGCGCCCTCCAGGCCGCGGCGGCGGAGCGATTCGTCATAGCCGCCCGCTTCGAGCGCCGCCGCGCGCGACAGCAAAAGCGCGCTGCCGTTGCCGACGAAGTTCGAATAGAGGAAGCGCCGCCCGACCCGGCCGCGCACGGCGTGCGAGACGACCGTCTTCACCACCCGCGACTGCGGGTCGATCCAGCGCGAGAAGCAGAAGACGAAGCCCGGCCGCTCGGACGAGCGCACCGCCTCGGCCACCATCTCCGCGAGGAAATGCGGGTGCCACAGATCGTCGGCGTCGAGCGGCGCCACGAACTCCCCGCGGGCGCGGCCGAGACCGTGATTGCGCGCGGAAGCCACGCCGCCATTCTCCTTGCGCAGCAGCGTGAAGCGCCGGTCTGCCTGGCAGAAGGCCTCGGCGATCGCGGCCGTCTCGTCGGTCGAGCCGTCGTCGACGATCAGGCATTCGAAAGCCCGCCAGGTCTGCGCCGCCACCGACTGCAGCGTCTCCGCCAGCGTCGCCGCCGCGTTGAAGGCCGGGACGATCGCCGTCACGAGCGGTTCAGCCATCCGGGCGGGCTCCGTCCGCCGCCGCCGGTTCCTGTTCGCTCAGGCGCGCCCTGAGGTCGACGAGCCCGACGAAGCGCGAGGTCCCCGCAACGTCGAGCTTCACCGCCGACATCCGCATGTCGAGGATATGGAGCTCGCCGCTGTCGCCGGACATCAGGCTGAAATCGAGGAACACCGAGCCCGAGGGGAGATTGGGCTGGAAGTCGAGGCGGAGCCTCCGGCGCTCGCCGACCTCGGCCGGGCGCAGCGAAACGCCCATCATGTCGGTGTTGACCATATAGACGAAGACGTCCTCGAGCGTCCTCACGGCAAAGCCGACCACCGGACGATCGACCGCAATTCCGAACTCCGCCTCGATCACGAACGAGGCGGTCGACCCGGCCGCAACGGCGGCGGCTCCTGCTTCGACCATGGTGATCGAGGTGATCCGCGCCTCGCCGGAGCCCCCCCGCTCCTCATAGCGGTTGAGCGCGGGCCCCGCGGCGGAGCCGCCGGGCGCCGCGGAACTGCCGTTCCGGCGGCTGAAAGCGGTGTCGAAATAGCGCGCAATCGCTGCTCCGGGCGGGCCGTCGAACAAAGCTTCCCCCTCGTGGAGGACGATCGCGCGCGAGCAAAGCTGCGGGACGAGGTCGAGCCGGTGGGTCACCAGCAGGATCGTCCGTCCCTTCTCCTTGAGCTCGGTGATCCGGCGAAAGCATTTGTGCTGGAAAGCCGCGTCGCCGACGGCGAGCGCCTCGTCGACGACGAGAACGTCGGGGTCGAGGCAGGCCGCGGCGGCGAAGGCGACGCGCATCGCCATGCCGCTCGAATAGGTGCGCAGCGGCTGGTCGAAATAGGCGCCGATATCCGCGAACGCCTGGATCTCGCGGAGCAGCGGAGCGCGCCGCGCGCGTCCCACGCGGGCGAGGCGCAGGTGAAGCTCGGCGTTCTGGCGCCCAGTCCATTCTGGGTGGAATCCCGCGCCGAGCTCGAGCAGCGCGGCAACCCCGCCGGCAACCTTGATTTCGCCTTCGGTCGGCGCGCTCGTGCCCGCGATGAGGCCGAGCAGCGTGGACTTGCCGGCGCCGTTCGCCCCCAGCAGCGCCACCGATTCGCCTCTGTGCACGGTCAGGCTGACGCCCCGCAGCGCCCAACGGTCGGTGAAGGTGGAGCGGCGAAGCAAGGTGTCGCGCAGTCTCTGCGCCGGCGAGGAATAGAGGCGGTAGCGCTTCGAAACGTTTCGGGCCTCGATCACCGCCCCCTGGGGTTCCGGCAGAGGCGTGGCGGCGGAATGCATGCGCTGGAAAACTACCCTTCGGCGTTGACGGTGCCACAGCCGGGTCTAGGCTGGAACCGCAATTCTTTCGGACACGAAGCCCCCATTATGAGCGCGCGCGCGCCCTTGCCAGCGGACACGAACCTCAGCCTCGCCGTCTATCTCGCGCGCCGCGAGCTTCGGCGGCGCTATGCGGGAAGCGCGCTGGGGGCCTTGTGGTCGATCGCGCTGCCGCTTCTCACCATCGCCCTCTATTGGGTCGTGTTCGGGCTCGGCTTGAGGATTTCGGCGGGAGCGGGCGCCGGCTTCGCGCCGCTGCTCATCGCCGGCATCCTCCCCTGGTTCGCGCTCAACGACGCGCTTGCCGGAATGACCGGATCGGTGACCGGAAATACGCCGCTGGTGAAGCGGATCGTTATGCCGCTTGAGCTTCTGCCCGTTTCCAGCCTGATTGCGGCGATGGCCGCGCACCTCGCAATCGTCGCCGCGGCGCTACTGGTCCTGTGGCGCCTCGGCGAGCCGCCGGGCGTGCACCTCGTCGGGCTCTTCTATTTCACCGGCTGCCTCATCCTATTCGCGCTGGCGGCCGGGACGCTGCTGGCGCTGGCGAACGTGGCCTTCCGGGACGCCGCCCACCTGCTCGCGCCGCTCATGATACTGTGGTTCTGGGCGACGCCGATCGTCTGGCCGGCTAGCCTGGTGCCTGACCATCTGCAGTGGATTCTCTCGGCCAACCCGCTCCACTATTTGACCCAGGGCTATCGCTGGGCCCTGATCGGGCCGCAGGCGGGACACCCCGGCGCCACCGGGGCGATCTGGTTCTGGGCCGAGACGCTGGCGCTTGCGGCCTTGTCCTGGGCCGCGTTCCGGACCTTCAAGCGTCAGGTTGGGGATTTGCTTTGATTCGACAGGGGCTTGAATGGCCTCGCCGGGTTCCGCTATCGGTAGAGCGCGCCTCCGCGGCTCGCGAGCGGCCGACGCGATCTCGTCTTGGGAGTAAGCTGTTCATGGGCAATTCCGCCGAGCCGGATGCACGAGCCTTCAGCGGCGTACGCCCGCTGACCGGCTTCGACGTCTGCGGCGACCCCGGCGACGCGCCCGTCCAAACCGATCTTTTTCTTTTCCCCACGGTGAACCTGCCCACCGACCACCAAGCGGGAACCCCGATCCTGCTTACCCGAGGTGAGGCGCGGATCGAGCGGCTCGCCGCCGCCCCTTATCTTCAGCTCGAATTGCGCTTCCCCCGGGCGGCCGGCTGGCTCGAAGTCTACCACGAAGACAGGCTCATCGACCGGGCGGAGCTGATGCAGGGCTGGCAGCACAGCGCCGTCGAGCTCAAGGACGTCCCCGTCGCGGCGGAATTGACGCTCGTCTTCCGAAGCGACGCCGACGCCGATGCCCTGGAAGTCCTGATCCGATCGATCCACCTCAGCGACAGCTGGGGCCGCGGCCAGCGACGGCGGCTCAAATGCCACCATCCGTTCAGCCTGTTCGCCGCGTTCGACGATTTTTCCGTCTATCCCTGTTGCGCTCGGCAGTGGCTGAAAGGCGACCAGCGCGCCGGAAGCACGACCGACCAGAGCCTGGCAGAGCTTTGGAACGGCCCGGTCTACCAGCGGATGCGCGGCGAATTCCTGGCCGGCGACTATTCCCGCTCCTGCCGCGAGGACGTCTGTCCCATGCTGCAGGCCGGCGGCCAGGCCTCCGAACCGCCGCCCGCGGCCATCGCCGCCATCAACGAAGGCCGTACGGTCGTCGATTACGGTCCCCTTCGCATGTATCACGACATTGACCGGGGCTGTAATCTCGAATGCGTGATGTGCCGCGACGAGAAGATCCTTCCCAACGCGGCCAAGGTGAAGCAGGCGATCGGGGACCTCAAGGAGGCCGTCCAGCTCGGATCGCTCGAGCAGGTCTGGTTCTCCGGAGCAGGCGAGATACTGATCATGGCGGACGTCGTTCGCCTGCTCGAATCCGACACGTTCAGCTCCGCCGGCGTCGAGGTCGCCTTCATCACCAACCTTACGCATTTGAACGACAAGCTGTGGAACCGGATTCGCCACAATAGCTTCGCGAACGTCACCATCTCCGCCGACGGCGCCTCGTCGGCGATTTACGAGAAGATCCGCATCGGCGCCAAATGGCCGGTCGTCGAGAAGAACATGCGCTTCCTCGCCCGCCTGCGCCATTCGGGCGAGGTCCGGTCGATCACCTGGAACTACACCGTCCAGAAAGACAATGTCGCCGATATCGGACGTGCCGTCTCGCTCGCCCGCGAGCTTGGCTTCGACACGATCCGCCTGATCGCCCAACTGGGCTCGCTCAGCCGCACCAATGGCAACATGTTCGAGGATCATGACCTGGAAGCGCTGGATGCCCTCCATGACGAGCTGGTGAGGGTCGACGCCTTCGACGATCCGCGCGTCGTGACCTCTGAGCTGGGCGTCGGCGGCCAGGCCTATCGAAGTTTCCAGGGCCGCCTCGAGCTCGCCCAGCACATCTTTGAAAGGCGCGGCTTCGTCGGCGACAGCAAGCGCGCCCTTCCGCGCAAGGAATGGCAGAAATGCCTGCGGCTGATGATCGGCCTGAAGTCGGACCTCGAAGAAGGCAAAATGTCAGCGCCTGGCAGCCTGTCGCCGGAGCAGCGCGACTTTCTGCAGCGCTTCGCCCGCTCGGCAGAGCTGGACAGCGGTATCGTGGCGCGTTTGTGGACCACGGTCCGGCCGCCGGAATCGCCGCTCCGGGGCAGTCGGGCGCTTGCCGATTGGGCGCGGCAGCTCGGGGCGGCTATGGCTTCGGAAGGTAAGAAGGCGGCCTAGCCGGCGCCGTCACCGGCCGCCGAAGCGTCGCGCCGCGGCGATCAGCAGCGGGCGCGGCAGCATCGTCCTCCCAAGCCGGACGGTCCAGCCGAAGCCTCGCCGCAAGAGGAGCTCCCGCAGGCGCCGCAACCGCTCCATCGCCGCCGCCTCGGGCTCGAACGCCGCCTGCGCGATCGAAGCGATGTAAAAACGTTCGGTGCCGGTGGCGCGGTCATAACCGGCGACCCGCTCCGGCGAGCGCCGTCGCTCCGGGCTGCGCGGCGGCGGCTCGGCGGCGGTCGCGGCAACTTCGGCATAGGGCCAGATCGCCAGCCCCCCGACCACGGCCCCGTCGGCCATTCCGAAAAAATCCGCTTCGGGCGCGACGATCGTTCCCGCGACCTTAAGCAGCGCGTCGGCCCTGGCGAGCATCATTCCGCCCGGCACCGCGCCTTCATAGAAGCAGAAGCTCTGGCTGCCGCCGAGCGGCGGGATGATCCTGGGCCGGGATCCCGGATCGTCGGCGATGGCGGGGACCAACGCATCGACGTCCGGCGTTGCGAGTGCGTCGAGCAGCGTCCTTAGCTGCCCCGCGTCGAGCGCCAGGCCTGAGTGGATGAGCAGCAGTGTCGCGGCCCCGGACCCTGCGATCTCGCGGGCAAGCCGCAGCGGATCGTCCTGCCCGAGCTCGACGACGGGCGTAAGCCCGTGACTATCGGGGATGGGAAGCCCCGACCTGTTGATGACGATGATCCGGCCGAGCCCTTCCGGCGGCAGTGAGTCGAGCGTGCGCCGAAGGTTTCCCCGCTTGTCATGTTCGATGACGACGGTGAGCCCGGCGCCGAGTGGCCGGCGGGAAGGCGGCGGAGGGAGTTGCGACTTCCACTCTTCGAACAGGGCGACCCAGCGGCGCCGGCTCTCCTCCTGACTTTGCGCCGGCCGCGCCGGGGCGAGCCCATTGCGGAGTATCTCGGCGAGCCGCTGCGCGAGGGCCTCGGCCGAGTATTCGAACAGCGCCGCGGGCTGGTCTTCCTCCAGGATCAGCTCGGGGATGCCGCCTGTCCGCGCGGCGAGGAACGGCATTTTGAAGGTGAGCGCTTCATAGACGGTGCAGGGTGAATTGTCGGCCGGCGAAGCCATGACGGCCACGGCCTTGCGCGCGAGGATGTAGGCGATGGCCTCCTGCTGGCCGAAATCGGATATGACCTGCCATGGGAACCGCCACCGCGTCGATTCCCGCTTCAGAAAGCGGTCCGCGTCCCCCTCCCCGACCGTGCCGACCTTGCCGAGGAAGGTCACCTGGAGGCCGCGCTCGGCAAGCAGCTCTTCCAGGCGGTCGAGGGCGGCGCAGAAGGTACGAATGCCCTTGCGCTCCTCCAGCCGGCCGAAGAAGACGATTTCCGTCGGCTCGATCCGCCCTCGCTCGCCGTCCGCAACGGGCGCCGCCCCGCCGTCTCCGAACAGCGGCAGCGATGGAATGGCATATTGCTGGACAAGCCTGCGGTCCGGGAAGGCGAACCCACGGGAGTGAGCCCACTCCAGCAGGTAGCGGCTCGGCGACCAGAGCAGATCGGGCAGTCCCGTGCTGAGCCGTTCGGCGAAGTTGAACGCGGAATAAAGCAATCGGTCCGGCAGGATCCGGTTGAGCTCGAAGATCCACTGCGACGGGCTGTGCAGGCCCACCATCAGCAAGCTGTCCTGGAAAGCGATGCCGAGCCGCTTCATCGTCAGGCAGTAAAAGCCTTCGCCGGTGCAATCGTTGAAGTGGATGACGTCGAAGCGCGAGCCGCGCAAATGCTCGTAGACCATGTAAGGGGCGAGGAAGCTGCACTCGGCGAGCGGGCCCGCGAGATGAAACGCGTCCCGCGCCTGCAACCACTGCAAGTCGATGCCGATCGTCCGGTAAAGCGCTTGCCAGCGGTCGCGCTCGTTCTCTGATGACCATTTGCCGCCTGTGTACAGCACCGTGACCGGGAATCCGGCTTCGGCGAGGGTCTGGGCAAGGCCGGTCATGGAAGTACCGATGCCGCCATTGTTGAATGGGCCGACCAGCTCGCCGGTGACGATGCAGACCGACGGCCGCGCCGGCGCCCGATCGCGGGCGCGCTCGGGACCGGACGAAGTCTGCGCGTCCATGCCGGGCCGTCAGGCCTTGCCGGAAAACAGGCGCTTCGCCCGCCGCGACAGCCGGTCGGCGACGCCGCGCATGACCGCGCGGAGCGGCGGATTTTCGGTGAGCAGCGCGATCCTGGCCTCCTGCTCGGCCACCTTCTTCCTCAGCCCGGCGGGATAGCCCGGAAGCTCGACGCCGGAGACGGGAAAGCCAACCAGATGATGCGGCAATTGCCATGGGACGGCGGGATCCGGGACATGCTCGATCGGCCGCACGCGGCCCCGCCAGGCGATGCCCATGATCTGCATGGTCTGGTAGATCAGCACGTGGAATCCGCGTGCCTCGAGGTGGCGCAGCGCCTCGGCGACATGCGGCGAAGCGAGGTCGTGGAAGACGAAGGCGGCGTCGGGGTCGGCATATGGAAGGCAAGCCTCGACGTCGCGCTCGGGCCCGATCGGCTCGTGGTCGCCATCGATGAAGAAAAGGCGCCAGCGCCGCCCTTCGTCGCCGGCCACCCGGGCCACGGCATCGGGGCTCTCATCGGCATGCAGCCGCACCCTCCCGTCGACGCCGGCGCAGCTCAGCATCGCCTCGACCTCGCCGCGATGCTGCGCGTCGCGAAGCGCCGGATCGATGACATCGAGCACGACCCCCCCGAGCGCCAGGTGGCAGGTCGACCAGCCTCGCCAGCAGCCGATTTCCAGCGCCGGCCAGCCGGCGAACGACCTGGCGATATTATGGAGGACGGTCGCCTCGTCGCGGTTGATGAAACCCATCAGCGGCTCGCGCTCGTCCACATACCAATTGTGGGGGACCTCGCGCCGCAGATAGGGCCAGGGATGGGGCTGCGGATCGCCGCGCACCATATGCGGAAAGCAGCGGTCGGGCCGGACCACCTCCAGCCCGGGTGACACATAGTCGCCATCGGGCAGCTCGTCGGCCTTTACCCGGAACGCCTGATCGCTCACGTCGCTCGCTTCCCCTCAGAGCGGGCTTGCTAACCCACTGATCGGCCTCTGTCTCGAACTTTTGGCTGCGGGTCGCCGGGCCCGCCGATTGACATGGCCCCGAGCGCACCTAGAGCATTCTTCGTGACAGGGGCGTTTGCCGAAACGATGAAGGACAGGCCGAAATACCCGCGCAGCGGCCCCGTCCACTTCCAGCCGCTGGAATGGGAGCTGGCACCGGTCGCGTCTTACTTTCGCGGCCACGTGCTCAACGCCGGCTGCGGCAACCGCGATCTTTCGGACTATTTCCGAAGCGTCGGCGTGGATCAACTGACCAGCTACGACATCGCCTCGGACCTCCCCGGAGCGGTCATCGGCCCGCTAGAATCCATGCCTTTTGCCGACGGGGCGTTCGACACCATCCTTTGTAACGCGGTTCTGGAGCATGTCGCGTCGGTCCAGCGCGTCGTCGAGGAGCTCGCCAGGGTGTTGAAGCCGGGCGGCCATGCCGTCCTCGCCGTGCCGTTCCTGCAGCCCTTCCACGAATGCCCGCTCGATTTCCGCCGCTTCACCCGCGACGGCCTGGTCGAGCTCGGCGAGCTTGCCGGCCTGGAGGCGGTGGCGGTCGCGCCGGTCCACTCGGCCGCCCAGACTTTGGGCTGGATTGCCTGGGAGATCGCGCTGGAAAAGGGCCGGGTCTGGCGGGCCGTGGTCTGGCCGCTCGTCTACCTCTGGACGCGTTTTTCGGTTCGGACCGACCGCAGGATTCAGCGCAACGCCAACACCTATCAGGTGGTTTTCGTCCGCCCATGAGGTTGCTCGACAAGGTCGGACTCGGCGGACGCTCCCCGCTCGCCCAGCTGCGCCGCGGCGACTGGCGCGCGCGCCCGCTCCCGAGCGCATCCGAAGACGTGCCGACAATGCTGATGGAGCATGAGCTCCGGCTGCTCGAATTCCTCGCCGAAGAATATTATCGGCTGGAGGGACTCATCGTCGACGCCGGCTGCTTCCTCGGCGGCTCCACGGCCGCGCTGGCGAGCGGCCTCAGCAACAATCTGGCGCGACGGGGCCTTCCGGAATGCCCGCTGATCCATTCCTACGACCTGTTCAAGGTCGAGGACTGGACGCGGGGGATCTATTTCCCCCTCGACGTGGAAGCCGGCGCGTCGACGCGGGCGCTGTTCGAGGCCAATGTCGCGCCGTTCCGCGCACTGATCGAGGTCCATGAAGGCGACATCACCGACGGCCGCTGGAGCGGCGAGCCGATCGAGATCCTCTTCATCGATATCGCCAAGCACTGGAGCGTCTGCGACTGGATCGTCGAGCAGATGTTCCCCCGCCTGATCCCGGGCCGTTCGATCGTTGTCCAGCAGGATTATCTCTATGGCCGCGGCACGGCTTGGCTGCACGCGACCATGGCTTATTTTACCGACGAGTTCAGGATGCTGTGCGACACCCAGTTCAACTCGGTCGCCTTCCTGCTGAAGAAGCCGTTCGAGCCAGGCAGCCTCAGGCCGAAGCTTTTCGAATCCTTCCCGGCGGAGACGAAGCTGGCGCTGATGGACAAAGCGGCCCGGCCGTTCCGCGGCGAGCAGGCCGAGATCCTGCGCGCCGCCAAGGCCGATTATCTTGAAAGGTTCGCCGATGCGTGAGGTCCGTAGCGGGTCGGGGTCGGCCATTCCCTACGAGCTGCTGATGGCGATCCAGAGCGGCGTCATGAGCTACAGCTATCGCGGCCTTCCCACCTGGAAGAATCCGTTCGACCTCGCCCTCTATCCGATGCTGATCGAACGGCTCCGGCCGCGCACAATCATCGAGATCGGGTCCAATGCTGGCGGCAGCGCGCTCTGGTTCGCCGACACCGCCGCCGCGATCGGCTGCGCCGCTCACGTCTATTCGGTGGACCTGACGCCGCCCTCCGGGCCGGCCGACCCGAGGATCAGCTTCCTCGAGGGCGACGCCCGCGACCTGCAGGGCGCCTTCGGCGATGCGATGCTGGCGCAGCTGCCGCGCCCGTGGCTGATCGTCGAGGATTCGGACCACCGCTTCGAGACGAGCCTGGCGGTGCTCCGCTTCTTCGATCCGTGGCTGCGCCCCGGCGAATATATCGTGATCGAGGACGGCATCCTCTCCGACATGCGGGTGGCGGCCGATTATGGCGGCGGCCCGCTTCGAGCGATCCACGCCTTTCTCGCGGAAAGTCGTGGGCGCTACGCGATCGACCGCTCTTATTGCGACCATTTCGGGCGCAACGTGACCTGGAACGTCGACGGCTACCTTCGCCGCGAATGACCGTCAGGCGGCGGCCCTCGAGCCGGCCTCGACGGCCGCCGCGCCGGCCTCGCCGCCGCCTCCGCCGCAGGTCCAGCGATAGACGGCATCCTCGCTTATCTTGCGGCCGGCCAGCCGGTCGCGCAGCCCCACCAGGCTACGAAGGACGAAGCGGAGGCTTTTCGGGCTGATCGCGCCCCAGGCCGACCAGGTCAGCGACAGCAAAGTCTCGCGGTCGAACCGCAGCTCGGCGCGCCGCAGCAGCCGCCGCAGCATGCGCGGCGACTCCCCGGCCCAAAGCCGGGTCGAGCCGAGCGAGACGAAGACGCGCGGCAGCCTTTTGCCTTCGGTCCGCGGCGGCGGCGCGCCGGTGACGGCGCGGTACATCCGGTCCACCGAGGCCTCCACCCACTGCTGATCCGAGATCAGCCGGGTGCTGAGCAGCGAGGCGCGATGGCGGTAGAGCGGCGCCGGCAGAACCAGCAGGCTGCCGAGCCGCTCCAGCCGCCGGTAGAGGTCGAGATCCTCCCAGAAGTCCGCCTCGACCCGGTAGCCGCCCGCGCGCGCGAAGGCTTCGCGCCTGAACATGATCGACCCGTGCGGAAAGGGCGCGAACGGCCCGCCCCGGGTCAGCGGCCAGCGGTCGCGCGGCCGGATGCAGCGGTCGTCATCGTCGATCATCTCGCACAGCGACCCGACCAGGCACGCGTCGGCGTGCCGCGCCAGGACTTCGAGCTGGCGGCGTAGGCGGTCGGGATGGGAGATGTCGTCGCCGTCCATGCGGGCGACGACGTCGCCCTCGGCATGGCCGACCACCCAGTTCGAACTGGTCGCCGGGCCGAGCCGCTCGTCGGACTCGACGATGCGGATCCGGCGGTCGCGTTCGCGCCACTGGCGGACGATGTCGCGGGTGCCGTCGGTGGAGCCGTCGTCGCCGATGACGAAGTCGAAGTCGGCGAAGCTCTGGCCGAGAATGCTGGCGATCGCCCGCTCGACATAAGGAGCGACGTCGCGCACGGGCATGACCACGCTCAGCCGCAAGCTTCTTCTCCCCCGCGAGAGCCCCGTTGCACCATCGCACGGGGCCGCGCGGCTTAGCAATCGCATGCCGATCCCGCCTAGACCTTGCGCGCTTGCCCGGTCTAGGTGTCCCCGACCTTCATCGTTCAGGAGCGAAGCCCCGTGCCGTCACCTTCGAGCCCGCCCGACCGGCGTTTCGGCGGGTCCAGGCGCATCCTCGTCACCGGCGGCGCCGGCTTCCTCGGCTCGCATCTGTGCGAGCGGCTGCTCGGCGACGGCCATGAGGTGTTGTGCGTCGACAATCTCTTCACCGGCAGCAAGCGCAACGTCGAACACCTCATCCACGACCCTCGCTTCGAGTTCATGCGCCACGACGTCACCTTCCCCCTCTACGTCGAGGTGGACGAGATCTACAACCTCGCCTGTCCGGCCTCGCCGGTTCATTACCAGCACGACCCGGTCCAGACGACGAAGACCAGCGTCCATGGCGCGATCAACATGCTCGGCCTCGCCAAACGGCTCGGCTGCCGCATCCTCCAGGCCTCGACCAGCGAGGTCTATGGCGATCCGGCGGTCCACCCGCAGCGGGAGGATTATTGGGGCAACGTCAATCCGGTCGGGCCCCGCTCCTGCTACGACGAGGGCAAGCGCTGCGCCGAGACCCTGTTCTTCGACTATCAGCGCCAGCACGGCCTCGCCATCAAGGTGGCGCGCATCTTCAACACTTACGGTCCGCGCATGCATCCGGCCGACGGCCGCGTCGTCTCCAACTTCGTCGTCCAGGCGCTGACGGGCGCTCCGATCACCCTCTACGGCGACGGCGAGCAGACGCGCAGCTTCTGCTATGTCGACGACCTGATCGACGGGCTCGTGCGGCTGATGGAAAGCCCGCCCGAATTCACCGGCCCGATCAACCTCGGCAATCCCGAGCAGATCACCGTCCGCCGCCTCGCCGAGAAAATCGCCGAGCATACCGGCTGCGCGGTCTCCTACGAGCGCCGGGAGCTTCCGGCCGACGATCCGCGCCGGCGGCAGCCGGACATCGCTCTCGCCCGCGAAGTCCTGGGTTGGAGCCCGCGGGTCGGCCTCGATGAGGGTATCGCCCGGACCGTCGCTTATTTCCGCCGACAGCTCGCCGAGCCGGCGGCGGCGCCCTTGCCGTCCGGCGCGGCTCGATTGCGGCAATAAGCGCAAGCGTGCCGGCCGGACCGCCGATCCTCCAGGGCCGCAAGCTGGCCTCCGAAAGCCGCCGCGGATCCAATCCGAAGCACGAAATCCGTCACCTCAGACGAACAGCGGAAGCGGCCGTCAACCGCCCAGCTGGCGGAGAGGGAGGGATTCGAACCCTCGGTACCCGTAAGGGCACAACGGTTTTCGAGACCGCCCCGTTCGACCGCTCCGGCACCTCTCCGCTGCTGGCGAGCAGGCCCCTGCCAAGGAGGGGCCGGTCGAAAGCGCCGCGCGCCCTAGCCCAGCGCGCTCCCCTTGCCAAGGAGCCTCGCTTGTCGGCCGGCGGCGGCGCGCCTACATATGGCGGCGATGAACGCGCCCCGCAACCAGCCCGTCGCCGACGGCCGCCGCGATCCGGTCGCGCCGCCGATCGTCCACGCCAGTTTCTCGGTCGGCGACGTCGTGCGCCACCGGCTGTTCGACTTTCGCGGCGTCGTGTTCGACGTCGATCCGGTCTTCGCCAACAGCGAGGAATGGTATGAGGCGATCCCCGAGGCGCTGCGCCCGCCCAAGGACCAGCCTTTCTACCATCTGCTCGCCGAGAATGGCGAGTCTTCCTACCTCGCTTATGTGAGCCAGCAGAACCTCATCCCCGACCAGCGCGGCGGCCCGGTCCACCACCCGGCCATAGCCGGCATGTTCGAGGCGTATCGCGACGGCCGCTACCGCCTGAGGCCCGAACGGCGCCACTAGCCGCCGCTCGGTTGACACTTTGAGGCTCGCTCGGTAGCAGCCGCACTCCCGTGCTTGCCCCAAGCCGGCGCGGATCAATGCATCGAACCGATTGGACAAGGCCCATGTTCGCCATCGTGCGCACGGGCGGCAAGCAATATCGCGTCGCCGCCGGAGACAAGATCGTCGTCGAGAAGCTCGCCGGAGAGGCGGGCGACAAGGTCGCTTTGGGCGACATCCTGCTCGCCGGCGACGGCGGCGACCTGAAGCCGACCGACGGCCTCACCGTCTCGGCCGAGATCATCGCCCAGGCCAAGGGCGAGAAGGTCACCGTCTTCAAGAAGAAACGGCGCCACAATTACCGCCGCAAGCGCGGCCACCGCCAGCAGCACACAATCCTGAGGATCCTCGCCGTCGGCGACGAGAAAGCCGAAGCGCCGAAGAAGGCGAAGGCCGCCAAGGCCGCGCCGGCCGCCGACGCCGCGCCCGCCGCGCCCGCCGCCGCGGACGCCGCGCCGGTCCCTTCGGAAGGTCCGGCCAAGATCGAAGGGGCCGAGAGCCCGATGACCGACGGCCCGGCGCCGAAGAAGGCGCGCAAGGAGACGGCCGGCGCCGACGCGGCCGCCTCGGCCGACGCTCCGGCCAAGACGGAGCCGACCGCGTCGGAGCAGACCGACAGCCCCAAGCCGAAGAAGAAGGCTTCGACAAAGAAGCCTGTTTCTGATAACGAAGCCTGAAGAAATCAGAGGTTAGAACGACGTCATGGCACATAAGAAAGCAGGCGGCTCGTCGCGCAACGGCCGCGACAGCCAGAGCAAGCGCCTAGGCGTGAAGAAGTTCGGCGGCGAGCATGTCGTCGGCGGCAACATCATCGTGCGCCAGCGCGGCACCCGCTATTATCCGGGCACCGGCGTCGGCATGGGCAAGGACCATACCCTCTTTGCGCTGACCGACGGCCAGGTCGCGTTTCGCGACGGCAAGCTCGGCCGCAAGTTCGTCCATGTCGAGATGCGACCGACCAGCGCGACCGAATAAGGGCAGTCGAGGACGGGCTGCCCAGCAAGGGGCGGCCCCGGGATTTTCCACCAGGAATCCGTAAGTGAGGGAGAGGAGCCGGCCCCAAGGAGGATCGGCTCCTCTCTTTCTTTTTCTCCCTCACGAAAATGTCGCCCGACCAAACCCAGTTCGGGACGGCGGCGGCGAAGTGAAGGGGAAGCGTGATGTTCGCGAGGACGGAAAGACTGCTGCTTCGGCCCGGCTGGAGCGAGGACGCGCCGGCGCTTTACGAGGCGATTTGCGACGAAGGCATCGTGCGCAATCTCGCCCGCGCGCCGTGGCCGTACCGGCTGGAGGATGCCGAGAGCTTCCTCGCGCGCGAAGCCGCCCACCCGCTCGACGCGCGCTGGCTGATCTTCCTTCGCACCGACGGGGCGCCGCGCCTTGCCGGCAGCATCGGCTTCGGCCGTACCGACGACGGCAAGCCGGAATTCGGCTATTGGATCGCGCGGCGCTTCTGGGGCCGCGGCATCGCCACCGAGGCGGGCGGCGCGATCGTCGGCATCGCCCGCGACGCGCTCAGGCTGAAACGGCTCGAGGCGGGCCACTTCCTCGACAATCCCGCCTCCGGTCGCGTGCTCGCCAAGCTCGGCTTCCGCCCGACCGGGGCGGTCGTCCGCCGCTTCAGCCGTGGCCGCGGCGAGGAGGCGCCCTGCCGGCTCTTCGAGCTCGACCTCGAGGCGCCGGCCGAGGCGGCCGCGCCGGCGGACAGCCGCGCGATGGCGGCCTGAGTCGGAGCGCGGCCGCCATTTATCCGCTTGACCTCAGCCTAGGTTGAGGTTGCACAAGGCTTTGGCTGGCAAGGGCTGAGGAGAGGCAGGAGGATCATGGCGAGCGACGCGGAAGCCGATGCCGGCTGGCGCGACCTGCTCCGCGAGGGGCGGGCGCCGGTCCTGGCCCTGATCGTCCTCGCCGACTGGGTAATCGCCGCCGACGCGCTGGTGACGGCGACGATCATGCCGAGCGTCGGCGGCTCGCTGTCGGCCTTCGCCTGGTTCGGCTGGGCGGCCGCCGGCTTCCTTACCGGCGTCGTCGTCGCCGGCGCCTCGGCGGGGTGGCTGGCGGAGCGCACCGGCCTTCGCGCCGCGATGATGATCGCCGGCAGCGCCTTCATGCTCGGTTGCGTCATGAGCGCACTGGCGCCCGGAATCGCCTTGTTCCTGCTGGGGCGGGTCCTCCAGGGCTGCGCTGCGGGCTGGCTGGTCGGCCTGATCTACGTCGCCCTGGCGATGCTGTTCCCGGCGCGGCACCTGACCCGGGTGTTCGCGGTCGTCACCAGCCTCTGGGGCGTGGCGACGCTGGCCGGGCCGCTGATCGGCGGGCTGTTCGCCGATGCGGGCCTGTGGCGCGGCGTCTTCTGGCTGTTCGCCGCCCAGGCCGGCTTGTTCACGGCCGCCGCCGCCTTCCTGATCCCCAGCGAAGCGGCGCGCACCGATGGGACGTCGCTGCCGGCGCGCCCGCTCGTGCTCCTCGGCGCCGGCATCGTCGCGCTGGCGAGCGCCGGCGTGATGGCGGAGGCCGGCCGCGCGACCCTTGTCGCGGCAATCGGCATCGCCCTGCTCGCCGGCGCGATCCTGGACGATAGCGGCCGGTCGACGCGCGTCCTTCCGAAGCAGGCATCGAGCCCCTTCTTCCCGCTGCGCGCCGCCTACCTCACTTATTTCGCAAGCAGCGCCGCCGGCGTCGGCTTCGCGCTCTACGGCCCTGCCCTCCTCCAGTTCAGCAGCGGGCTGAGCGCGCTCGAAGCCGGCTATGTCGTCGCCGCCGAAGCGCTGGCCTGGACCGCGGCCGCGCTGGCCGTCGCCGGCGCCGGCGAGGAATGGCGTTCGCGCCTGATCGTCGCCGGCACCGCCGCGATCCTTGGCGGCACCGTCGCCCTGACGCTGGTCACGCCAACCGGCAGCCTGATCGCCATCGCGGCCGCGGGCGCCCTGCTCGGCGCCGGCTTCGGGCTTTGCTACGCCTTCATCAGCCGGCGCGTGATCGGCGCCTTCGACGAAGCGGGCCGCGCGCGCGGTTCGAGCGCCATCGGCGTCGTCCGCAATGCCGGCGGCGCGGTCGGCGCGGCGCTGGCCGGCGTGGCCGCCAACGCCGCCGGATTCGCTAGCGGGGTCAACGCCGCCAACTTTGCGTCTGTCGCCGCGGCGGCCTTCGCCATCGCCATTCCCTTCGCCGCCGTCGGGCTGCTGGCGGCCCTGAGGCTGACACGCACGCCGGCGACGGAAGCGTCGGTTCAGGCGGCGGCGGCTCCGCTCCGCTAACCGCAACCCTCATCCTGGTCGGACCAGGCCGAAGCGGGAGATTTTTGGGTTCGCGGCCAGCGCCCGCTGCTCGGCTTCCGCTCCTCTCCCGTCTGCGCTCCAGCCGCCGCCCTCGCCGTGAGGCGGCCGACTGTGGGTTTGTCGGATCGAACGGCTAGAGCGACCAGCGCACTCAGGCGGCCATGAGGATTCGGTTGGCTGGGGCGGCAGGATTCGAACCTGCGAATGCCGGTACCAAAAACCGGTGCCTTACCACTTGGCGACGCCCCAGCAGAAAGGCGCGAGCCGGCTATATAGACGCCGCCCGGCGGATCGAAAGGGTCAAGCGTTGGCGAGCCTACGGTTGACCAGATCGAGATAGTCCTTGCGAAGCTGAAGCGTCAGCTCGCCGACCTCGAAATTCCACGGACCCGCCGAGGCCACCGGAGTCACCTCCGCGGCCGTGCCGGTGAGGAAGCATTGCTCGAAGCCTTCCAGCTCCTCGGGCCAGATCGGCCGCTCGACCACGTCAATCCCGCGCCGCCGCGCGAGATCCATAACCGTGCGCCGAGTGATCCCGTCCAGGAAGCAATCGGGCACAGGCGTATGCAGCGCGCCGTCCTTCAGGAAGAAGACGTTCGCGCCGGTACCTTCGGCGACCTGGCCGCGCCAATCGAACATCAGCGCATCGTCATAGCCCTTTGCCTGCGCCTCGTGGCGCGACAGCGTGCAGATCATGTAAAGGCCCGACGCCTTCGACGCGGTCGGCGCCGTATGGGGGGCCGGGCGCCGCCATTTGGCGATGTCGAGATGAACGCCGCCGCGTATCGCCTCCTCGCCGAAATAGGGCCCCCAGGGCCAGGCGGCGATGGCGAGGTGGATCTTCGTGCGCTGCGCCGAGACCCCCATCTGCTCCGAGCCGCGCCAGGCGAGCGGGCGCATATAGGCGTCGGCAAGGCCGCTCGCATCGAGCAGCTCGCGACAGGCCGCGTCGATCTCCCCGACGCTCCAGGGAATCTCGAAGCCGAGCAGCTCGGCGCTGCGCCTGAGGCGGGTGCTGTGCTCGGTCAGCTTGAAGATCTCGCCACCATAGGCCTTCTGCCCCTCGAACACCGACGAGGCATAATGGAGGGCGTGGGTGAGGACGTGGACCTCGGCCTCGCGCCACGCCACGAGCTTGCCGTCGAACCAGATGAAGCCGTCGCGGTCGTGATAGGGAGGCGGGTCTGCCATGACCGGCGGATAAGGCGCGGGGGCGAAACGGTCAACGTGGCAGCGGGTCACTCGGGCCGCGGCTGGTTCCTCGCCTCGGCGGCCATTTCGAGGCTTCGGCGGCGCGCCGCATCCAACGTCCGCTGGACCAGGTCGAGCAACGCTCGATCCTCGTCGAGCACGGCAAGGCCGGCCTGGGTGGTGCCGCCCGGGCTGGCGACGCGCCGGGCGAGCGCGGCCGGTCCTTCCGGCGACTGGGCGGCGAGCGCGGCCGCGCCTTCGACCATTGCGGTGGCGAGCCGCGCCGCCTGGTCGGCGGAAAGGCCGAGCTCCGCCGCGGCGATCCCGAGCGCCTCGATGAAGCGGAACAGGAAAGCCGGGCCGGCCCCGGTGAGGACCCCGGCGAGCTCGAAGCTTTGCTCGTCCTCAAACCATTCCGCATGGCCGAGCGCCGCCGCCAGCCCGGTGACGATGGCGCGCGCGGTCAGGTCGTCGCTGTCGCTGAACAGCCCGACCACGCCTTTGCCGAGCCGCACGGGCAGGTTGGGCATCGCCCTGACGATCGTCGCCGGGGCCGGGAAGCGGGCGCGGAGCGAGGCCTGCTCGACGCCGGCGAGGATCGAGACCAGGATGGTGTGCGGATCGAGGATCGGCGCGAGCGCCGGCGCGACGAGATCGAGCTGGTGGGGCTTCATCGCCAGCAGCACCAAAGCCGGCACCTCGTCCTCGGGATAATCGGCCAGCACACGCACGCCGTGACCGACGCTCCTCCCGCTCGGGCGAACGACGCTGACATGTCCCGGATCGACGCCGGACGCGATCCAGCCGCCGAGCATCGCCCCGCCCATATTGCCGCAGCCGACCAGCCACAGCGGTCCGGGGAGGAGGGGATCGGCCATCTACGGCGTCATCCCCGCGAAAGCGGGGATCCAGCGTCTCGAAATGACCTTGGCGATCCGCTCGGGCGCAGCCTGGATTCCCGCTTTCGCGGGAATGACGGCGGTGCCGATCACGCCTCGCCCTGGGTCTCGATCAAAGCGGCGGCGATGGCTTCCTGCGGGCTCTTGTCGGCCCACAAAACGAACTGGAAGACCGGGTAGAAGCGCTCGCATTCCTCAATCGCCGCCTCGACCAAAGTCTCGGCCTGCTGGAGCGTCAGCGCGCCGCCCTCGTCGCCGTCGAGCAAGGCGGCGTGGCGGAACAGGACCAGCCCGGAGGCCGACCACAATTCGAAATGGCCGAGCCAGAGCTGCTCGTTGATCAGCCCGATCGTCTCGTAGGTCGGCTCGCGCTTGTCGGCGGCGACGCGGATGTCGGGCAGCGCCAGGAACTGGAGGACATGATCCTCCTCGCGCCAGATGGCGCGCAGCTCATATTGGGTCCAGCTGCCCTGGAAGGTCGAGACGATCTCGTCCTCGCCGCTGCGCTCATAGGCCCAGCCCAAGGCGCTGTAATAGGTTTCGAGCATGTCGATCGGCGCGCTCGCCTCGCGCTCAAGCTCATATTCGTCCATGTTCACGTGAGGCTTCCCCGGTCCTCTTCTGTTCCCGCCAAACTGCCCGCGCGGCGCTCGGAGCGCAAGCCGGGCCGGGCGGAAGCGGCAAAATAGCTGTGGATTGTGACCCGTCCGTCACCCGCCGCCGGGCGCGCTTTCGCCCGCGGCGGCACTGGGTTTCCTGCGGGCGCGGGACGCAGCGGCCGGGCCGCCCGGCGTTGCGGAAGCCGCGGCGGCGAGCGCCGCCTCGAGCGCCTCGACCCTCAGCTTCAGGGCGTCGAATTCCTCGCGGCTGACCATGTCGAGGCCGCCGATCCAGTCGCGCGCCCGCTCGTGCATCGCATTCTGGGCCTCGCGGGTCATGCCGGCGATGGTGCCGGCGGCGCCGTTCATCACCTTGACGAAATCGTCGAAAAGCCGGTTCTGGGACTGCATGAGCTCAGCCCTCCTTCCTGTTCACAGAGCGATATCGGTACTCGCGCCCTGCGGCGCAAGCTCGTCCGCGCCGGGATTGAGCGCGCCGACCTGCGCCGTCAGAAAGGCCGCGAAGCACAGCCAGCCGAGATAGGGCAGCATCAGCAGCGCCGCGAAGCGCCGGATCGGCCAGGCGAGGACGATGAGCGCGAGCGTGAGAACGATCATCGCCCCGATCAGCGTCAGCGCCGCCCCCACTTCGTGGAAGGCGAAGAAGAGCGGCGGCCAGGCATAGTTCATCGCCAGCTGCAGCAGAAAAAGCGCGACGACCCGCCCGCGCCGGTGCGCGCCATGGGCGTGGAGCAGCATCGCCAGCACCAGGCCCAGGAGGATGTAGAGGATCGTCCAGACCGCGCCGAACACCCATCCCGGCGGCATCAGCGCCGGCTTTTCGAGCGCGTCGAACCAGGGATTGCCGTAGCCGGAGCCCGCCACCTGCCCCGACACGCTGCCGAGCAGCACGATCAGCGGCACCGTCACGAGCGCATAGCGAAGGAAGCTCATGCGGAGCTGCGAGGCCGAAGCGAGGCCGGTCATCTCGGGCCCGAACCCGCGTCCAATCCGCCCCCTGCCGCCGGAAAAAAGTTGAGGAAGTTGAGGATATCCAAGAGGCGTCCCTGGGACCGGCCCTGCAAAGGGGGCGCGGTGGAGGTAAAGTTCATGAAGTTCATGGTCTGGCGTGCCGCCTGTGAACTTCTGTCCGCGCGGCCGACAGCGCGCGCACGCGGCGGTCCGGGACGATCGGCGGTGAAGTGGTGGACGGAACCCGGATTCGCGAGAACAATCATAGAACGATACTGCCAGATCAGGCGCGTTTTTGGAAATGCTTTTTGGCGGACGGGGCCGGCAGCTCCAAGATTCTCTTATCGAAGTGGGCAGCCGGAGAGAGACTGGTGGAGCGGGGAGACTGTCGGCGCCTTAAGCGCGCCGTCGAGGGAAAAGCTTCAAGAAAGGGCTTCGACAGGCTCAGCGCGAACGGCTAGGATTCGTCGCGGAGGGCGAGAGGGGCGAATGACCAACAAGCTGTTCTACGGGGACAATCTCGACGTGCTGCGCGACCATATCGCGACCGAGAGCGTCGACCTCGTCTATCTCGACCCGCCGTTCAACTCGAACGCCAATTACAACATCCTGTTCAAGTCCAAGACGGGCGACGGGTCGGACGCACAGATCGAGGCGTTCGAGGACACCTGGCACTGGAACGACAAGGCCGAGGACGCCTTCGACCAGGTCATCCGCTCGGGGAACACCGACGCCGCCGAACTGCTTCGCGCGATGCGGGGCTTCCTGGGCGACAACGACATGATGGCTTATCTCGCCATGATGGCGATCCGTCTCATCGAGCTCCACCGCGTGCTGAAGCCCACCGGGAGCCTGTACCTCCACTGCGATCCAACCGCTTCACATTACCTGAAGCTGCTGCTGGATGGGGTATTCGGTGGCGACAAGCTGCTGAACGAACTTATTTGGCAGCGAACGAATACGAAAAGCCATGCGTACACGCGCTTCTCTTCGTCACACGATACTATCTTGAGCTATCATCGAGGCGAGACATACACATGGAATCCGACGTACGCGGATCATTCAGAAACGTACCTCAAGAGCCACTACTCGAACGTGGAGCCCGAAACGGGCCGACGATTCACGCTCGGAGACTGCCTCAACCCCAATCCCGATCGGCCAAACCTCACATATGATTGGAATGGTCAGACGCG